>NZ_JBCGFC010000003.1:0-487089 GCF_038739615.1 Aeromonas sp. SER | reverse complement strand
TGGAGTGGGAACACACGAAACTGGACACCGATAGGAGCCGTGATGCTGAACCCAGAGCGGTCAGAACCAGAAGAAAAACAAGCGGCTTAAAACAGGGTTACGCGACAACTATCTTGAAAAACGCCGCCTTGACGAGGCCACTCGCAAGCTCCAACTTGGGTTGAAAGAAGGCGACAAACTCCTCGTTGATCAAGGCATCTCGCATTTCACCAATCAAGGCTAATTGCTCATGGGGGGATTCATCTGCAATCTTGCACGCAAAGGCGAAACCGTCACGGCGGCGTTTGGCATGACGCATTGCCATACCTGCTCGCCTCATTAGCAAGCTGCTGTTATTACCATCTTCTGGAAATATCGCGATCCCCAGACTGCCCTCAACGTCAAGGCGTTGACCATCCAGTTCAATAGGCTTACGGAGTTGCCCCAGTAACTCTTGGGCATTATCAAGGATATTGAAGTAATCGACCTCTTTGATAAGTAGCGCAAACTCATCGCCTCCCAAACGCGCCACCAAGTGCTTGCCAGCAACCATGGCGAGTAAACGTTGAGCCATCTCCTGTAGGAGCCTGTCGCCCACCAGATGGCCCAGAGCATTATTAATTTGGGCAAATCTATCAATATCGATGAGCACTAAAGCGCCACTACCTTGTAAAGCCGCCTCTGTCAGCGCCTCCATAAAACAGGTGCGGTTTGGGAGCTCAGTAAGTGGATCCGCATACGCTAGCCGCAAAATATGCTGCTCGCGGGTCGAGATACTACGGCGCATGGTATCAAGAGCCCGCATAAGTGCTTTCGTTTCAACGCCTAGGCCTAAAGGCACCTTGCACTGGTAATCCCCTCCAGCTATAGCCTCAGCGACCATCACAGCTTTGTGTACAGGTTTGGCAATGCTTCTGGCAATCAACAGCGCCAAGACACTTCCAGTGACGAGCGCACTGAATGCAAGGATAATAACGGTCAAACGCGCTCGGTTTGCATCGTCTTTGAGTGCGATAACCCCACTTTGCATCAGTTCTTGCTGATGCTCTGCAATACGTAGTGTCTGAACAAGCAATGCTTTAAGAAGTACATCAGTTTGCTCTTCATAGTGTTGGCGAGCGGAAGACAAGCCATCAATTTCGATTCGTTCCACCGTTTGCTGAAAAGAGTCACCATAATGCTTTCGCAGGTTTATGAGTTGGTCAATATCACCCACATCTCCCCCCATTGATGCAGCCCGTTCTAATCCTTCAATAGCGGCATCGGATGCAGCCAGTGCAGAGTCCATCGCTGTATAGAGGGGTACACGCTTGTAACGTTCGTCTGTTTGCAGAAGAAGCAGCAAATGCAGTGCTGCGTTCTGAGAGTATTGATTAGCTCGTTGGGCAAGAAATTCAATCCGTGCTTGCTGCTCGACAAACTGATTGATTCCATCTGTTAACGTATTAAAACGATGCAGGGCAACGGACGAGACGGCAAGCAGAAGTAACAAAAGCAGGGAAAAGGCGATAAGGAGCAGTGTTCGTATCGAACTGTTGTCAACCAGCACCAAAAAAGGATTATTCATCATCTTTGTAGCCACCCAACTTTGTCATATGTGGAATCTTGAGGCGGAATTCTGCAAGCCTTTGGAAGGCTCACCCAGTGTCAGTGTTATTTCAGCAACATCCGCTGCGGCGATCTGATTGGTGTTATCAACATCACTGGCATGACAGTGTTTGCGTGCGTAGCGCCGTGCATCTGCATGGCATACTGCCAGCAAGCGGGAGATAGCCGCATGATCTTCTGTCTGAGCAGACAGAATGAGGTTCTCTTTTTCCATCATGCAATGTGTCATGACTCAGTTCCTTTTGTCGAGTTTACGGCCAACCATGGCGCACATCGGGCAGAACCCCATCAGGCCCGTCATGGAAAGGATGGCACTCATTACTCCTGCTGTATGGAGATGGTATTCACCTGACAGTTGCCCACAAAAGGGAGTGGTCATACGGCTTCAAACCGGATAACAAAACGGTACCCCTACCGTGTTATCTGGAGTCACCGTATGACCACCAACGAGAAAGTAGCACGTCGCAAACTCAGCCTGCTAGAGCTTGCCAAAGAGCTCAATAATGTCAGCAAAGCCTGCAAGCTCATCGGCTACAGCCGTCAGCAGTTCTACGAAATTCGCCGTAATTACCAGACCTATGGCGCCGAGGGATTGCTCGACAAATTGCCCGGCTGTAAAGGGGCTCATCCCAATCGGGTCGCTCCCGAGATTGAACAGGCCATACTCGATTACTCCCTCACCAGACCAACTCATGGCCCGCTGCGGGTCGCCCAAGAACTGGCTCTGCAAGGCATCAATGTCAGTGCCGGCGGCGTGCGTGGTGTGTGGCAACGTCACGACTTGCTCTCCAAACACGACCGCTTGTTGCGCCTCGAGAAAACCCACCGTGAGCAGACCATTGAGCTCAATGACGAGCAAATTCGCCTGTTAGAGCGATTCAGTCCCGAGTTCCGAGAACGCCAGATTGAGGTTCACTACACCGGGGAACTGGTGGCGGTCGACACCTTCTTCGTCGGCGCGCTCAAGGGGGTCGGTAAGGTGTATCTGCAAACCGTGCTGGACTGCTATAGCCGCCACGCCTGGGGGCGGCTCTACACCAGCAAACTGCCCATCACCTCGGTCCATGTGCTTAACGAAACGGTGCTGCCATTCTTTGAAACCCACGAGGCACGGGTCTATACCATCCTGTCGGATAACGGGCGCGAGTTCTGTGGGCGCCCTGACCACCATCCCTACGAGCTGTTCCTGCAACTGGAGGGGATTGAGCACCGAACCACCAAGGTGCGCAGGCCGCAGAGCAACGGCTTTATCGAGCGGCTGCATCGCACACTGCTGGATGAACACTTCCGTATCAAGGGGAGAACGACCTGGTATGAGTCGGTAGAGCAGATGCAGACAGACCTGGATAGCTACCTGGAGCACTACAACACCCAGCGGCCACATCAAGGCAGGATGATGGAGGGTCAAACCCCCTACACCATGTTCAAGAAGGGTCTGAAATTGATACCGAAGGAAGTGCGCACTAAAGTAGCGTAAACAAGACACCGGTTTGAGGCCGGTGTCAGGTGATAACTAGATCTGTACACTCCTGCTGCAACAGCAAGGTCAGATTTCCCCCAGCTCATCACTGGAAACACAAGCGCCATGATGCCCAGGATGATGCGTAACACTCGCTCCCAGTTTGGGACATTCTTTACATAGAACATGTCAGTCTCCTCCGATGGCAAGAGTGTTGAATCACTCTCTTGCTTGATAAGAGGGGCTAGGTGAGCAAAGCGGTTCGCAGAAAATGAAAAAATCTCAATTGAGCCCATTCAAGTATATCAGTCGATTATTGTCAATGATGTCACTAGAGATGCTCTTATAGCTGGTCAGCAAACTTTACCGAGTTGGTACTCTATGCTTGGGGTCAGAGAACATTTGGTTTGCTGTAAGTTGATGACGGGATCTAGCGCGTAGCAGTAGTTTTGAAAAGACCAAAATAAGTTATGGGATCTTGATATATGAACTATATTTTCGCCTTAAATCATCAATATCTTTTTTTGCTTTCCTTTCTTTTTCCTCAAGAGCTTTTATCTCATTTGCTTTTTCTTTCAGTAACTGCTCAAACATTACTTTAGCCTGCTCTCTTGATTTAATATCTACGATGTTTGCCAAGTCTTTGGATCTTTCTGTTAGAGCATATTCTCGTTCTTGTAATGAGATGAGGCTATCATTTAGATTTTTTTGTATAAGGTTTAACGAGGCTGACCGCCTGCGTATTTCGACTTCACTAGCTTCAAGCTGAGCCTCTTTGGCTTTAATGGTTCTATTTATATCATCAACCTGTGAATAAAACTCAGCCTTAAGTTCATCTAAATTAAGAAGGTCACGTAGTAAATCTTGCTTTTGATCAACTTCATCTTGTATATGATATAGACGGTCTTTCAATTCCATTTCAAAGCTTCTGTATTGATCTTCCAATAGGATTATTTTTTCCTGTGCCTCTAAAATGGACGACTCTTTTTCTTTTAACACTCTCTCCCATCTTTTTAAAATGGCGTTAGCCTTGCCTTCTGCATGCCGAGACTGTTGAATCACTCTTTGCATATCGCTTAGTTCTGATTCGCGCGTATTTTTTATCGCTTCGAATTCTGCATTAAGTTTTTTAACCTCTGTCTGGTGCTTTGAACTCAAAGATGAATACTGATGCTGTAAAGACAATAATTGTTGTCTATTATGGGAGTAAATCATTTCGGAGAAGTTGCCTACAGGGGCTACAGACACCCATTTTTTGGGGCATTTTTTTAGATAATCTCTTATCTCTTCTTTTGATATTATCTCTCCTTTCACACGAAATCCACTCAGGTCAAGTTCAATGCAGGTTGCATTCACCCTCTTTAATTCTTTAACTTTCTCTCGATCACAAAAATGCGTAACTGCAATTTCGATGAGAACCTTCTCTCCCTCGATGAACCCAATAACATCAGGTATAACTCTGCCTTCATAAACCTCACATACCATCTCATCAAAGGCTATATTTTGATGTATTGGATTTATAGTTCCAATAGGCAGTAACAACTGCCTATCCGTTGCTAAAACCTCTTTAGCTAGGATATGTATTTCCGTTTCCGGCTTCCAGGTACAGGCATTCTGTTCGACTGAATTAGGCTCATGAGAGAAATAATGGGCTTTAACTTGCCCCTTCATTGCCCAGACAGCGCCCTGACAACCTATGCATGTGCAATTGCATCCTTTGCCACTCACAACCTCTTTGACATCAACTATATGGCCGTTGTCGTCAAGGGCGCGAGTCATCAGGATTCTTGCCATCTCTATCCTACCCACAAATGGATCTATGTATAAAAGCACATCAGTTTATTCAGTTAAATTGGATGCTTTAACTACATCAGTAGTTACAACACTTTCATGAAAAATCATACACTTACATTTGATTGTTTTGAACTTCGTCAAGTTCCAATTGGATTTAGATGTATGACCACTCCCCAGGTGAGCTCATTGAGCTTTAGAGGGTGCGTAGGAGCGGGCTGGTAATCAGGGAGGGGGGATGGATGCAGTACGGTGGAAGGCTCTGATATTGATACCAAAGGAAGGGCGCACGAAAGTAGCGTAAACAAGACACCGATTTTAGGTCGGTGTCAGGTGATAACTAGAACTGTATAAATATTCTCTACTGCTTATTATAACGTAAATGAGAAGTCCAGCGTTTCATTGTCAGATACTCTGCGCATCGCTTTAGCTCTATCCTTATCACCGTATGTCTTAATTATTTGCTCCACGTCATCATTGAGCTTCGCTGCTGCACCAATAAAATCACCAGGATGTTCCTCGAGATGCGTTTCTGCAACAAGGTGTCTTAACGCATGAATGTTGATACCATGTTGTTTATCATGAGGCATCGTCATCAGATAGGCCTGATATGTCAGTGATATGAAATTATCTGACAGTTTTGATGATATTTCTATATATTTACTTCTTATTTTAAGGTTTTCCTCGTTGTTTACTTGGCTTTGTCGAATGCTACGCCAAGGGAAAAAGATATCAATATCGTCAATTGACTGAACGCCCGCAAAGGTCATGAGATCAAACTCAATATAGCTGCGCCTTATGTTCAAATACTCTTTGATCAGCGGGGTAAGCTGTTCTGGTAACTCAACATCAACATCCACGCTATTTTTTGCATTTGCGTTTTTAAGATATCTGTACTTTGTGTTATCGTCACTAACCATCGATGTACCAAAACATGGGATATATAGTTGGAATCGGTTACGCTGACGATGATATGTTATACTTGCATAGTTTTTGTTCTGTGATGTCGCATTAGGGTAAAATTTCAATTCAGTCCAGTTTGCGCTGCGCGGAGATTGATAAAAACTGATTGTTTGTATCAGTCCTGCTCTAAAATACTGCAACGCACGGCCAATCTGAGATGCTGCACTTTTTCTATGCGCCAGCTCTAGTTTTTTATCGTCTGTGTTATTCGAAAGTAAATTTTTTTGCTCAGCATTGGTCTTGTATACTTTTGCTTTATCGAATAACCACTGGCTGGCCCTATAAACCGCATTTCGGCGATCTGACGCAGGTATGTTGAGTAAGAATTGAATGTTCAGTTTCCCTTTCTTGCCCGCTTGGCCGCGACTGTTGATGCCTTTCTCTGCCATCTTAAACCAATTAGGATATTCCTCGATAATAAAATCTAGGTCTTTAAAAAACTCCTCGATTGTTCTGTTACCACGATCGGCACAAAACCTTAGGTAGCCCTTCGAATCCGACCCTCGTTTTACAAAATTTAGCACTCTAGAGAATTGGCTTGTACCCGTTTGCAGTCCTTCCGAATATTCAGCCATAGCCTGCATAATCTCAGGTATTGTCAAGTGATAACTGCTAACAGACATGTAATCAATAGCTAATTCAGTATGACAAAAATGTTGAAATGAAAGTAGCTGACTTTTAAATGCGATAGCAGAGCCGCATTCGCCCTTCGCGTTGATTGTCCATTCATTGTTTCTTCTGTTTTTTTCATTGACTTTTGCTCGTATCTCATAGCGTCGATCTGACCTAAGCTCGTCAGAAATGTTTACTATCGCTGGTTGTTTTTTATTTATTTTATACTCACAATACTCATCATAAACCTTCTGTAGATTTGGATTCAGTGACGAGCTAATGAATGTGCTGCGATTGATAGCCGACAGATCAAGATCTGACCGATTTTTTCCTCTGCGTTGATGGTCAACTTTTCTATGAATTTTATCTAACAACAAGTTTTTTGGTAAATTGAAATAACTTTCAATGAAATTGATGCGAACGTCAGGTACTCGCTCGGCAGGGTGTGATGTACCCATCATATAATCGCGCAAAACTTTTGTTGCGCTGCCAATCGCTTGTGGGCTACTTTTCAGAATTGGCCATGCCTCTGGGCAGTTAGATAATGACGCGTTGATAATTTCACGTGCTACTTCTCTGTATGTAATGAAGCTTTTCTTAATATTATTCTGCGTCTTAGGAGTGACCTCATCGAGCCAGAGACGCTCACCGTATTTCCTCTGAACTGCTGCTGCCAGAGCCTCACAAAAAGTCATTTTGCTGAAATCTATGTTGTTTATTTGAGCGTAGAACTCTGCCAACCGACGCACTCGTGTCAGTGGGCCTCGCGTATCACTCCTGCTCTGACGTGCCAAGGTCATTTTCAGCTTTTCTATTGTTTCACTGAGATTTTCTAACAGTGCAGTTTCCAGCTCATCCTCGGACTGCACAATTGATGTTTTCAGTAACATGTTGAGTGCTGTCTGATGGTGCCTATAACGCGCACTTTCAGTTTTGTCGCTACTCTCAATGCCTTGAATGATCCGTTCTCTCAACTGCCTAATGCTCATAATTGCCACTCCATAAAAATACAACAACTGGTCTTTTTGTTCATTATAGTGCTGCAAACATCAATCGCCACACCAAAACGAAAATTATCGCAAAATAGCTTTTGACTTATTTGAAATTTCTTATATATCAATGTCTTTTTTGGTTTTTTGTGAGTTTTACGAGGGATTTCATGATTTTTAAAATTGGCAATGAAGCAAAGATTGATTAGGTTGCAATCAGCATTAAACAACAATACATGAAGTTTACAACAGTGATGAATAATCAATTAAAATTAGACACTTAGCTATATTCTTTAATTCCTGAATCGGAAAAACTATGACTGTATTTCTCTGATTTGTTGTAATTATGGTGTAAGGGGCTAAGTTGGAAGGACATTTTGTTGTAAAAACAAAAGCATCATAAAAACATATGGTTAGCTAAAAAAATGTCAACAAATCATATAGTAATAAGTTATTGATTTGCATGTGACTTTCTATTTTTACAACAAAATCTCTTAGATTATAGAGAATCACAACGCCTGCTTGCTTGAACCCTCTTTATATCAAGCAAAAAGTGGGCTGTCTGCCCGCGTTGTAAATGGTAAAACGAAGATGACTGCACAATGTCTCTACCTATGATTGTATCTGACATGAAAATATGTGACCTAGGATGCAAGAGTGCTCCAACGCCGTTTCGCTCTGCGTTGCAGTCCTATCTATTTCAGCCGGTAGGATCGTTCCCCATAGTTATTTGTCGCTGTACTGGTGGCAGAGTAGAAATGAGAACTACGGGGTTGTGTATATGATTAAAACGAAATGTTAGCCAGCCCAGCTTGGCTGCACACTCAGAACTGGCTAACTATGAGCCAGAATACATTTTTTGGTGATATGGATAGGGCTTGAGATGGCAGATTGGATGATGCTGTACGATGCGGTGTAGCGATTCATACCGGTCGAGCTAAATTAATTTCAGCGCTCGATACGCTGTGTAATGCCTGTGCAGTCGAGTCTGAGTACACCAACCTCAGTATCATCGATATTTTCAGAATGCCCCCAAGCTCAGGGTTATTGTTTTCAATGGTTTTGTTGTGGTCAACAATGAGGGGATTGAGAAACCTGCCGGTTTCTAGTTGGCCATCTGGACGATGCTTCTGATGACAACGAATGTGGTTTCGCCTGGCACTGGCTGAAACTGTACCAGACCAGACCAGACCAGACCAGACCAGACTTGGGTGGTTTGTATGCAGTTATAAGGTTAGGTGTTTGGCATGTTCGAGTTTATTGGCAGGCCATTTGGTTAGAGCAACAGCTATGGTTATGGCAGCAATGATGCAGGCGAGACCCCTAGGGCCTTGGCGATCTGATAAACTTTTTCCAGGGTTACCCTAGTTTCCCCACGTTCGATTTTTCCCATATGACCACGGTCTATACCAGCAATTAGTGCTAGTTTTTCCTGTTGCATACCTCGTGCAGACCGCAGCTCTCGTACATTTTTACCGAATGCAGTTGCGAGCATCGCCAGCTCAAACTCGTCAGAATCCATTTTATCTCCTCACTAGAGGATCTATGGTCTACGTTATACGGCGTGCTGTACACGGCTGTGAGTACACGCATATAATGACACTGCATATAAGCATCATTTCGAGGTGGAAAATGTCCAATCAGCAGATCGTTCTGAGCCAGAATCAAAAAAGTGGCACAGTGACACTAACCTTTCAAGATGCGGATTTCCTAGCCGCAGTAGGAGATTCTTTGAGAGTGGAGTCATTCGTACATGTCACTATCAATCAATCCGTATATGATGAATTTGTTAAGAGCATTATGGTTTCGTTTGTTGCCGAATTTATGGATTTTAAGCAGCAATGGCCGATACCTCAGGAGCTAAGAAAGTGAACAAGTTTCTGACATGATGGAGGGCATTCGGGTCTTTCTCGCGGTTTGCTGTATTGGTGGACTTATTTGTCGCTCATCCTCGTAAAGTAATGCCAACGTAGCCTCAGCTTCTTTGGATTATAACCGGCGCCAATTAGCGTTTTTATCGCCTTATGAGTCTCCATAGAGACGGACGTCATTAAGCACCTCTTTAATATCGGTAAACCCAACATAACATCCTAGCCTAGGCGTTCAGTCAGGATCCCATGCTCGATGCGGCTGAGGAGGTCGAGCACAGCCTGAGCGAGTTCGGGCGTATCCTGATGGTTGAACGGACGAACACCTCCTAGGTAACGGAATATATGATCCTGTGTTGAGCAACATGTCAGTACTACAGCTTGCAACTCCGGCACCGGTACAGTGATGGGAGCCCGCCAGCACAAGCCTTACTGACAGTATTAGCCATGGATTGGTCTTGTTGCTTTGGGTCAACCCAGGGAGACGAATCCTACTTTGGGGGCCTGTTTTGTGTTGGACATCGCTCAATCACTCTTAGGTGGCTTCTCTTTAAGGGCGCGGATTTTACCTAAATGGCTAACCAAAAACTATACAGCGGAGCCGGGAGAACCGAACAATATCTCCGAGTGGGCAGGATTGGGCGGCGTGAATCGCCGCCAATGGCCTGCCATCAATGGGGCTATTGACCCCGCGGGGTGGGGTTGTTATCGGGATCCCGCTTTGTTGATTTTCATGTCAACAGAGGTGAGGAGGACAGAGGGAGTCACTATAATCCCACCACGGAGATCCGGTGGAGAAGGTCATGGAGAGTTCATTTGGCGAAAGGATGCAGAGCGTACACGCCACCCTCAGGGAGCGTTTTGACAAGCTGAGCCGGGTGGCCATCGCAATCTACGACCCTCATACCGATCAGCTCAAGACCTTTGCCCACAGCACCGAAGGCCACTCTCCGCTGGTGCAGTACGAGGTGAAGCTGAGCGATGTTCCCTCCCTGCGCTATCTGGCGGAGCACCACCACGCCCGCGTGCTCGGCAATCTCGATGCCCTGCGTGACTCTGCGTCGGAGCACAGCCGCAAGCTGCTGGAGGCGGGCTATGCCTCCAGCTATACCGAGCCGCTGCTGTTCAACAGCAAGCTGTTTGGCTTTCTGTTTTGCGATGCCATGGAGCCGGACTATTTCAACGAGCCGATCCGAAGCGAGCTGTCAGCCTATGCCCAGATGCTCTCGGCCATCATCGCCGTGGAGTTTTTCTCCATTCAGACCCTTGGCGGGGCGCTGACCACGGCGCGGGAGTTCAGCCGCTATCGGGATGAGGAGACCGCCAACCATCTGCACCGGATGTCGGCCTACTCCCGGCTGATCGCCAGAACCCTGGCCCCTGTCACTGGGCTCAGCGATGAGGAGGTGGAGTTTGTCTATCTCTTCTCCGGGCTGCATGACATCGGCAAGATTGCGGTGCCGGACGGCATCCTGCTCAAGCCCGGCAAGTTGACCCCGGAAGAGTTCGAGATCATGAAGTGCCACCCCGGCAAGGGTCGGGAGATGATCAACCTGATGATCAGCGAGTTTGGCCTCGACGGCATTCACCACACCGACATGCTGACCAATATCATCGCCAGCCATCACGAGCGCTTCGATGGCACCGGCTATCCGCTGGGGCTGGCGGGGGAGGAGATCCCGCTGGCGGCGCGCATCGTGGCGGTGGCCGATGTGTTTGATGCCCTGACCAGCGAGCGCCCCTACAAGCAGCCCTGGCCGTTCGAGACGGCCTTTGCCTATCTGGAGGAGCATGCCGGCAGCCAGTTCGATCCCGCCTGTGTCGCCGCAGCCCTGCGCAACAAGGCCGAGTTTTATGCCATCTATCAGCAGTATCAGGATCCGGCCACTACACCGGAGACGGATGAGGCGAAACCGGCTGAGTGAGATGGGGGCGGCAAAGCCAGCGCAAGGGGGATAAGGGACAAGCAAGAGGGCCAAGGGGGCAGAGCAAGAGAGGGGGACGCCAGCGAGCGTCCCCTTTGTATTTGTCAGATTTGATGACCGCTGTTTTTGGCTCGTCGCCCGCAGCCCGTTATGGTTTGCGCGGCGGCTCGTTTGACTGGTCGAGGTGGTCAGCGCGGACACCCGAGCAGCCGCAGGGGCGGATCTGCTTGTCCGGTCGCTGCTGGGCCAGCCGATACTGACGCCACCAGATGAGGGTGGTCATGGCGAGGATCAGCACAAACGAGGCGAGCAGACTCAATAACCAGATGGACATGATCTCTTCTCCTTGATGGTGATGACATGCACTGTGATGGCATCAGTGATGATGGCAGCAACCGCCCTGCTGGTTGGCGCCCTCACTGCCGTGACAACAAGTATGGCCTTGTCGTGGGCTGTCTACCTGATTGCCACCACTGGCGCAACAGTGATCGGAGCTACTGTTGCAACCACCGTGACAATGGGTATGGCTGTGGCCTGTGCCGACGGGTTGGATGGCACGGATTGCCGACTTGTTCTGATGACGGCGTGATGGACGGCCCTGACTGGCCTCGGTTAGAGGCTGCAGATTGGCGGGGGCTAGCAGCTCGGGCAATGGCAGGCGAGCAGATCGGCACTGCATTACCCGGATATTGGCGGCCAGCAGACGGGCCAGCATCCGCTCGCCGATATTGTGGACGATCACCTGTTCCACCCCGTGGCGGGTGAGTGCCTCCAGCAGCTCTTTCTTTCCTGCGCACCCTGTTGTCGTGGCCGGATTGGGCTGGGTGGCGAGGATCTCTCCGGTGGGGCTCAGGATCTGTAGCACTTCGGCCCGGCTGAAGTGGCCAGCAAGCTGCCCCTGACTCAGCATCAGGGCGCGGTTGCCGGGATTGGCGGTGACGACGGTAGTTTGGTTCATTGCGACTCTTCTCCACTGGCTTGGTGGTCGGGCTCAGCAGCATGCATCATCAATGCCTTGCCCAGACTCAGACACTCAACCACCTTGTAGCGCCCCTTTTTCAGGATATTGGCCAGGGTCTGGCGGGAGACGCCCATCACTTGGGCCGCCTCCTGCTGCTGCATCCCCTGCAGGTCGACCAGACGCAACGCTTCGAACTCATCGGCGGCCAGCGTGACCTGTTCCAGCTGGTGCATGGGGCGGCCATTGGGCTTGAAGCAGCTGTTGGCGGGGCGGCCGCAGATCTGGCGGGCTATCTTGGGTCTTGGCATGGTGGCTCCTTATTGGCATATGCCATTTATACGCTCATATGTAGCATATGCCAATAACTTTGACGCAAGCAGAGGATTGCTGGCTGTCACTCGCGGGCAATCGAGGGGGAAGAGGGGGCGAAATAGAATTGAAGGGCAGAGTAGAAACGACGCAGGCCCGAACAGAGGTTCGGGCCTGTGGTTTTTGCAGAGGATGGTCGGGCCATCCCGGCGAGCTTACGCCTGTTCGGCCTCGGCCTCGGCCACGGGAGCAGCGCTCTCGCTGCCATTGGCGAAGCGATCGGCCCACAGGGCGATCACGCCGTCACCGGTGACGTTGCAGGCGGTGCCGAAGCTGTCCTGCGCCAGATAGAGGGCGATCATCAGGGCGATGGAGGCTTCACCGAAGCCGAGCATGGAGGTGAGCAGACCCAGTGCCGACATCACGCCACCACCCGGGGCACCCGGGGCGGCGATCATGATGACACCCAGCATCATGATGAAGGGCAGCATGGTGTCGATGCCCGGAATGGCCAGATGCTCGGAGAGGAACATCACCGCGGTGGCGCAGGTCACCAGGGTAATGGTGGAGCCACAGAGGTGAATGGTGGCACACAGCGGCACGGTGAAGTTGGCGATGCCATCGCTCACACCGTTGTTCTTGCTCGACTGCAGGGCAACCGGAATGGTGGCGGCGCTCGACATGGTTCCCAGCGCGGTGAAGTAGGCAGGCAGCATGTTCTTGATGAGTTGGGCCGGTGAGCGGCCAAGGGCCAGACCGGTACCGACGAACAGCACGGAGAGCCATACCCAGTGCATCAGGATGGCCATCACCAGCACCACGCCGAAGGTTTTCAGGGTGGCAAATACGGTGCCTTCCACCGTCATCTCGACAAAGACGCCGGCGATGTAGAACGGCAGCAGCGGGATGATCACCTTGGCCAGCAGGCGGTCGATGATGTCACGGCCCTGATCGGCGACCCGGCGCAGATCGGTGGCCTGGGTGGCGCTGATGCCGATACCGAACACGAAGGCGGCGGCCAGCGCGGACATCACGCCAAACAGCGGCGGGATCTCCAGATTGACGTAGGAGGCGAGCTTGACCGCCTCGGCGGTAGTGGGCTCGGCAGCTGTGGTCAGCTGCGGGATCAGGTGGCTCGCCACGGTAAAGGCGAACAGGCCCGCCAGAATGGTGGAGCAGTAGGAGAGGGCCACGGTTTTGCCCAGCAGCTTGCCGGAGTTCTTCGGCAGGCTGGCGATACCGCTCATGATGAAGAAGAGGATGATGAGCGGAATGGTGAAGGTAATGAGCTGACCTATGACTGTCTTGGCCGTAAACAGCACGCGCGCCACCCACTCAGGGGCGTAGAGACCGAGCAAGAGACCGGCAAGGATGCCAGCAATGAGTTTGAGGACAAGTTTCATAAGGAAATCCGGTGTTGGTTGTATTGTCTGACTTGTTATTAAATTTTGATATTAATCACACTTTCTAACACAGAATCCGCATTATGTCTGTCTTGAATGGGTTAATGCCGAGTTAAATATTGTTAATGGCTATTTTCCCCGACCGGAAAACGCCCATATTTAAACGCGCAAGATGCGGCCAAGATGCGGCATAGAGTGCTGAAAATGGTGTACCGAACATGGTGGGCTGACAGAGGGCGTGCAGGGCCTCGGGGTTAGAGCCTGTGCGGGATAAAAGCGAGCGCCGTTAAGGGGTTAACCGGCGCCGCCAATCAAGTGGTCGTGCGGGTGAGCAGCAGATAGCGCAACGCCGCTGCGGATTGGGTTGGCTGCTCCGCGCAGATCGCCAGCGGGATCTCATCCTCTTTGAGTTGCTCGGCCAGTTGCACCATGGTAGCCGCGAGATCGGTTGCAACCGGCAACGCCAGCAGCGCACCCGGTTTGAGCTGGGTGGCGAGATGGCGCAGGGTGTCAGTTGCTTGCGGCACTGCAAGGTCGGTGGGACGGCTGAGCCAGATGCCGTCATAGGGGAGCACGCTGCGCATCCCCGCGATGGGGCAAACGCGCACGGCCTGACCTGAGCGGCGCGATGCGCGGCGGGCCAGCGCCAGCTCGGGCTCGCAGGCGGTGATCCGAAAACCGCCATCCCGCAGCCAGCAGAGATCCACCCCGTCGCCGCAGTCGAGGTTGAGCAGGTGGGCGCCTGCGGCCAGCCGGGCCGTAAAGGCGATGTGCGCCTGAGTCGGGCTGGCGGAATGGGCGGTATCTGGGGTGATGGCGTCAGTGGATGTCACAGCAATGGTCTCGGGCCGAGGCGGCTACAGGGGGCGCTACCTTAGCAAATCGGGGGCTGCGCTGGCAAAGTGGCCTGCAAGTTGGCGCAGAGGGTGAACCCTAGGAACGAACCGCCGGATTGCGGGGTTGGGTCAGCATGGTGAACATGCAGTCGAGCAGGTACTCCGACTCGGCCGCCAAATCGATCCGCTCCGGAAAGTGGAGCCAGTTGATGATGTAGCCATCGAGGGTACAGTGGAGCAGGGTGGAGGCTCGCCGCAGATCCAGATTGGCGGGCAGCTGTCCGCGCCGGATGGCGTTGGTGAGGGTGGTCTCCAGATCCCGGAAGAAGTTGCTGGACTGGCTGCGGATATGTTCGCGCAGGGAGATGGCTTCCCCCTCCAGCGACTCCAGATTGAACAGGATGGTGAACATCTGCTGGTGGGCCTGATCCCGGGTGATGCGGGTCAGCACCTCTTTGAGGAAGTCGCGCAGCTTGCCGAGGGGGTCGGGCTCCTCTTCATTGACGCAGGCGTCGAGCTGATGGGCGAGGGGTTGGCAGAGCTCCTCCCAGAGGGAGAAGAAGAGCTCCTCCTTGTTTTTGAAGTGCCAGTAGATGGCCCCGCGCGTCAGGTCAGCGGCTCTGGCGATGTCGGTCAGGCTGGTCTTGGCCAGCCCCTGGCTGCAGAAGAGATCCAGCGCCGTCTTCATGATGGTGCAGCGGGTCTGCTGTGCCTCCTCTTTGGTCCGTCTGGCCATCTGCTTCTGCGCCCCTTAATCAGCAAAAAAAGTCACTTACATACATTTATGAATGTATGTATATTGCCTCATCTTTCCGATTTTTACCAACAGGGCCCACGTGGCCCTGATTGTTCATTGACTGGCAAAGGCTCAGGTGTTTCATGCATAAACATATTCTTGCTCGTTCGGTAGGTCTTGCCCTGCTGGCAACAGGCTTGCTGGCAGGTTGTGGCGACAAGGGCGCGCCGCAGGGACAGGGGGGCATGCCTCCCGTTGCGGTTGACGTGGTGACCCTGCAGAGTGCTCCGCTCAAGTTGACCAGCGAGCTGACCGGCCGCAGTGCCCCGCTGCGGGTGGCCGAAGTGCGCCCGCAGGTGGGGGGCATCATCCTCAAGCGCCTCTTTACCGAGGGGAGCGATGTGAAGGCTGGTGATCTACTCTATCAGATCGATCCGGCTGTCTATCAGGCTGCCGTCGCCAGCGCCAAGGCAAATTTGGCGAAGGCGCAGGCCAACGAGCAGAGCGCCCGCCTCAAGGCCAAGCGCTATCAGGAGCTGCTCAAGGTCAACTCCATCAGCCGTCAGGACTATGACGATGCCGACGCCAGCTGGAAGCAGGCGCAGGCTGAAATCATGGCGAGCAAGGCAGCCCTGCGCACCGCCGAGATCAATCTGGGTTACACCCGCATCACGGCCCCCATCAGCGGCCGCATCGGCACCTCCGCGGTGACCGAAGGGGCGCTGGTAACCGCCCAGCAGGCTGACAGCCTCGCCGTCATCCAGCAGCTCGACCCCATGTATGTCGATGTGCGCCAATCCACCGCCGATCTGCTGCGTCTCAAGCGGCTGGTGGCCGAGGGCAAGGTGGTGCAGGACGAACATAAAGGGGCAAAGGTGAGCTTCCAGCTGGAAGATGGCACCACCTATGGCGAAGAGGGCTCGCTGCAGTTCTCTGACGTTACCGTGGATGAGACCACCGGCATGGTGGCCCTGCGGGTGATCGTCCCCAACCCCACCCATCTGCTGCTGCCCGGCATGTTCATGCGCGCCACCCTGCAAGAGGGCGAGCGGGCCAAAGGACTGCTGGTGCCGCAAACCGCGGTGACCCGTACCCCCAATGGCGGCGCCACCGTGCTGGTAGTGACCGCTGACAACAAGGTGGATCTGCGCAACGTTCAGCTGGGCCGCATCGTCGATACCAGCTGGGTGGTGGAGTCCGGCCTCAATGCCGGCGAGCGGGTGATCGTGGCCGGTTTGCAGAAAGTGCGTCCGGGTGCCGTGGTCAATCCGGCTGAACAGGCTGCGGCGCCGGCAACTGCCGCCACCCCGGCCAACAAGTAGGATGGAGTAGTCGCTTCATGGCTCGATTTTTCATAGACAGACCCATTTTTGCCTGGGTGATCGCGCTGGTGATCATGCTGGCGGGCAGCCTGGCCATCATCAAGCTGCCGGTCGCCCAGTATCCGAGCATTGCGCCGCCGGCGGTGAGCATCTCCGCCAGCTACCCGGGCGCATCTGCCAAGACGGTAGAGGACTCGGTGACCCAGATCATCGAACAGAACATGACGGGGCTGGATCACCTGCTCTACATGTCCTCCCAGTCCGACTCTGCCGGCCGGGTGTCAGTGACCCTGACCTTCCAGCCGGGGACTGATCCCGATATCGCCCAGGTGCAGGTGCAGAACAAGCTGCAGCAGGCGATGTCGCTGCTGCCGCAAGAGGTGCAGCAGCAGGGCATTCGGGTGCAGAAGACCTCCAGCAGCTTCCTGATGGTGGCCGCCTTCATCTCCAGCGATGGCAGCATGAAGAACGACGATCTGGCGGACTATGTGGTCTCCAACATCAAGGAGCCGCTGAGCCGTCTGGACGGGGTAGGGGATATCACCCTGTTCGGCAGCCAGTACTCCATGCGGATCTGGCTCGACCCCAACAAGCTCAACCGAGTGCAGATGACCCCGAGTGATGTGCAGTTGGCGATCAAGGCGCAAAACGCCCAGGTAGCGTTTGGCAAACTGGGGGGAACCCCCTCGGTGGCCGATCAGCAGTTCACCGCCACCATCATGGGCCAGACCCGTCTCTCCACCGTCGAGCAGTTCAACGACATCCTGCTGCGGGTGACTCAGGATGGCGCCAAGGTGCGGCTGAAAGATGTGGCCCGGGTCGAGCTGGCTGGCGAGAGCTATGACGCCGAGGCGCTCTACAACGGTCAGCCCACTGCTGCGGTGGCCATCAAGCTGGCGACCGGTGCCAACGCGCTGGATACCTCCGAGAAGGTGCGTGCCAAGCTCAACGAGCTGTCAGAGTACTTCCCGGCCAACATGAAGATCGTCTACCCCTACGACACCACGCCGTTCGTGAAGATCTCCATCGAGGAGGTGGTGCAGACCCTGATCGAGGCGATCTTCCTGGTGTTCTGCGTCATGTATCTGTTCCTGCAGAACTTCCGGGCTACCCTGATCCCGACTATCGCGGTGCCCGTGGTGCTGCTCGGTACCTTCGGGGTGATGGCGGCGTTCGGCTTCTCCATCAACACCCTCACCATGTTCGGCATGGTGCTGGCCATCGGCCTTCTGGTGGATGACGCCATCGTGGTGGTGGAGAACGTGGAGCGGCTGATGAGCGAGGAGGATCTCTCCCCGCTGGAAGCGACCCGCAAGTCGATGACCCAGATCACTGGCGCGCTGGTGGGGATTGCCTTGGTGCTCTCCGCCGTGTTCGTGCCGATGGCCTTCTTCGGCGGTTCGACCGGTGCCATCTATCGCCAGTTTTCGCTGACCATCGTCTCGGCCATGACCTTGTCGGTGCTGGTAGCGTTGATCCTGACGCCGGCCCTCTGTGCCACCCTGCTCAAGCCGATGAAACATGGCGAGTTCGGTGCCCAGCGTGGCTTCTTTGGCTGGTTCAACCGCGCCTTTGATGCCGGCACCCAGCGCTACCAGCGCGGAGTGGGCAAGGTGATCAAGCAGGGCGTGCGCTACAGCCTCATCTACGGCGCTATGCTGGCGGTGCTGGCGGTGCTCTTTATGCGGATGCCCACCTCTTTCCTGCCGGAGGAGGATCAGGGGGTCATCATGTCCATGGTGCAACTGCCGGTCGGGGCGACCAAGCAGCGCACCGAGGTGGTGCTGGCGGACATGCGCGACTACTTCCTGAAAAACGAGAAGGATAACGTCGATTCTGTTCTGACGGTGGCGGGCTTCAGCTTCGCCGGTAGCGGTCAGAACAGCGGTATGGCCTTTATCAAACTCAAGGACTGGAGCGAGCGCAAGAGCCCGGATCGCAGCGCCAATGCCATCATCGGCCGTGCCATGGGTTATCTGTTCAGCATCAAGGAGGCGCAGGTCTTCGCCTTTAACCTGCCCCCCATCCCGGAGCTGGGTACGGCGACCGGTTTTGACTTCTTCCTGCAGGATCGCGGCGGTATCGGCCACGAGAAGCTGATGGCGGCGCGCAACCAGCTGCTCGGCATGGCGGCGCAGGATCCGACTCTGGTGCGGGTGCGCCCGAACGGGATGGAAGATACGCCGCAGCTCGATATCAAGATCGACTACGAAAAGGCGCTGGCGCAGGGGCTCTCCATTGCGGAGATCAACAACACGCTGGCAAGCGCCTGGGGTTCTGCCTACGTCAATGACTTCATCGACCGTGGCCGGATCAAGAAGGTCTATATGCAGGCGGATGCTCCCTTCCGGATGAACCCGGAAGATCTGAAGCTCTGGTATGTGCGCAACAGCGCCGGTCAGATGGTGCCCTTCTCCGCGTTTGCCAGCACCGAGTGGAGCTTCGGCTCGCCGCGGCTGGAGCGTTACAACGGCGTGCCGGCGATGGAGATCGTCGGGGAAGCTGCACCGGGCAAGAGTACCGGTGATGCGATGGCCGCCATCGAGCAGATGGTGAAAAAGCTGCCGGAAGGGGTGGGCATCGAGTGGACCGGGCTCTCCTTCCAGGAGCGTCAGGCCGGTTCACAGGCACCTGCGCTCTACGCCATCTCCTTGCTGGTGGTGTTCCTCTGTCTGGCGGCCCTCTACGAGAGCTGGAGCATTCCGTTTTCGGTGATGCTGGTGGTGCCGCTCGGGGTTCTGGGGGCCATTTTGGCTGCCACCCTGCGCGGGTTGGAGAACGATGTTTACTTCCAAGTCGGCCTGCTCACCACCATAGGCCTGTCGGCGAAGAACGCGATCCTGATCGTGGAATTTGCCAAAGAGCTCTATGACAAGGGGATGGGGCTGGGTGAGGCTGTGGTGGAGGCGGCGCGCCTGCGTCTGCGCCCGATCCTGATGACCTCGCTCGCCTTTATCCTCGGGGTGCTGCCGTTGGTGATCAGCTCCGGCGCCGGTGCCAGCAGCCGTAACGCCATCGGTACCGGCGTGATGGGGGGGATGATCAGTGCCACCGTGCTGGCCATCTTCTTCGTGCCGCTCTTCTTTGTGCTGGTGATGCGCTACTTCACCAGCCACCAGAGCAAAGAGGCGCGCATGGCTGCAGCAGTTGAGTCAAAAGGTGACTGAGCAAAAGCGTGTCCATCTGTTCTGAGCGACAGATCACAATTTGATAAATGAGTCAGTTAAAGCTGACTATAAAATGGGGCAACACGAGCGGTTGTCCCATTTTTTTCACCTGAAAAACGGTAACTTGGCTGTGATCTGTTCGATTTTGAAAGGTGATTCGGATGAGTTCATCAAGTGCTTTGGGTTCTCCATCGAATCTTGATTGAAAACCCTTGATGAAGGCACTTTTTGGTGTGCAGGTTTACAGAAAACGAGATAGAATCTGCCCCTTATCGGGCTGGTAGACTATGTGTCGTTTGGTTTGGTACCCCTCTTTTGGCTATAAAATGCGAGCGGGTAACACTGTTATCGACCATCAAAACATAAAAATGCTGGAGGACACGATGACCAACAGCAAACAAAATTCGGTTAAAAGCAGCAAGCTGGGGGCTGTAACCTAGGGGCGGTAGCCATGTTTTTTTGTTTTTGTGGTTAAAAAATAACCAATCTGGTTGTTGTAAATTGTTACTGTTTGTTACTGTCAGCAAAATAGTTGATCTCTTTGCCGGGGGATAGACTGGTACTGCTGCCAGATATGACAGTTTTACTATCATCTATCCAGCGATAATACCTGTAGAGGTGAATAGCCTATTAGCATTTTCATTAGAGCTACAAGCGAAATAAAATCACATTATCATATAGCACTATAAATATAGACTTTTAGTTAGATATATTCGTTGGATTTTATAAATCAATTCTTGTACTAAAGAAAGCTATCTATTTTATAAAGTTGATCATTTTTTTGGTTACATTCTTAATAAGTGTAGGAATTAACATGGATAAAAAATTAAGAATAGCAGTTGTTGGCTGTGGTCGTATATCGAAAAATCATTTTGGTTCGATAGAACAGCTTTCTCATGAATATGAATTGGTAGCAATTTGTGATAATGATCCAGAGGTATTAGAGGCGCATCGCAAGCAATATGGGGTTCCAGCCTATCAGTCATTTGATGAAATGTTGATCAATGAGAAGCTAGATCTGGTGACACTTTGTACTCCTAGTGGTATTCATGCCAACCAAACTATAAAGGCAGCCAAAGCGGGTGTGCATGTCATCACAGAAAAACCTATGGCAACCAAGTGGGAAGATGGCTTGGCGATGGTGCGTGCATGTGATGAAGCAGGTGTTCGCTTATTTGTTGTTAAACAAAATCGCCGCAACTCAACCCTGCAACTGCTCAAGCGTGCTACAACAGAAAAACGCTTTGGCAAAATTCATATGGTACATATGAATGTATTCTGGACTCGGCCACAAGAGTATTATGACCGTGCAGTATGGTCTGGCACTTGGGATATGGATGGTGGCGCTTTTATGAACCAAGCGACTCATTATGTAGATTTATTGCATTGGCTGATTGGGCCGGTTGAAAAAGTACACTCAATGTTGTCAACACATCGGGATATCGAGGTGGAAGATACCGGTGTCGTTAACTTGAAGTGGCGCAACGGCGCGCTTGGTTCCATGGCCGTTACCATGTGCACCTATCCAAAAAATTTGGAAGGTTCTATCACCATACTGGGTGAAAAAGGTACGGTACGTATTGGTGGGGTGGCCGTTAATGATATTCAAGAATGGAGTTTTGCTGAACCCAAAGACTACGACGTAGAAATTGCAGCTGCTAATTATCAAACCACATCAGTATATGGGTTTGGTCACCCACCTTATTTTCAAAATGTGGCCGATGTGTTGCGTGGCAAAGCGGAGCCAGAAACCGATGGTCGTGAAGGGTTAAAATCACTTGAGTTGCTTATCTCTATTTATCGTTCAGCAAGAGACAATAAAGAAATTGGTTTGCCTTTAAATGTATAATAGGATTTTGAGATGAATCTGGAAAACTTAAAGATCGGTATAATAGGTTTGGGTTATGTCGGTTTACCGCTGGCAGTTGAGTTTGGCAAAAAATTTGATACATTAGGATTTGACATAAAAACAGATCGAGTCAATGAATTACGCAGTGGCCAAGATTCAACATTGGAGTGTTCAACAGAAGAGTTACTAGAAGCTGCTCGCCTTAGCTACACAGATAGTCTCGATGGTATCAAGCAGTGTAACTTTTATATTGTCACTGTACCAACCCCTATCACAGAGGAAAATACCCCAGATCTGACTCCGTTGGAGAAAGCATCGGAAGCACTTGGAAAAGTTATTAAGCAAGGCGATATCGTAGTGTTTGAGTCGACGGTATATCCAGGTGCAACTGAAGAAGTGTGCTTGCCGATTATTGAAAAATTATCTGGTCTGAAGTTTAATCATGACTTTTATGCCGGTTATAGCCCAGAGCGCATTAATCCGGGGGATAAGGTTAACCGTTTGACTACTATCGTCAAGATTACCTCAGGTTCAACACCAGCTGTAGCAGATTTCATTGATGAAGTATATCGTCAGATTGTAACTGCAGGTACCCATAAGGCTTCTTCCATCCGTGTAGCCGAAGCCGCCAAGGTTATTGAAAATACCCAACGTGATCTTAATATTGCGATTATCAATGAGTTTGCCAAAATTTTTAATCGGTTGGATATTGATACTGAGGAAGTTTTAAAAGCTGCGGGAACAAAATGGAACTTCTTACCTTTTAAACCTGGGTTGGTTGGCGGCCATTGTATCAGTGTTGATCCTTATTATTTGACTCACAAAGCACAGGAGGTGGGTTATCGTCCGGAGGTTATTTTAGCCGGTCGTCGCATCAATGATGGTATGGGTGAATATGTTGCAACGCAACTTGTGAAAAAAATGGCTCGCAATAAAATTAATATTGATGAGGCAAAAGTATTGGTTATGGGGTTCACCTTCAAAGGTGATTGTCCCGATGTTCGTAACACTAAAATCATTGACATTATTAAAGAGCTAAAAGAGTTTAATATGTCAGTTGATGTTTACGACAGTTGGGCGGCCAAAAATGAAGTTCAAGATGAGTATGGTATTGAACTGATTGATCAGCTTGAACCTGCTAAATATGATGCCATTATTCTTGCTGTCGATCATACTGAGACCAAAGAGATGGGCGCCTCAGCGATTCGAGCATTGGGCAAACCAGACCACGTGTTATATGACGTTAAATATGTACTGCCATTGGGCGAATCAGATATACGCCTATAAATAACACTGCTTTCAATAATATAATATGACTCGTGTATACATAATATGTTAACACGAGTCTACATATTATTCTGTTGGGGGGGATAATGAATTACTTTAAACACGATACCGCTATTGTTGATGATGGTGCGCGAATCGGTGAGGGCTGTCGGGTGTGGCACTTTGCTCACATTTGTGGTGGCGCTCAAATTGGAGCTGGTGTATCACTCGGCCAAAATGTTTTTGTCGGTAATAAAGTGACCATCGGTGATAGTTGCAAGATCCAAAATAATGTATCGGTTTATGACAATGTTCATTTAGCTGAAGGGGTATTTTGTGGCCCCAGTATGGTGTTTACCAATGTGTATAACCCGCGTTCACTGATTGAGCGAAAAGATCAGTATCGTGATACCCAAGTGGGTAAGGGGGCAACGTTGGGCGCAAACTGCACAATAGTGTGTGGTGTGACCATAGGTGAATACGCCTTTATTGGTGCCGGTGCTGTTATCAATAAAGATGTGCCAGCTTATGCCCTGATGGTTGGGGTCCCTGCTAAGCAAATTGGCTGGATGAGTGAGTTTGGTGAGCAGTTGGATTTGCCAATTGAGGGACAAGCACAAATTACTTGTCCTCATACTGGTACCATATACCAGCTTGATGGTAAACAGTTACAAAAACGTTAACTATTTTTTAGATTTTAGGACTTGATATGCAATTTATCGACTTGGTGGCGCAACAGGCACGTATCAAAGATAAAATCGATGCTGCGATCCAAACCGTATTACAACATGGTACCTATATTTTGGGGCCAGAGGTTGCTGAGCTCGAGCAAAAATTAGCCGAGTTCACTGGCGCGAAACATTGTATCAGTGTGGCCAATGGCACCGATGCGCTGCAAATAGCGCAAATGGCGTTTGGTATTGGCCCTGGTGATGAAGTGATTACCCCAGGCTTTACATATATCGCCACTGCAGAAACAGTTGCTCTGTTGGGGGCTAAGCCAGTCTATGTTGATGTATGTCCCAAGACCTATAACCTTGACCCGGCCAAGCTTGAAGCGGCTATTACGCCTAATACCAAGGCTATTATACCGGTAAGCCTCTACGGCCAGTGTGCCGATTACGATGCAATTAATGCCATTGCAGCGAAATACAATATTCCTGTGATTGAAGATGCAGCACAAAGCTTTGGTGCTAGCTATAAAGGGAAGCGGTCGTGCAATTTGACGACTGTAGCCTGTACAAGTTTTTTTCCCAGTAAGCCGCTAGGGTGCTATGGGGATGGCGGTGCTATTTTCACCAATGATGACGAGCTTGCATTGATTATGCGCCAGATAGCACGTCATGGCCAGGATCGCCGTTATCATCACGTTCGTGTAGGCGTAAATAGTAGATTAGATACCTTGCAAGCAGCTATTTTATTGCCAAAGCTCGAAATATTTAGCGAAGAGTTAGAGTTGCGTAATCAAGTTGCAAACATGTATACCCGTTTACTCAATGACGTGGGGTGCTATACAACTCCATTTGTCGAGGATCATAATACATCTTCTTGGGCACAGTACACAATTCGTGTTAAGAATAGAGATACAGTTCAGAAAAAACTGCAAGAAGCAGGCATCCCTACTGCAGTGCATTATCCAATCCCATTGAATAAACAACCGGCGGTTGCAGATAGTCACATACAATTACCAATAGGTGATGAGATCGCTGAAGATGTTATGAGTTTACCTATGCATCCCTACTTGCTAGAGTTAGATCTGCGCCGAGTAGTGCAGGCGTTAGCTGAATGAATGCAGTTAACTTCCGTCCTGATATTCAGGGGTTGAGAGCCATTGCGGTATTTTCCGTAATGGCTTTTCACTTTAATCCAGCGCTCCTACCTGGCGGTTTCATTGGTGTAGATTTATTTTTTGTAATCTCCGGATTTCTGATTACAAATATTTTATTGCACAGAAAAGAAAATGCGGATTTTAATCTTGCTAAAACACTGAATTATTTTTATTTAAGCCGCTTTAAACGTATAGCGCCAGCCTATTTTGTTATGCTTGTGGTGGTTGCCTTTGTTGCAGCGGTGTTTCTCCTTCCGCAAGACTTCAACACCTTCAAAAGTAGTTTGGAGAGCGCGGCATGGTTTGGTAGTAACAGGTATTTTTCCGGCTTTGGTGACTATTTTTCACCTGCTAATCATGAACAGCCGCTTTTACACTCGTGGTCATTAGCTGTAGAGATTCAGTTCTATTTACTGATGCCTTTCATGATACTCCTACTACCTGTTCGCTGGTTACAATGGATATTCGCCGGGCTATTTATTGGGTTCAGCGCTTTGGCTGAATACAACTTGCGGATTATTGGTATAGAGCAAGCAACTTATTATAGCCTTTATGCTCGTCTGCCAGAGTTTTTTGCTGGTAGCTTGGCTGCGCTATACACAATAAATACATCCGAAAGTTTGGGAGGGTCTAAGTGGCTTGGTACTGTTGGTTTGATGTTGATTTTTATCGCCGCGATTGCGCAACCACAGTTGGGAGCTTTTCCTGGTATTGCAGCCTTATTGCCTGTTGCAGGTGGTGTATTGTTACTTAGCCAGCATAGTGCGGGTAGTTTACTCAGCTGCAAAATGCTTGTGTGGTTTGGGGCGTTGTCCTATTCACTCTATCTATGGCACTGGCCGGTTTTAGCCTTTTTACGCTACTACACGGGGACAGAAATACTTGGTGCTGGATTCAGCTTATTGTTTATCTTGTTGACGTTAGTGCTATCTATAGCCTCCTACTATGGTATTGAGCGATTACTCCGAAGCCAGCGTACCAACAAGAAGCAAGCTCTGGCTTGGGGGCTTCTTGTTGCGGTGGTACTGGGTACATCGCAGGCCATGGTGAAAGTGAATACGGCTCTGACGCCAGAGCAACTACCAATCGAATATTTACGATACGGTGATGATTCAAAAATTTGCCATGGCCATATAGCGGGAGATTGTATAAGGGGAGATATAGATAGCGTAAAAGAGGTGTTAGTACTAGGAGATTCTCACGCTGCTATGTTAAACCTCTTTTTTGATTATCTTGGCAAAGAATTAGGATTTAAAGCTAGAGTGATTACAGCGAGTAGTTGTGTAACAATCCCTAGTTTTGATTATAAACGAATTGCAGAATGGGCGCACCATGATTGTCTTGCACAGATCGAGCAGGCTAAAACATATATAGAAAATGCTGAAGTTATTTTTTTAGCTGCATCTTGGAATTGGCACTTGAAAAGTAGAGAGTTTAATCAAGGTCTTATAAATTTTTTGAAAAATGATGCACCGCACGCAAAAAAATATGTTATCAGCCAAGAACCTCTTTTAAACCTACATCCACAACGTAACCAGAGGTTTGTATCTTTAGGTTGGGTAAATCGCTCTGGAGTAAATACAGATTATTTGCGCTCAAATGAAAATTTGAAAAGTATAACTATCAAGCTTGAAAATACTAAATATCTTGAACTTGACGTACTACCTATCTTCGAACACCCCCCTTTCTACAAGGGGCAATTGTTATATTATGATGAGCATCATTTGAATGAAATTGCTGTAATGGAGTATGCAAAACAGGCATTGCCAATTTTTAAAGAAATATTCATTGGTATGGAATGAAATTGAAAGATAATAAATTATTTTTTAGAAATGTACTTACGTTAATGTTAGGTACAGTTATTTCTCAAGCAATACCTGTAGCGATCATTCCTATTCTTACTCGCGTATTTACACCGGAAGATTTTGGTTTGCTTGCTTTATATTCAGCACTTGTTTCTATATTAGGGGGCGTTGCGGCTGGGCGTTATGATATTGCCATTATGCTTCCCAAAGATGATGAGGATGCGCGGATTTTATTGCAAGTTTCTGTGTTAGTTGTAACGCTAACATCTTTAATTATTAGCATCCCTATTTTTCTTTGGAAAGATGAAATAGCACGATTTTTAGGTAACGAAAAAATTGCAATATGGTTATATCTGGTTCCTATTTCTGTATTTTTTACAGGGGCTTATCAGGCGCTAACTTATTGGAATAATAGACATAGAAAATTTAAGAACACGGCAATTTCTCGCGTTAATCAGAGTTTTTTTCAAGGTGTAGCACAAACATCACTAGGATCTATGCAACTAGTGGGGGGGCTTATATGGGGACAATTTATAGGGATTTTTTCTGGGTTGGTTTATCTGCTGAAAAAAGATAAAACCGATAAGAAAATATTCAAAAAAACAGAAATCTCCCTTATAAAAGAGCAGGTGAAAAAATATCATAAATATCCAAAATATGGAGTGTTAGGAGCTTTGTGTGATGCCAGCGCAGTCCAAATGCCGGTTTTGATGCTGACTAAGTTTTATTCAAGTTCACTGACTGGTATGTTCAGTCTGACCTTTCGCGTTCTTAATATGCCTACATCGATTATCTCATCCGCTATTGCGCAGGTTCTTTTTCAAAAAGTAGTCGAGATTAGTCACACAGAGCCTGAAAAATTAAATAAATATATCATAAAGATGTTTGTGCTCCTTTTTGTTATTTACTTGCCGGCAGTGCCCATTTTATTCATATGGGGAGAACCCTTGTTTTCACTCATTTTCGGTCAAGAATGGGGACAAGCTGGTTTGTATGCTGGTTATTTGGTAGTGGCAGTTGCCATTCGTTTTGCGGTCAGTCCATTAAGTGCGGTACTTGGCTTGGAAGAAAATATTAGGATGGGTGTTTTCTGGCAGCTGCTATACCTATGTACGATTACCATGACTCTGTATACTTGTTCATCCCTTTCGGTAGAGAAGTTTTTTATAGCTTTTGTTATGCATGAAATAGTTTTATATTTGATATACTTAGTTCTTATTCTTAAAGGAACTAAAGCAATAATTGCATAAAGAAAATCAAGTTAAATATCGATAATAGCTAAGGTTAAATATGTGTGGAATTGCGGGTTATATAACCAAAGAAGTAGCAGAAAAATTACCGCTTAAGAATATGACCGATGCAATAGTCCATCGAGGGCCAGATGGTGAGGGTCATTACTATGGAGAGAGTTTTGCCTTTGGGCACCGTAGACTTGCAATTGTCGATTTAACAGAAAATGGCAAGCAGCCTATGCTGTATCAAGATCGATACATAATTACTTTTAATGGTGAGATATATAACCATATAGAGCTTAAGGAAGAACTCATTGAAGCTGGTTATCGATTCAAGAACGACACTGACACTGAAGTTATCATGGCTGCATATGATCTTTGGGGGGGTAAGTGTCTTGACCGCTTTAATGGTATGTGGGCATTCGTTTTATATGATAAGAAAGAGAATGTTTTTTTTATATCACGTGACCGATTTGGGAAAAAACCGCTTTATTACAGCCTAGATAACAATAAATTTGTGTTTTGTAGTGAAGTTAAAGGTATCTATGCTAGTGGATTGGTAAAAAAGGCACCCAACAAAAGCTACCTGAAAAACTACTTGGAAAACGGGCCTAATGAGTATGATTCAGAAACGGCTTTCGCTAACGTTTATCGTTTTCCCTTTGCCCACTACTTTCTTGGTAGTAAAGAACAACTGCTCAATCAACCGAAGTTTACTCGGTACTGGGAATTAACCACCAACACCAGCAAAGAACGCTTCTGCCCTAATAAAGCCAAAGAATACGCCAAACAATATTACGACCTACTAGCAGATGCGGTAAGACTACGCTTAAGAGCTGACGTGAAAGTGGGTTCTGCACTTTCAGGCGGTTTAGACAGTAGCTCGATTGTTTACCTAGTCAACGAACAGTTAAGAGCTCAAGGTAAAGCTGATCTACAGGAAACCTTTTCTTCTGTTTACAAGTCTGATGGTACCCTGGATTGTGATGAAAGCGTATATATAGACCTTCTGGCAAAGGAGCTGAAGGTCAATTCAAATCAAATAGAACCACAGGAAGGTGATATTCCTGTTGAGCATCAAAAAATGATTTTGGCCATGGAAAATCCACCTGAAAGTACCTGTATGTCTGGTTGGCACACCTTTATGAAAGTGAAAGAAGCAGGTGTAAAGGTAACTTTAGATGGCCAAGGTGCTGATGAGCAGTTAGCTGGGTATTTACCCTACATCGCTAGTTATTTAACATCAATTTCATTGATTGACCTATATAAAGAGTTTTTTTATTTCTTAAAAATACCAGGCGCCAAAAAAACGTTACTGCTTAGTTTTTTAATGGCAAATTTTAAGTTCATCTTCGGTAAGAAAGCTTATCAATCGCTATTCAAGAAAATAAAAGGACGACAACCACCGACTGAATTAAATTTAGAATTAAAATCTGCTATCGAAAAAGGATTAATTAACCTTATTCATTACTCTGATCGTGTTTCAATGGGACACAGTATAGAATCCAGAATGCCCTTTATGGACTATCGATTAGTCGAGTTTTTAGCTCAAGTTCCTGCATGCTATAAAATGCATAATGGTTGGACTAAATACTTAGCTCGCCTAGCATTCGACAAAAAATTACCTGATGAAATTACCTGGCGAAAAGATAAAATGGGTTGGCCAATTCCAGAAGAACATTGGTTCAGAGGAAACCTAAGATTGTGGGCTTCAGATACATTAATGAATTCAAAAGTTTTAAAAGAAATATGTCCAGAATTAGCTGCAGAGACTGAATTTAAAAGTAATATAAAGAAGAGCATAAGAAAACTGAATGTTGCAACTATTGATAAATTAAATTTTTGGTGATTCGTGTATGCGTGTTATAATAATCACGAGTGGTGTTTCTCGTATTTTAAAACCAATTTATGATAATGGATTTGATGTCGTCGGCGTCTTAGAGTCTATGCCGCGTGGATGGCAACCTAACAGTGAGAGTAAATTTCATCGTGCTTTGAAAGGAGTTTATCACAGTGTTTTCAAGCGCGGTATAAGTCTTGAAAAGTTTTGTTTTGATAAAACAGTTCCCTACAATAAAATATATAATGGAAATGATGTTGCTATTACATCTTGGGTTAAGGATCTCAACCCTGACCTGATTGTAGTTTTTAGCATGTCTCAACTCCTTAAAAAAGATTTAATAGATATTCCAAAACTTGGGGTTATAAACCTACATCCATCGATGTTGCCAGAGTACCGTGGGCCTAATCCAGATTTTTGGCAATACTATAATATGGAAATGAACCCAGGTGTAACGGTCCATTATATTGATGAAGGTGAAGATACTGGAGATATCATTTTTCAGGAACGTGTGCATATCCCTTTAGGAACCAAGTCACCTGAAAGACTGGATAAACTAATTGGTGGTGTTGGGTCTTCTCTGCTTCTAAAAGCAATCCAGGCTATAAAATCGGGTTCAGCACCACGAATTCCTCAGTCAAGTCATAGTTCAACCTTTCGAGCCAGAAATTTAAAGTCCGAAGAACATAAAGAAATTATAGATTGGAAAAATTGGCCGATAGAACGAATTTGGCATGTGTTACGTGGTACAGAACTTTGGCTTAATGCTTATGATCAACCCAAAGGTATTTTTAAAGGCCAGCGATGGGTAATCGAAGAGTACGAGAGAAAGGGCAATATTGAGCTGCCAGGTGCAATAGTACGTTATAAAGGAAGAAAAGCTGTGGCTACACCAGATGGTTATATTTTTATTGATATAAAATTCAGCTTAAAAAAAGCTTTGCTTTTCGTACTTAATTTTAAATTTTGAGCGAATCAATGATCAATAAAGAAAAATATCGTCAATTGTGCGAAGAAGAACATACTATTCCTATTTTCAGTCAAGCTTGGTGGTTAGATGCCGTTGCTGGAGATAACTGGGATGTATGTATCGTTGAAAAAGGCAACAAGATACAGGCATCAATGCCTTACGTGGTGAAAAAGAAGTATGGACTAACGTTGTTGACCCAACCATCACTCACGCAAAACTTAGGGCCTTGGATTCGTCCGGTTCATGCAAAATATAGCAAACAGCTTTCACAACAAAAAGATTTGATGGAAGCACTGATTGAACAATTACCCAAATATCACTACTTTAATCAAAATTGGCATTATTCAAACACTAATTGGTTACCGTTTTATTGGAAAGGGTTTGAACAGTCTATTCGTTATACATATGTTATAAGCTCTTTAGACGATATCAATTCCATATGGGAAGAAACACAGGATAATATACGACGTGAAATTAGAAAAGCTGAGAATCGCTTTGGCTTAGTAGTAAACAGTGATTTACCAATTAGTGGCTTTTTTGAATTAAATCAATTGACATTTAGGCGGCAAGGGTTGTCTATGCCGTATTCTGAACACTTTGTAGAAAATATCGTAAACCAAGCCACAAAGCGTAAGCAATGTCGCTGGTTTATTGCTCAAGATAACGAAAGCAGAAATCATGCAGGTGTTTTGCTGGTTTGGGATAGTGAATCAGCGTATTACTTAATGGGTGGTGGTGATCCTGACCTAAGAAATAGTGGTGCAACGAGCCTTTGTATGTGGGAAGCAATTAAATTTGCATCAACTGTTACAAAGCGATTTGACTTTGAAGGTTCGATGATTGAACCAGTTGAACGTTTCTTCAGGGCTTTTGGTGCCAAACAAACCCCATACTTTGCACTTACTCATCGACCTTCGCGTTGGTTAAATACGGCAATTCACTTGAAAAAAGCTTTAAGAGGTCAAGCTTAGTTTTGAACCACTTGGTTTGAACTAACGCGATAAAATATTCTTAGCAACATGGCTACGGCAGGTAAACTCCAAGACAGGTAATACATGATTCATTTTTCTGATGTCGCAATATGTTGGCTCGAGACCATTTTATTGGAACGTTTTGGCCATCGTTTTATACTGGCTCAACAACCTAATACGCTACAATTTTATTTAAATGGTAGCCAAGGTTCTATAATGTTCGCTAGGCTGCAAAGTATATTCCATCAGTCGAGATCAGATTTCCCGTGTCAGCAGTGGCAAGCTTCCAGCGAGGGATTTACCGCGCCAATCGAAGACTACATACCAGCACCTTCCTTAAACGCGCTGCCAAACCAGATTATTGAATTCAGTGAGCAAGGAGCAATTGTACACTACGATATTCTCGGTTTAACCTACTGGATGTTAACGAGGTTAGAAGAAGTTGGACGTAAGGATTTGGATAATCATCAACGCTTTTCAGCGTTTTCTTCTCATGCTTATCAGCATGGTTACTTAGAGCGACCCATCGTAGATGAGTGGTTGATGATTCTAGGGCAGGTCATTCAGCGTGTTTGGCCTCATATTGAGTTAAAGCGACATGAGTTCAGTATTAAGGTCTCGCACGATGTAGATAGCCCGAGCATGTATGGTTTTAAACATTGGTCGACCATCGGCCGGATGATGGTGGGGCACCTGCTGAAACGGCGCGATCTCAAGGCTTTTTTTACTGCACCCTATGCTAAACTTGCGACACATAGCCAGCTACACCCAGCCGATCCTTACAACACCTTTGAGTGGTTGATGGATATATCTGAAGCCAACAATATCAAAAGTGCATTTTATTTCATCTGTGGTGGTAGTCATTCTCATGACGCCGACTATATGCCTGAGCATCCTGTGATCCGTAATCTAATGCGTCGTATCCACGAACGTGGTCATGAAATAGGCTTGCACCCGAGTTATGGCACTTTCCAGCAGACTGAATTAATTAAGCAAGAAGCAGAACGGCTTAAACGTATTTGTGCGGAAGAGAGTATTGAGCAACAACGATGGGGTGGACGAATGCACTACCTGCGCTGGGAACAACCCACTACCATGCGCGCTTGGGCGGGGGCTGGTATGGCTTATGATTCTACACTTGGTTATGCCGACAGGCCGGGTTTTCGCTGCGGTACTTGCCATGAATACCCCGCTTTTGAGCCGGTAGCACAAGAACAATTGAGTCTACGCATCAGGCCGCTGGTTGTGATGGAGGGAACGGTAATTGATTCTGCTTACTTAGGGTTAGGTGTGACTGTGGCAGCACAAGAGAAGATGAGGCTGCTAAAAAAACGCTGTCAGCACGTAAATGGTACCTTTAGTTTATTATGGCATAACTCACATTTTAAATCTGATAAAGAGATGACATTATATAAAAATATATTGGGGGGAGGAAGGTGTTAACTTTCTGCTTTATACTAATGTTTTTTCTGGTGCATTTTTTTGCGCTAATCCAGTTAAGATTAATTGGCGAGCGATTAAATCAAGTCAGTATTGTAAGCATAACAACTGTTGCTCTTTTTATGTTCTCGGTGATTGGGACTTTTGTTCTTTTTTTTCAGTTAGATGAGTACAGGTATTATACCGGCATTAGAAATCCATCGTTAGTGCTGGAAGTATTATTTTATTCTTCAATTAACATTATATTCTTTTTGTTTGGGGTTATGTTTTTCCGGAGATTTATTGGGTTTGATGTGTTACCATTCAGATCTGTCGAGATAAAAAGTTTGACTTGGCGTCAAGAAAAACTACTATTAGTATTGTTGATTTTTTGTATTCTCATTCTTTGTTATTATTTATGTAACATTGATCGGATCGCCATTTTTGCCCTAGCAGAAGGAGCCGGCGCTGCCAATCTGGCAAGAAGTGATATGGGGAACTCGTTTATAGGTAAATATCACTGGTATAAGCTGATAATGTATGACTTGGGAAATTTATTGACCTTCACATTTTTTGCGATTTATTTATTTAAAAAGAAATTTGGATGGCTAACTTTATTTCTGATTTCATTTTGTTATTCAATGTTTGTAGCTGTTATGGCAACCGAGAAAGCGCCTGTTGCATGGTTACTGGTTGGATTGTTTATGGTCTATTTTTTAGTGAAGTCTAACGGTGTTATACCATTCAGAATAGTGATCCCATTCGCTATGTTTTTAGTTTTTCTGCTAATAATTACATATATCTATTTTATGGGGGCAGAAGATGTAGGTTCTGCACTCTGGTCCGTTTTTTCTCGTGCATTTTCAGGAAGTATTTCGCCGGCATATTTTTATCTAGAATTTTTTCCTGAACATCAAGATTTTTTATTTGGTAGAACCTTTCCAAATCCGGGAGGATTGATGCCTTATACTCCTTATAATTACACCGTTGAAGTTATGAATTGGGTCTTTCCAGAGGATGTTTCATCGGGTGTGGTTGGTACTATGCCAACGGTGTTTTGGGGGGAGGCTTATGCGAACTTTGGTCCTTCAGGTATTCCTATAGTTGCTTTTATTGTCGGGGGATTGCTTGCATTTGTTAGTTATTTGGTTTCTCGAGTTGAAATTAATCCACTGACAATAGCTTTTTTGGTTTGGTTAATTTTGATTTTTAAAGATTTGGCAGTCACGGGGTTCAGTGGTTATTTATATAGTATCTATATTATTTCTATATCAGCTGTTGTGATAGTTCTTCTTGTTTCACGTGGTTCTATTCGAATTAGAACTAAAGTGTTGAGCTAAGATTAAGACGTCATATTGGTTGAGTTGTGGCGATAGTACTTAATTCAGTCGTCAGTACTCTTTGACTATTTATGTCCAAGTCGATTGGGTTTTAAATCATGAAAAATATCCATATAACTCTAACAGAGTTTCGTAATGAATCACGTATTCTCAAAGAGCTTTCATCGCTTGAAGTATCAAATGTTTTTGATTCTTTTACTGTTATTGCACTCGATGCTGATGACCTACCTAAAAAAGATACCATTAGTTCAAAAGCAAAAGTAGAAAGAATAAGCCTGATGACACGCAAACTTCCCAAAAGTGCGCCCTTTCAGTTTTTGAAGTTCATTGAGTTTATGTTTAAAAGTTTGCTAGTGGTAAGAGTTGAGAGAGCTGAGGTTGTTAATATCCACACTCTCGCGTTGCTACCCTTGGGGTGGTTGTTAAAGAAATTATTTAAAATAAATTTGGTTTATGATGCACATGAGCTCGAAACTGAAAAAAATGGCCTCTATGGTATTCGTAAATGGATTTCAAAGCATATCGAGTCTATATTTATCCACTCTTGTGATTTAATAGTTGTTGTGGGCGATAATATTGCTGATTGGTATGCAAATAAATATAAAATTGAACGACCTATTGTGATAAAAAATGCCCCAAGATTTAGCTCGAAACGAAGTAAAAATCTGTTTAGAGAAAGCTTGGGCATTTTACCTGAACAGAAAATTCTTCTTTATCAAGGCAGTTTAGTAAAAGGGCGTGGCGTTCAGTTAATACTGGATTCTTTTAAAATAAGGACGGACGACAGTGTAATTGTTATTTTTATGGGGTACGGCGATCTCGTAGCTGAAATAGAACTGGCAGCCAAACAGTATCAAAATATTTTTTATTTCCCAGCTGTTCCTCCTAGTGTTGTATTGGATTATACAGCTTCTGCTGACATTGGTATTTCTTTAATTGAAAAAACATGTCTATCTTATTATTTTTGTATGCCAAATAAACTTTTTGAGTATGCAATGGTGGGTTTGCCAGTTATAGTGTCTAATATGAAAGAGATGGCGGATGCTGTACTAAGTGGTGATTTTGGTATAATTTTGCCAGAAAATTCAATAGAAGCAATTAACTCTGCCGTTGATGGCTTGGTTTATCGAGATATATCGCGACTGTCTGAGAATGCACAGAATTTCGCAAAAGCCCATTCATGGGAGCAGCAAGAAGTGGTAATGATTGAAGGTTACCATAGGATGTTAGGTCGATGATTAAAATACTTGATTATGGAATGGGTAACTGCGGCTCGATAAAGAATATGCTGCGTTATCTTGGCACTGATGCAGAGATTGTTAATCAACCCAATAGTCTAGAGGGGGCGAAAGGCATAATTCTTCCTGGAGTCGGTTCTTACGATTATGGTGTTAAGCACCTTGAACCGTTCAAGGCAGTACTGGAGGAAAAAGTTTTGCATGAAAGGATTCCTTTTTTAGGAATTTGTCTTGGCATGCAACTTTTGCTTGAAAGAAGTGAGGAGGGTCTGTTGCCTGGATTGGGTTGGGTGAGAGGCGAGGTTAAGCGTTTTGATTTCTCGACGTTAAGTAGTAATGAACGCCTTGTTGTCCCTCATATGGGATGGAATGAGGTGAAGCGAACGAATTCTTCTCTACTTTTACATCCGAATGAAGTAGAGCAGCGTGCTCGGTTCTATTTTGTTCATTCATTTCATGCTGATGATGTACCTACTGAAAATCAGATGGCAGTTTGCCACTATGGCTATGACTTTACATGCGCAATACAAGATAAAAATATCTATGGCGTCCAATTTCATCCAGAGAAAAGCCATAAATTTGGTAAGCAACTTTTCAAAAAATTTATAGAGTTGATTTAATGCTAAAGAAGCGTGTCATTCCTATCCTGCTGTTGCAGAATGGTGGCTTAGTTAAAGGCGAAAAATTCAAAAAGCATAAATATGTGGGGGACCCTATTAATGCAGTACGTATTTTCAATGAGAAGGAAGTGGATGAGTTAGCTTTTATTGATATCTCTGCAGGTATTGAAGGAAAAGAACTGGACTATGCATTGATTGAGGACATGGCTTCTGAGGCCTTTATGCCGATTGCTTATGGAGGTGGTATCCGATGTGTTGAACAGGTGGAGAATTTGTTTCGCCTCGGTGTTGAGAAAGTAATTATAAATAGCGAATTTCACAATACACCTAATCTGATAAAAGAGTGTAGTCTGATTGCTGGTTCTCAAAGCATCACAGTTGCAATAGATGTAAAAAAAAGTTTCCTTGGTCGTTATGAGGTCTATATCCACAATGGTACCCAAAAAACAGGAATAAACCCTATTGACTATGCAAAGAAAGCGCAGTTATACGGTGCGGGGGAAATATTATTAACTGTAATTGATCGTGAAGGTTTGGGGCATGGGTTGGATCTTGAACTAATCCAGCAAGTGACCAGTGCTGTTGATATTCCCGTAATTGTACAGGGTGGTGTAGGCAACTTGGACCATATTAAGCAGGCTGTGAACGTTGCTGGTGCTTCTGCTGTGGCTGCAGGTGCATTTTTTACTTTCCATGGTAAGCATAAGGCGGTATTGCTAACTTATCCAGCTTACGCAGAACTTGAAAATTTATTTTTAGGCTGAGGCTTTATGACTGATCGTACCTATCAAATGTGCAACCGTTGTGTAATGGACACAACGGATCCAGATATTACATTCGATGAACAGGGTGTTTGCAATCATTGCCATGAGTTCGATTCAGAAATCAGTAAAAACTGGTTTCCTAATGAGGAAGGCAAGCATCAATTGACGCAGATATTTAATAAAATTAAGGCAGAGCGAAAAAAATATGAGTATGACTGCATTCTCGGTTTAAGCGGCGGCTTGGATAGTGCATATTTGGCGCTAGTGATGAAAGAGTTCGGAATGCGTCCATTGGTTGTTCATGTAGATGCCGGTTGGAACAGCGAGTTAGCTGTTTTCAATATTGAAAAAATTGTCAAATACTGTGGATATGATCTGCATACACATGTCATGAATTGGCCTGAAGTGCGTGATTTGCAGCTGTCATATCTGAAAGCTGGTATTGCCAATCAGGATGTTGTACAGGATCACGCATTTTTTGCATCGCTTTATCATTTTGCGGTCCAAAATAAAATAAACTATGTCATAAGCGGTGGCAACATTGCGACAGAGAGTATTTTCCCTAAATCTTGGCATCATGCAGCAATGGATGCCATTAACTTGAGAGCCATTCATAAAAAGTTCGGCACTTTACCGTTAAAAGACTATAAAACCATCGGCTTTCTACAGTATTACTTCTATTATCCATTTATCAAGAAAATGAAGGCTATTCGTCCATTGAATTATCTGCCATACTCCAAAGAAGTAGCTTTAGCGGAGTTGCAAGACAAAGTCGGTTACAAACCATATGGTCGAAAACATGGCGAGTCTCGCTTTACCAAATTTTTCCAGGAACATTACTTACCAACAAAGTTTAATATGGATAAACGTAATCCTCATTTATCTAGCATGGTATTATCTGGATTGATAAGTCGTGAGCAGGCGTTGGAGGAGTTATCTAAGCCACTCTATGACGAAAATGAACTTCGTGAGGATAAACATTATATTGCCAAGAAATTAGGGATTAGTGTGGAACAGCTTGAAAAATATATTTCTTCCTATGGTCATGATTATTCTGAGTATCCCAATTGGGATTCGCGCTATGCCTTTATGAAGCGTATTCAGTCTATAATATCCAAGGTGCTAGGCCGTAATGTTAAAAACTACTCGTAAGGTCGTACATCTCACCTCCGTCCATCCCCGCTATGATACTCGTATTTTTCTTAAGGAATGTGTGTCACTGGCTAACAACGGCTACTCTGTTTCACTGGTTGTTGCTGATGGAAAAGGGGATGAAACTAAAAGTAATGTCGCTATTTATGATGTGAATGGATCTACGGGGCGGATAGATCGTATTCGTAATGCTCCCGGTCGAGTCTTGGTTAAAGCGTTGGAGTTGGATGCTGATGTTTATCATCTACATGACCCTGAGCTGATACCTATTGGTCTTAGGCTCAAGAAACATGGTAAGATCGTTATTTTTGATGCTCACGAAGATGTGCCTAAGCAATTATTAGGTAAACCTTATTTGAACAAGCCTGCTAAGTGGTTACTGTCAAAAAGTTATTCCCTTTATGAAAGCTGGGCTTGCCGTAAATTAGATGCAGTGATTTCTGCTACCCCATATATTCGTGACAAATTCACTTCAATGGAGGTGCGGTCTATTGATATCAATAACTATCCACTTCTGGGTGAGCTCTCTTCCGGTGAGGTGGACTGGTCGCAGAAGAAGTTACAGGTGGGGTATGTGGGGGGATTGAGCCGTATTCGTGGGATACAAGAGATGGTTCAAGCTATGGCATTAACCACATCTGATATCCGTCTTTTGCTGGGCGGTTGTTTCTCTGAGGCGAGTTTTGAGCAAGCAGTGAAAGCAGAAGCTGGATGGGAGAAAACTGATCATCTTGGATGGCTAGATCGTGAAGGTGTTAAGCGGGTACTGAATAGTTCTGTAGTTGGATTGGTTACTTTGCATCCAGCTATAAATTATTTAGACTCATTGCCAGTAAAAATGTTTGAGTACATGGCAGCAGGTGTACCTGTGATTGCTTCAAATTTCCCTCTTTGGAAACAAATTATCGAGGGTAATCAATGTGGACTATGCGCAGATCCCTTCGCTCCTAAAGCAATTGCGGAAGCGATTGATTATTTGACTTCTCATCCAATTGAAGCCGAGCAGATGGGTCGCAACGGCCAAAAGGCCGTGCAGGAGAAGTACAACTGGGATATCGAAGAGCAAAAGCTACTAGATTTCTATCAATCACTGTAAACTATCGTTTGACTAGTTATGTGATTATGCCTGGGTGACAGAAATATAGATTGTTGTTTAAACAAATAAGGGTAGAACATGTGTGGTATTTTTGGGCTTTTTGCTCAATCCGGTATAAAGAGTTGTGATTTAAAAATATTATCTCATCATGCGCGTCAACGTGGACGCGACTCAAGTGGTTTGGTGTTTTTTAAGAAAAATTATATAGTTGAAAAAGCTGATTGCGATATTCAAAAATTAATAAAGCGTGTTAATTTAAGCGCATCTCCCTTGGTAATGGGACATAGTCGATTAATTACTAATGGATTAGGTGATAATCAACCAGTTGTGCGAAATGACGTTATTGTGATTCACAATGGTATCATAGTTAATGATAAAGAAATTTGGGAGTCAACTGGACTTGAACGAAAGTTAATAATTGACTCTGAGGTTATCGCTGCTTTAGCAGAAGATCATATCTCGAATTTTGGGGATTTAAACACTCTACCTGATTATATTTTGAGTAAGTGCCGAGGGGTTGTGGCCTGTGCTATTATCTTTCCTAAGATGGGTAAAGCAGTCGTTTTCTCAAATAACGGTAGCCTGTATGTGGGGACTAGGGATGGAGATTCTTTCTTTTCTTCAGAAAGTTATCCACTGTCCAAAATTGGATGCAATGAGATTATTCAAGTAAAAGAGGACGGGTATTTTTTTGATATCCAAAAATCTGATTGTTTACCTAGCATTAATGAGTCTAAATCAAGAGTTGAGAACTTAATTCCTGAATTTAAATTCATCAAGAAAGAAGCTGATATCCTTGAGTTTAATCCAGACTTGGGTATTAAACGTTGTACATGTTGTATCTTGCCTGAAACAATGCCGTTTATTCATTTTGACGATCGAGGTGTTTGTAATTACTGTAATAATTATCAGCCCAGGAATAATCCAAAACCCAAGGAAGAGCTTTTTGAACTTGTAGCACCTTATCGGAAAAAGGTTGGTCTCGACTGTATTGTTCCTTTTTCTGGTGGGCGAGATAGTTGCTATGGTCTTCATCTAATAGTCGAAGAACTTAAAATGAAACCGGTAACTTATACCTATGATTGGGGAATGGTTACTGACTTGGGTAGACGTAATATTAGCCGCATGTGCGCCCAACTAGGCGTCGAAAATATTATTATTGCGGATGATATATCGAAGAAACGTCGTAATATTCGCATGAACTTGGAAGCTTGGTTGAAGTCTCCTCATTTGGGTATGATGGCAATGTTGACAGCCGGGGATAAGCACTTCTTTAGACATGTAGAGACGGTTAAAAGACAAACTGGTATCAACTTAAACTTATGGGGAGTCAACCCACTCGAGGTAACGCACTTTAAAACTGGATTTTTAGATATTCCACCAGACTTTGAAGAAAAGAAAGTTTATTCACACGGTATTTCTAAGCAGTTGAGGTATCATTACAACCGTACTAAAGCAATGTTACAGAGTCCTGGATACTTTAATCGCTCTCTGTGGGATACTTTATCTGGTGAGTATTATCGTAGCTTTACCGAGAAGAAAGATTATTACCACATATTTGATTATTGGCGTTGGGATGAAAAGACCATAGATGACACATTACTAGGTGTTTATGATTGGGAAAAGGCACCTGACACAAGCACAACTTGGCGCATTGGTGATGGTACGGCAGCTTTATATAATTATATTTATTATACGGTAGCTGGTTTTACTGAGCATGATACTTTCCGCAGTAATCAGATTCGTGAAGGTCAAATAACTAGGGATGAGGCATTAAAGTTAGTTTCTGATGAGAATCAACCAAGATATCAAAATATTAGATGGTATTTAGATGCCCTAGGCATGAATTTTGTTGACGTTGTTAAAGTTATAAATTCAATCCCTAAAATGTATAGCTAATTATTATGAATAAAAATATTTGGTATATATCTAAATATATTGCACCTACTTATGCTGCTAGAGTTACAGCTCGGGGTTTTTTAATTCTCACGTCGCTAGTGAAAATGGGAAACAGTTGTACGCTGATAATCTCTGATTCAAATCACTTAATTGATGCTCCTGTAATTCGTGGCAAAGTGCTCAATGAACTAGTTGATGGTGTAGATGTTTATTGGCTGAAAACATGGAAGTATAAAAGCGCACGCTCTATTAATAGAATAGTAAGTTGGTTTGATTTTGAATGGCAATTATTTAAAATGTCTAAGAAAAATCTCCCTAGACCAGATGTTGTTGTTGTTTCAAGTCTGTCACTATTGACTATTCTAAACGGTTTGTTGCTTAGAAAAAAATATAAATGCAAGCTTATATTTGAGGTTCGTGATATATGGCCGATGGTATTGGTTGTATCGGGTAACTTTAGCTCAAAAAATCCATTTGTTCTTTTTCTTGCGTGGCTGGAAAAGTTGGCTTATAGAAAAGCAGATAAGGTTGTTGGAACTATGCCAAATTTATCTGAGCATATTTACAATGTAACTGGTCAGAAAATTGAGGCTGTTTGTATTCCTCAGGGCTTTGATGATAGATTATTATCTGAGCCTATGCCACTGTCGGAACAATATATAAAACAGTTCATTCCGGAAAATAAATTTGTGGTTTGTCATGCTGGTTCTATAGGTGCTGATAATGCGCTTGAAACTTTTTTTTCTTGTGCTCGCATAATGCAGGATATGAAAGATATTCACTTTTTGATAGTTGGTGAAGGCTATTTAAAAGAAAGGTTTCAAAAAGAAAACTCTGACTTAAAAAATCTTACTTTCGCGCCTAGAGTGGAGAAAAAACAAGTCCAATCTGTTTTGAAGCTTGTTGATGTTGTATATTTTTCTGTTAATAAATCACCTTTGTGGTCTTATGGTCAATCTTTGAATAAAGTCGTAGATTATATGCTGTCAGCTAAACCTATTTTAGCATCATATACTGGCTTCCCTAGTATGATTAATGAAGCTGATTGCGGGATTTTTGTCCCTGCTGAAGATGTTCTTGCTTTGAAAGAAGAAATTCATCGTTTATCTAAGTTGCCAAAAGATACTTTATGCGCCATGGGCTTGCGAGGAAGAGATTGGATTATTTCTAATCGACGATATGATGACCTAGCAGAAAAATATTTAGATATAATTAATGATATTTGATTTTTAGGTGTTTTTGACACGTAAATCTTATTTAATTGAACGTGTGGTCTTTTAGGGGGGGCTTTTTTATCATGTGAATGAACTAATATCTCGGCTGTGTGAACGATGTGATCGGGTTGCATGGTAAACTGTATTATTATTTGATTTTTTATAAAGGCTCATTTCATGATATTACTACTAACCGGTGCCACTGGATTTTTAGGTAATGCAGTGTTAAAGAAGTTAGCACAGCAACCGGATATAGTCATCCGTACTTATGGTCGCCGTGCACCGGTTGGGATGAATGCTGATCGTGTTGCTGATGTCGATGTAAGGGCTCACGCGGCGAGCCATGTGATGGGTGAGATTAGCGCTGCGGCGGATTATGCTCCGGCTTTGATTGATGTTGATGTAGTCATTCATTGTGCTGCCCAGGCACATATCAATAAAAATGCGATCAACCGCCAGGCAGAGTTTAACCATGTAAATTCTGAAGGGACCTTGAAACTGGCGCGTCAAGCGATAGAGGCTGGTGTTAAGCGTTTTGTGTTTATTAGCTCAATCGGTGTTAATGGTGGCCATAATCAACAAGGGCCATTCAAGTATGATGATGTTACCGCTCCTTGGGATGAATATACCCGCTCTAAACATGCAGCTGAGTTAGGCTTACGAAGAATCTCTTGTGAGTCCGCTCTTGAGGTGGTCATTATTCGTCCGCCATTGGTTTATGGTGCTAATGCACCGGGTAATTTTGGTAAGTTAACTAATGCAGTTAGGCATGGTCGTTGGTTACCGCTTGGGGCAATTAATAATCTGCGTAGCTTTGTCGCACTTGATAACCTAGTCGATCTTATCATTACCTGTGTTTTCCACTCTCATGCTATCAATCAGACCTTTTTGGTCAGTGATGATGAAGATATTTCTACCACACAGCTTCTTGAAATGATGACGCAGGCTGCAGGTAAATCGTCGTGTTTGTTACCGGTGCCAATGAGTTGGTTACGATTGGTAGGAAAGCTAACAGGTAAACAAGCGATGATTGAGCGGCTGTGTGGTAATCTGCAGGTCGATATAAGCCATACTAAAATTACATTGGGTTGGCAGCCACCAATATCGGTGGAGGAAGGAATTAAACGCTGTTTTATTGAGGATAAGAAAGAATGTTGATTCGATTGTTTGATTTTTGTGCAGCATTTTGGGGCTTGTTATTGCTGTGGCCTATTTTGTTGGTTGTTACCCTGATCGGTCTATTTGATACCGGCTCGCCGATTTTTATACAAGAGCGGGTCGGGCGATATAAAAAGCCATTCAATCTGATTAAATTTCGCACAATGTCGGTCGATACTCAGTCGGTAGCGAGCCACTTGGCGAGTACAAGTTCGATCACAAGGTTAGGTGTCTTTTTACGTAAAACCAAAATTGATGAACTTCCACAACTGATTAATGTGCTTAAGGGGGAAATGAGCCTTGTTGGGCCTCGTCCTAATCTATTTAATCAGGAGGAGTTGATCAAAGAGCGTGATGCCTTGGGGGTTTATGAAGTGTTACCCGGGATTACCGGCCTAGCACAGGTACAAAATATCGATATGTCGACCCCGACTTTGCTTGCCAAAACAGATCGGCAGATGATCGATACCCTCACCTTAACTAGCTATTTTCGTTATATCATCATGACGGCAACCGGCAGCGGTGCTGGTGATGCGGTTGGATCGAAATAGTATTGCGCCGAGTTGCTTCACCTTATCTTTCTCACCGTTATTAATGAGATGCTGCCATTATGTTCACCTCTTTCTTGGCTATTCCCCGTGTTTACAAACGGGGTATTAGCGTTTGTGCTGATCTGCTATTGCTAACCTTGGCATTCTGGGGCGGCTATTGGGTGCGGCTGGATGCCAATATTCCAGTGCTGAGTGTGCTGCACTGGCAAATGCTGGCATTGCTGCTGCCGATAACGATTGTTGTCTTTATACGGTTAGGACTGTACCGAGCAGTATTACGCTATGTCGGTTTCAAAGTGTTGTGGACTGTGTCACTTGGCGTTCTACTTTCCACCATGTCGTTGGTCATGCTGGCATTTTTTATGGAAGTGCCACTTCCTCGTACGGTATCGGTTATCTATTTTGCTTTTTCGGTGTTGCTGATCGGTGGTGTGCGGTTGTTTTTCCGGGCGTTGGTACAACGTAGTGGTCAGCAACGGGTGGCGGTGCTGATTTACGGTGCAGGTTCTGCGGGCCGGCAGTTGCAACTGGCCTTGAATCAAGGGCAGGAGTATCTGCCGGTGGCGTTTGTTGACGATGATCATGCGTTGGTTAAAACAGTGATCCAAGGGGTGAACGTTTACAGTACTGACGCTATCGAGACTTTGATCGAGCGCTTTGATATTAAAAAGATCTTGTTGGCCATGCCTAGTGCTTCGCGTAGTGTCCGGCAAGCGGTTATCAATCGGCTGGAACAGTGCCCATGTGAGGTTCTCTCTATTCCTGGTATGGCAGACCTGGTTGAGGGGAATGCTCATATCGATGAGCTTAAAGAGGTCAGTATTGAGGATTTGTTGGGGCGTGATGCAGTTGCCCCGATCCCTCAGTTGATCAATGCCAATATATCTGGCAAGAGAGTGATGGTAACGGGGGCGGGCGGTTCTATAGGCTCTGAATTGTGTCGCCAGATCATTCGTTGCAAGCCCGCGAAACTGGTGTTGTTTGAGCTGTCTGAATATGGGTTGTATGCGATTGATAAGGAACTGCAAGAAATAAGTCAGCAAGAAGGGTTGCTGGTTGAGATAGTGCCATTGCTGGGGTCGGTGCAGCGGCAACATCGCGTGCAAGCTGTTATGAGTACCTTCCAGATTCAGACGGTTTACCATGCAGCGGCTTACAAGCATGTCCCCTTGGTTGAATACAACGTGGTGGAGGGGGTGCGCAATAATGTGTTTGGCACACTTTATTGTGCACAGGCAGCTATCAGGGCCAAGGTTGAAACCTTTGTGCTGATTTCGACTGATAAGGCGGTGCGTCCCACTAATACCATGGGTACCACCAAGCGATTGGCCGAACTGGTGTTGCAATCGTTGGCTGCTGCGCAGCAGCAAACCCGTTTTTGCATGGTGCGTTTTGGTAATGTTCTGGGCTCGTCTGGTTCTGTTGTGCCGTTGTTTCGTAAGCAGATCCGCGATGGTGGCCCTTTGACTTTGACCCACCCCGACATCATTCGTTATTTCATGACCATTCCTGAAGCATCACAGCTAGTGATCCAGGCTGGTGCCATGGGGCAGGGGGGGGATGTGTTTGTGTTGGACATGGGGGAGCCGGTCAAGATCATTGATTTGGCGCACCGGATGATCCGTTTGAGTGGCCTGAAGCTCAAGAGCGACAGATACCCCACTGGTGATATTGAGGTGAAGATCACCGGCTTGCGCCCCGGTGAGAAGCTGTTTGAAGAGCTGCTAATTGGTGAGCAGGTTGAGGGCACTGCCCATCCTCGGATCATGAAAGCATCTGAGTCGATGTTGCCATGGCCACAACTGCGAGCTTTTTTGGCCGAGCTCGATAGCGCGTGTTTCCGCTTTGATCATGAGCAGATCCGTAGCCTGCTGTTAAGTATGCCGACGGGTTTTAATCCTACCGACGGGATCTGCGATCTGGTGTGGCAGGCAAAAAATACTTTGCAGCATGAACCGAGCCTTAGTGTGGTCGAGGACATTGATTTTCTTAATTCAGAGGGTCATCAGCCTATGCATTAAACAGCGTGGTTTATGTAATGCACAGTGTTTGTGTGAATGACAGAGCAGATTGATGGACAGAGAGACGACATGTTGAGCATCAATAGTTTGTTTGTGCCGAAGCAATCCCCTGTCCTCATCAGGGACAATGCTCTGTCTTCAGGCGTGTCTTATGAGTCGACCTTATATCGCAGAAATACTCGCTTAAATATGTTGAAAATTCTCGTTACCGGTGGCGCAGGCTTTATCGGCTCTGCCGTGGTGCGCCATATCATCCGTGATACCCAGGATGCCGTTATCAATCTCGATAAACTCACCTATGCCGGCAATCTGGAATCCTTGGCCGATGTATCGACAAGCGAGCGTTATGCGTTTGAGCTGGTGGATATCTGCAACCGTGCCGAGCTGGATCGGGTGTTTGCCCGGCACCAACCGGATGCGGTGATGCATCTGGCCGCCGAGAGCCATGTTGACCGCTCCATTACAGGGCCGGCTGACTTTATCGAGACCAATATCGTTGGCACCTATATGTTGCTGGAAGCGGCACGTGCCTACTGGAACGGTCTGGACGAGGTGCGCAAGGCAGCCTTCCGTTTCCACCATATCTCCACCGACGAGGTGTATGGCGACCTGCCCCATCAGGATGAAGTGGCTGCCGGTGAGCCATTGCCGCTCTTTACCGAAACTACCCCTTACGCCCCCAGCAGCCCCTATTCTGCCTCCAAGGCTTCCAGCGACCATCTGGTACGCGCCTGGCGCCGTACTTACGGTCTGCCGACCATTGTCACCAACTGCTCCAACAACTACGGCCCGTATCACTTCCCCGAGAAGCTGATCCCGCTGGTGATCCTCAATGCGCTGGATGGCAAGCCGCTGCCGGTCTATGGCAAGGGCGACCAGATCCGTGACTGGCTCTATGTAGAAGATCATGCGCGCGCGCTCTACAAGGTGGTGACTACTGGCTTGGTGGGGGAGACCTACAACATCGGCGGCCACAACGAGAAGCAGAATCTGGAGGTGGTACACACCATCTGCGATCTGCTGGATGAGATGGTGCCGAAGGCGGGCTCTTACCGCGATCAAATCACCTATGTGGCGGATCGCCCCGGTCACGATCGCCGCTATGCCATCGATGCGACCAAGATGAGCAGTGAGCTTGCTTGGCAACCGCAAGAAACTTTCGAGTCTGGCATTCGCAAAACTGTGCAGTGGTATCTGGATAACCAGCAGTGGGTCAACAACGTCAAGAGCGGTGCCTACCAATCCTGGATTGAGCAGAATTACGGGGAGCGTGCCTGATGCATATTCTGCTGTTTGGCAAAAATGGTCAGGTAGGCTGGGAGCTGCAGCGCGCACTGGCGCCGCTGGGGCGCATCACTGCCGTTGATTTTGACTCCACCGACTATTGCGGCGATTTCAGCAACCCGGCAGGGGTGGCCGAAACGGTACGACTGGTCAAGCCGGATGTGATTGTCAACGCAGCGGCCCATACCGCAGTGGACAAAGCAGAGAGCGAACGTGAGTTTGCCGAGCTGCTCAACGCCACCAGCGTGGCTGCGATAGCCAAAGAAGCGGAAGCATTGGGTGCCTGGTTGGTGCACTACTCCACCGATTATGTGTTTGATGGCAGCGGCGAGCGCCCCTGGGTGGAAACCGATGCAACCGCCCCGCTCAACGTCTACGGCGAAACCAAGCTAGCAGGGGAACAAGGCGCCGCTATTTGCTCCCGTCACCTGATCTTCCGTACCAGCTGGGTCTATGCCGCCCGTGGCGCCAACTTTGCCAAGACCATGTTGCGCTTTGGCAAAGAGCGTAACGAGATGTCAGTCATCAATGACCAGTTCGGCGCCCCGACTGGCGCCGAGTTGCTGGCCGATTGCACCGCCCATGCGATCCGTGTGGCGCAGAGCAAACCCGAGGTCGCCGGGCTCTACCATCTGATTGCCTCCGGTACCACCACTTGGTTTGACTACGCCCAGCTGGTGTTTGCCAAAGCCAGAGAAGCCGGCGTTGAACTGGCTGTCACGCAACTCAACGCTGTGCCGACCAGTGCCTTCCCGACCCCGGCCAAACGCCCCCATAACTCCCGCCTTGATACCAGCAAATTCCAGCGTACCTTCGATCTGGTGCTGCCGGAGTGGACCGTCGGTGTAGAGCGGATGTTGACCGAGATCCTGGGCAAATAAATCACTGGTCAGGGATGTGTTGAACGCCTCCCTGGCTGGCAGGGATAAAACAGGAAGGTGTGGCCGCAAGCCACCCTTTTCTTTTGCAATTTAAAAATAAGAAACAAGCATCATGACCAAACGTAAAGGCATCATTCTGGCCGGTGGCTCAGGCACCCGTCTCTATCCGGTCACTATGGCGGTGAGCAAGCAGCTGCTGCCCATCTATGACAAGCCGATGATCTACTACCCACTCAGCACCCTGATGCTGGCCGGTATTCGCGACATTTTGATCATCAGTACGCCGCAAGATACCCCCCGTTTTGAGCAATTGCTGGGTGATGGCAGCCAGTGGGGCTTGAACCTGCAATACAAGGTGCAGCCAAGTCCGGACGGGTTGGCACAGGCCTTTATTTTGGGTGAAGAGTTTATCGGGTCAGACCCCTGTGCGTTGGTGTTGGGCGACAACATCTTCTACGGCCACGACCTGCAGAAACAGCTTGAAGCGGCGGCAGCCAAAGAGAGTGGCGCTACCGTCTTTGCTTACCATGTGCACGACCCTGAGCGTTATGGGGTGGTGGAATTTGATAAAGAGGGTACCGCTATCTCTCTGGAAGAGAAGCCACTGGAGCCCAAGAGCAACTATGCGGTCACCGGCCTCTATTTCTATGACAACAGCGTGCTAGAGATCGCCAAGAGTCTGAAGCCGTCCCACCGTGGTGAGCTGGAAATAACAGATCTCAGCAATCACTACCTTGCAATAGGGCAATTGACACTCGCCATAATGGGGCGAGGTTATGCATGGCTCGATACCGGTACCCATGACAGTCTGATTGAAGCGAGCAACTTTATTCAGGTCATCGAAAAGCGTCAGGGATTAAAGATTGCGTGTCCAGAAGAGATCGCCTTTCGCAAGGGATTTATTGATGCTGATCAGCTGCGCACACTTGCTATCCCGTTGGCAAAAAATGAATATGGTCAATACCTGCTTCGGTTGCTTGCCACGCGGCCGGATGTGTGCGTCGGGCGAGTTTTTTGAAGGAGACGTTCGGTCTGGGAAGTCAAACAGTAAGCAAGCGGTTATCTGGTTCTTTTTCGCATGGGTTTATCAATGCAATATCGTGCAACAACGCTGGCGGGGGTTATGATCCTTACGCCCACAACTTTTTCTGATCATCGTGGCCAATTTCGCGAGTGTTTTCGTCAAGATGAGTTTGAGCAACACTGCGGCCATTATCCGCTGGTGCAAGACAATCTGAGTCGTTCGATCGGGGGCACGTTGCGTGGCTTGCATTATCAATGCAACAGACCACAGGGCAAGCTAGTGCAGGTCATCAGCGGAACCATTTTTGATGTGGCGGTTGATGTTCGGCCAGCGTCGCCAACGTACGGGCAATGGTTGGGGTGTTTGTTAAATGCAGAACTTGGTGAGCTTATCTGGATTCCCCCCGGTTTTGCGCACGGTTTTTATGTGCTAAGTGACAGCGCTGATGTTTTTTACAGATGCAGCGATTATTATCATCCCGGTGAGGAAGCTGCTATTCGATGGGATAGCCCTAATCTGGCGATAAAATGGCCACTATCTGAACAGTGGCCCTTATTGCTGTCGGATAAAGATCGCCAAGCCCCTTGTTTTGTTGGTGCCTCTTAATGGTATTCATGTTGTAAAAATTTTAATATTAATAGAGAAGAGAGAGAAATGAGCAAAAAAACGCCAGTTATTCCTGAGCCGTGGGTACAAGTATCGACATCAGATGAGATAGATTTGCGAGAGTTGGTGCTGGTGCTGTGGCGTCAAAAATTCTTGATATTGTTGGTGACTAGCGTGTTTGTCGTTGTGGGTATTGGTTACTCTATGACTGCACGTCAGATATGGACCAGTCAGGCACTTATTTCGGAGCCGTCAGTTTCTCAAGTTGCGGCCCTACAATTGGCTGCGGATAAAATACAAGCAATAATGTCCAACAGCAACAACGACAACAACGACAACAACGACAACAACGGTAACAACGGTAACAACGGAGCTCCTCCATCGACAGCTGCATTTTCCTCACTTGAGCAACCCGCCATTTATCAGAGCTTTATCTCGGCCTTTAACAGCATGAACAATAAGCGGGCTTTTTTGATGCAAGAGGGTATCTACGCCGCAGAGATGGAGAGAGAGGGAAGCTCGGATAAGCGCAGTGCACGTGCGTTAATGAGTAAGCTGGCAGAATCCATATCAGCTAAGGCTCTGGATAAAACAAGCCAAGATATGACTTTAAATTTCTCTGCTGAAACGCCTGAACTTGCTCAGCAGCGATTGGTGAAGTACATCGACTTTGTCCAGTTGCAGCAACTTAAAATTAAAAATGAAGAATTATTCTCTATATGGAAAAACAAAGTAAAAACGTTGACTGCTCAATATAATACGATGAAGGCTGATTCTTTGCAGAAAAAGCAGGATGAAATTCAGCGTGTCAGGTATAGCTTGCGGATAAGTAAAGCTGCAGGGGTGGATACTCCTCTTGAGCGCATGGATAATCAGGAGGTTTTTAATATTCAATTAGGTTCGAAGGGTTTAGCGGAAAAATTAAATATTCTGGAAGAGATAAAAGACCCCGTGTTACTTAATCCTGAATTAGGTAAAATTCGTTTGCAGCTGAGTAGTTTAAAATCATTGAATCTTCAGGATGTCAAGTTTAACTCATTTAACATGATCAACTCACCTGAAGAGCCCTCTGCTCGTGACAAACCAAAGCGTCTACTGATTGTTGTGCTTGCAACCCTGCTGGGGGGGATATTGGGTGTTGCGATTGTTTTGGTACGCCATGCCTTTCGTCGTCCAGAGCAGGCATAATTGTTACTACATCTTCAAAGGGGGCTATTCGCCCCCCCCTTCTTTTTATCGCTGTCTTCAGCGCCCTTTTAACAACGTGGGGCTGGCCTTAGGAGCAGGGCTGTGACGTTAACGAGAATCATGATGGCTTTAAGCGTGCTCTATTGGGTATTAGGCATGCACTTTTTTATGCACAACCCTGGTGGCGCTGGGCTTTATTTGCCCTTTAATGCATGGGGATGGATTTTTGCTTCGTTAGTTATTGGGCTTGGACTGTGGCAGGTGACGTTACGCCAGCGTCTGGTTGTTTCTCCCTTGCAAGCAGGTTTATGGATAGGAGCATTTTTACTGCTCTTCCCTATGCTTTATCCGGGATTTGCTCTCAAGGATTATGCAATTCCCAGATTGTTGGGGCTGTTTGCTGGTCTGCTTTTTTTGTGTGGACTCTATCAATGGCGCTTTGATAAGGTGCAGCGTGATCGCTTGCTCTATCTCATTCTGATTGCGATCGCGATGGAGGCAGTGCTCGGTCTGGTACAGTTCTATCTGTTGACGCCAGGTAACTGGATTGGCTATGACACCAAGGCCAATCGCCCATATGGAATATTCCAGCAGCCCAATGTGATGGCAACCTTTATGGCAACAGGGGTAGCTCTTGCTATCTGGCTGGAATTACGTAGTGAGGGGAGTCGCTTGCTGATGACTCTGCGCTATGGTGTCATTCTATCTGCAACACTGTTGCTAGTTGTTTTGCAATCCCGGGTGGGGCAATTGGGTGGCCTATTAGCCCTGTTTTTATTGCTACCGCAACTCCATCGTCACCAATTGCTCTGGCGTGTATTGGCTCTGGTTATGTCGGCGGTAGTGATTGGCCTGCTATCACAATACTGGATGGCAGGAGCCAAGCGTGGGTTGGAGATCTACCAGTCAGGCGGCATGCGTTCCATTTATTGGCCATATGCGATAAAGCTGATTTTGCAGGCACCCTGGACAGGGTGGGGGTATGGCAGTTTTGAGTCTGTATTCCTGCATCACTACATGGCGGATAAAGCGCTGAATCCTAGTATGGTTCAGATCGAATACAACCTGGATCATCCACATAATGAATTTCTCTACTGGGCTGTTGAAGGCGGCATTGCCCCTATGGTCGGAATGGTGATCATGGGGGGGGCACTATTGTGGCGGCTGAGTAAGACTAGATTGAGTCATGGAATGGCGTTGTTGGCGCTGGTTACACCCATCTTGTTGCATACCCAGACTGAATATCCTCTCTATCATGCTATCGCATTGTGGTGGCTGCTTCTGACGCTTATTTACGTCATTGATGCTGAGATTGAAGAGGCCAACCTTGCCTATGATGGGCGTACCACATGGTGGGAATTTGAGTATCGCCCCAGGTTGTTATTACGTTTTATGGCAATTGCGATCCCTTTGGTCGTGGTTCCTTTTATGCTGACTGCGATCCATACCGCCTGGGTAGTTACCAAATATGAGCGAGGTGGCTATAAGGAACCGACCTTGTTGCTGGATATAGTTAATCCAATGGCATGGTTGACCAGAGTCGAGTTCGATGTGAACTCGGTTCGTCTTATGGTTGGTTTGCAGACCCATAACAAAGGTGAACTTGAAGCTTATCTTGATTGGGGCAAAGAGTTTGTTCGCCATACGCCAAGAGCCAATATATACGCCAATATGGTCATAGCTCTTAATGCACTGGGGCGGATTGAGGAGGCCAATGCACTGCGTCGTGAGGCGTTGGTGCTATACCCAACCGAGCCTTTATTGACAGGCTCTGTAGCCACCTCAGTGATCAATAGCGTTGATCAGCGAGCCAATAGTGCAGCAAAGGAAGCCAAGGGACAGTAATCTCACGGGAAAGCCAGTTCTTAAAGTGCTGCCTTTCCTATTGGTTACTACCTTTGCCGCTGTAGAAATCAAGAACCAGCTATCAGGGTCATCATAACATGATGATTTATATGGATAAGATGATTTTTGATGGCAATTTCTTCGAGGGCTTAATTGGGGAAGGGGTATATCATTAACCACTGAGTTTGCAGACCTACTCTCCTGATTTGATATAGTGGATTGTGTTGCGCTGTGCTTTTACTGAGATATTTCTCATAACTATCAAACATAGACCTATGTCTATGCAGAGTGGGTTCCTTGGCGCCATGTGGTAATTATGAGTCTATCTTTGTCGTTTATTTGGCCTTGTTTTTTCAGAACGGCAGCCTAGCATAAGCATGTTTCATCTATTATCTGTGTTCTCTTTTGCGAACACAGACAACCACCGCTGACTTAACTGCGAATAAAAAGCTTGAAGTAAATAAAAACTGTATGTTGTCGTGAATTGTCCATGCTATTCTAAAACCGTTATCTCTGTGACCGATTTTTGTGAGGAAATAATGAACGAGTTTCTGAAGGTTCTGCTGAACATTCGTAGTCTGCGTGCGGCTATTCGTGAGCTGCCGTTTGAGCAATTGCTGGAAGCTAAAGAGAAGTTTGATCTGGTTTATCAAGAGCGCGCTGATTCTGTTGAGCAGGAGCGTGCCGAACAGGAAGAGCGTCAGCGCAAGTTGAGCGAATTCACCGAAATGCTGCAGCAGGCTGGTATTGATCCTCGTGAGCTGCTGGCTAGTGCCGCTGCTCCGGCTGCTGCGACTGGTGCTGCCAAGAGCAAGCGTGCTCCGCGTCCGGCTAAATACAAGTACGAAGAAGATGGTCAGGAAAAAACCTGGACCGGTCAAGGCCGTATGCCGAAAGCCATTGCTGCTCAGGTAGCGTTGGGCAAAGACCTGAACGATTTCCTGATCTGATTTTGTCAGTTTGGATATTCGATAATGCCGCCTCTGTGCGGCATTATTTTTTTCTGCTGCATATTCTCACTGGATTATTCAATTCGCTCACCACTATTTTTCTTCCCTTTTTGTGAACTGGTTCTCCGTAAACACCTTATCTCTAGCATTTTATGAACTGCGGTAAATGCAGGTAGTGCGTGGCTCGATCCCGACAAGGGGTGTGTACCGAGAATGTCTTTGCATGAAAAATGATGGGAAGGGATATGACAACAGAAACAAAACTGCACCAAGCGTTATCTCTCATCCTGCATATTTCTAGACAAGGGGGAGCGTTGGAGGGGGAAGTAAAAAGAGAGAAGAAGATGGGAGAAATCTACAAAGCCCCACCCGTTTTCACGAGGTGGGGCATGTTGATTATTGGGTCAGGTTATCGCTGCCGCCGATGGCACGATAGATTTTCGCTGTAGTGTTGAGCTGTTCCTTCTGCTGAGCCAGTAGGCTTTGCTCGGCATCCCACAGGCGGTTCTGCTCGTCGAGCCAAGCTTGAACACCGGTAGCCCCAGCTTCAAAGCGCGCCTTGGCCAATCGCTCCGACTCTTTGGCATACCCGAGTTGTTCCTGTAGGTAGCTGAGTCGCTGCTGGCCATAGCTTCGTGCAGCCAGATTGTCTTCCACCTCGACCAGCGCGGTATAGAGCTGCTTGCGAAACTCGGTTTCGGCAATCTGGTAATCCACTTGTGAACTCGCAATGGCAAGACGGGTGTGGTTGTACTCAAGGAAGGGGAGGGCAAGGGTTGCCCCCAGAGAGCCGACCGGATTTTGCAGCACCTGTGCCAATCTATCCGATGCTGTGCTGGCACTGCCGGTCAGGGTGAGGCTCGGATAAAAACCGGTGCGGATCTCATCCCCTCTGGCCAGGGCTTTGCGCAGCCGCAGCTCCGCCGCTTTCACATCGGGGCGACGGGCCAGCAGATCGGCTGGAATGCCGACTGCAAGTTCAGGAATGGGCTGGGTTGTCAGCGAAGTCGGTGCATACTCCAGCTGTCCGTGGCTGCGGCCAAGCAGCAGGCGCAAGGCATTACGGGCCTGCTCCTGCTGCGCCTTGAGGGAGGCGAGCTCAGCCTGTTTGCCCGCTTGCTGCTGGCGGGCCTGTGCCAGATCGAGTCGGGTGATGGCTCCGGCCTTGTATTTGGCCTGTGTCAGCTGCTCGGTGCGGGCCAGGTTGGCCAGCTGTTGCTCGCTCAGGGCAATGGCCGAGGCGAGATAGCCAAGCTGCCAATATTGCTCAAGGCTATTGCCGATAAGCATCAGACGTGTACTGGCCAGATCCTGCTCGCTGGCGGCCGCTTCCCAGCTTGCCTGATCCCGCGCCGATGTCAGCTTGCCCCACAGATCCACTTCATAGCTCAGGCCAAGTGATGGCCCCATACTGCTGGTTGATTTACCGCTCTTCAGATCCTTGTTGCCACTCGCGCCCAGGCTGCCATTGACCGAGGGGGTGAGATTGGTATCGGCCTGATCAGCACCCAGCCGGGCGCTCTTGAGCTTGAGGGCGGCAATGCGCATGTCCGGGTTGGCAGCCAACACCGCTTCGACCAGCTGGTTGAGCTGCGGGTCGTGAAAGGCTTGCCACCAGGGGCCAGCCTGGGTGGCAAGCTGTTCGCTGTTCGCTTGCTGCCAGACGGGAGCGATGGCGAGATCTTGCCGGTGATAGGTGCTCTGCTGGCTGCAGCCACCAAGGGCGATACAGATAGCCAGCCAGGATAATTTATACATGTTATTCCCTCGCCAGTGCGACCACGGGGTCGAGCCTTGCCGCGTTGCGCGCTGGCAGATAACCAAACAGGATCCCGATGAGTGACGAGCAGCCAAAGGCCATCAGGATAGAGAAGAGCGAGAACTGCATCTTGATGCTGTCGACCAGCAGGGAGAAGAGCATGCCGATCCCGAGGGATAGGCCAACCCCGCAGATCCCGCCGAGCAGGCTCACCATCACCGCTTCAATCAGGAATTGCTGCAATATGTCGGACTGACGGGCTCCGACCGCCATGCGGATGCCGATCTCGCGGGTTCGCTCCACCACTGACACCAGCATGATGTTCATTACCCCGACTCCGCCGACGATCAGCGAGATCAGCGCGATGGCCGAGACCATCAGGGTCATGGTGGCGGTCGTTTTCTCCACTGACTTGATGATGCTGTCGCTGCTGAAAGTGAAGAAGTCCTTCACGCCGTGGCGTTTGGTCAACAGCTCGATCACCGCCTGCTCCGCCAGTGCCGGCTGTATGCCATCCTTGACCCGGATGGTGAGCTGGCTGAAGTGATGCTGCGAAATCAGGCGGCTCATCACCGCACTGTAGGGCAGCCAGACATTGACCGACTGGCTGGATGGGCCAAAACCTGTCTCCTGCGAGACAACCCCGATGATGCGCACCGGCAGTGTGCCGACCATCACCACCTTGCCAACGGGATCATCCTTGCCAAGCAGACTGCCAATGCTCTTCTTGTCCACCACGGCGACGGCGGCACGTTGCTGGATGTCTTGCCATTCGAGCAGGCGTCCGCTCACCAGCGTCATTCCTTTCACCTTGAAGTAGTCGTTGCTCACCCCGGTCACGCTGCCACTGCTGGTCTTGTTGCGGTAACGCAGCTGGCCCGGGCTGGCAATCTCGGGACTGGCGCCGGCCAGATAGGGTTGACCGAGCAGAGCATCGAGATCCCCCTTGTTGAGGGTCTGGATGCTCGCCATCTTCTCATCACCCCACCCCTTGCCCGGAAAGATCTCGATGGTGTTGGTGCCCATCGCATTGATCTGGTCGATCACCTTGGTTCGCGCCCCTTGTCCCAGCGCGACCACGCTCACCACGGCGGCGATACCGATGATGATGCCGAGCATGGTGAGGAAGGTGCGCATCCGGTGGGCCAGCATGGCGTGAACCGCCATACGCCCCGCTTCCCGATAGCGATCCCAGTCGTAGCTGGCCCCTTCGCCAGCGGCTGGTGGTACGTTGAGCACCGGTTGATTGCCGGTGACCTTGCGTCCGCTATCTTCCTGCACCCGACCATCCTTGAGGGTGATGATCCGGTCGGCGTGGCTGGCCACCTCCATATCGTGGGTCACCAGAATGATGGTGTGCCCCTGCTGATGGAGCTCTTTGAGGATCGCCATCACCTCCTTGCCGCTCTGGCTGTCCAGCGCGCCGGTCGGTTCGTCCGCCAGGATCACCTCGCCACCATTGGCCAGCGCCCGGGCAATACTGACCCGTTGCTGCTGGCCGCCGGAGAGTTGTCCCGGTGTATGGTGACTGCGCTCGGCGAGCCCGAGACGACCGAGCAGCTGACGTGCCCGTGCTTGTCGGTCATGGCGGCTGGTTCCGGCATAGATGGCCGGGATCTCGACGTTGGCGGCCGCATCGAGATGGGGCAGCAGGTGATAGCGCTGGAAGATAAAGCCGAAGTGGTGGCAGCGCAGGCGGGCGAGCGCCAGAGCGTCGAGCGTCGCGGTATCCTCTCCCCGGAACAGATACTGGCCACCACTCGGACGATCGAGACAGCCCAGCAGGTTCATCAGGGTCGATTTGCCGGAGCCGGAGGCGCCAACGATGGCGATCATCTCTCCGGCTTCGATAACCAGATCAAGGGGATGGAGGACGGTCACCTCCTGCTCGCCGCTCTGGTAGCGCCGCTCGATCCCTTTTAGCTGGATCAGGGGCTCACTCATAGCATGACCGCCACATCATCCTGAGCGGCAGGTGCGCCGTGATTGAGCTGCACCTGCTCTTTTTCGTCCAGACCGCTGACGACTTCGATCCGGATTTCATCTTTCATGCCGGTCTTGATATGGCGGGTTTCGGTCGTCTCATCGTCCTTGATCACGGTGACTTCATACTCGTTCTCTCCCAGCGACTTGCCGAGGGCAGTTTGCGGTACAGTGAGTACCTGCTTGCGCTCGCCGAGCACTATGGTCACCTGGGTGGTCATTGCCACCCGCAGGGTATGGTCTGGATTTGGCACATCGAACAGGGCGTAGTAGTAGACGGCCGCATTGCTGGTGGTGGTACCGGTTGCAGCCTGATCGTTAATGTTGGTGGGCGCTAACTCCACGGCGCGCAATTTCCCCTGATAGCGGGTGTCCGGATCGCCAATCAGGGTGAAATATACCGGCATGCCCGCCTTCACCTTGGTGACATCCGCTTCGGAGATCTGTGCCTTGACCGTCATGGTATCGAGGTCGGCCAGCTTGAGCACGGTCGGTACCGTCTGGCTAGCTGCCAGTGTCTGGCCCTGGCGGGTGACAATGGTAATCACGGTGCCATCCATCGGCGCCAGGATCTTGGTGTAGCCGAGCTCGGTTTTGGCCCGCTCCACCTTGATGATGGCGTTGTCGATGTTGGCCTGGCTGCTTTGCAGATCAGCCCGGGTGACGGCCAGCTGCGCTTCGGCGCTCTCCAGATCGGCGCGCGAACTCGCCTCCTGCCTGAACATCTGTGACTGGCGCTGCCATGCCAGCTGATACTGCTTGAGCTGAGCCTGCTTGATCTTGAGCTGGGCGCGGTTGCTGGCAAGCTCGGCCTCGGCGGTTTTCAGGTTGTTCTGGGCGATGAGCGGATCAATCTCCGCCAGCAAATCCCCCTTCTTGACCCGATCGCCTGCTTCGACGGCAAGCTTGGTGACCTGGCCGGAAACCTGAGCGCCGACATCAACCTGTTCAACGGCTTGCAGTACGCCGCTGGCCAGCACGGTCTGGGCAATATCCTCCCGGGTAACCGGCGCTTTGAGGATCGCTTTTGGAGGGTCGCTTGGCCATACCAGCCAGCCGATCAGTGCCAGCCCGAGCAGAGTGAAGATCGCCCGGGTTCTCAGCTTGGAGCTTATTTTCATTGAACACCTGAATGAAATCAGAACACGAAAGGGTTATAGGGCGACAATCGTGCAGCAAAGCCATGGCAAATAACAGCCGAAAATATGTAAGCAAAGTTATGGTGTTACCTGTCAATTGGGTGGCAAGTTGCGACTCGAGCTGTGGTGAAATAAAAAAGCCCCGCACAGAGGCGGGGCTTTTGCTGAGGCTTGGTGATAGGCGTGCTTAAGCCTTGGCCAGCAACTCCATCACCCAGGGCAGACCCTGCTTCTTGCGGCTGACAAAGCCCGGGTGGTAGCTGGACTCTGCCGGTACTTTGGTGTGGCGGGTAAAGTAGATTCGGCTGGCGGCGGCGGTCAGGTCGGTCACCATCAGGACGAAGAAGTCGAGCCCTTCGCCTTCAACACGGTGTGCCATCTCTTGCTGCAGAGTGTCGATCTGGTCGGCAAGCTGTTGTTCGCTGCCCACTTCAATCTGGCTCATGATGAAGTTCAGACCTTCGGCCTGGAATGCTTTCTCATCCTGCTGCAGCAACTGCGCAGGAGTGAGGCCGCTCAGGTCGGTTTTTGCCATCAGCAGCTGTTGACCAAACTCGGCCAGCGACACCTCGGCCAGCGGCGCAAGACGCTCGCAGGCGATCTTGTCCTGCTCGGTGGTGGTTGGCGAGGTGAGACAGAGGGTGTCGCTCATGATGGCACCCAGCATCAGACGAGCCTGGCTACGGGTCACGGTACCTTGTTGGCTTAGCAGATCAAAAGCGATGGTGCAGGTGCAGCCAACGGCACGGATCCAGGCATCCAGCGGAGACTGGGTGATCAGGGAGCCGAGGCGGTGGTGATCCACCAGTCCCAGTACATTGGCCTGGGAGAGGGTAGCGGGGCCCTGCTCCAGATCACTGAAGTCGACCAGCCAGACATCTTTATCGGTCAGATCCTGAGTCAGCAGCTCGGGCTCGGCGACACCAGCCTGCTCCAGAATGAAGCGGGTTTCGGTACGCAGATCGCCGAGGCGCCATGGGGTGGCCTGACGGCCTTGTGCATTGAGCCAGTCAGCGATCACCAGAGCGCTGCAGATACTGTCACTGTCGGGATTCTTGTGGCCAAAAACGTGGATCATAGACAAAGCCTCACAATTGGATACCCATAAAGGGGGCAACACTATGCGAAATCCCCCTCGTCAAGGCAACCCGATCCCGGCAGATGTTGCTGCCTGCTTGGCCAAATCCACCATTTTATTGATCTGGGTCGGTGATCTTACCGTCTCGGCAAATGGCATGGGGTGTCTTTCCACTGCTGACTATGCATGCTATTGCCAGAGCCAGAGCCAGAGCCAGAGCCAGAGCCAGAGCCAGAGCCAGAGCCAGAGCCAGAGCCAGAGCCAGAGCCAGAGCCAGAGCCAGAGCCAGAGCCAGAGCCAGAGCCAGAGCCAGAGCCAGCCGGTGGTTATGTTGCCATCAGGCTGGCCAGGGAATTAATGGTGCAGCAGCTCGCGGGCATTGGCTAGGGTAATGTCGGTGATTTGATCCCCTCCCAGCAGGCGAGCCAGTTCGTTGAGCCGGGCGATCTGATCGAGCGCATCCATCCGGGTTTCGGTGGTCTTGCCGTCGGTGTGCTTGCTCACCACCATGTGCTGGTGGCCATTGCCCGCCACCTGCGGCAAGTGAGTGACCACCATCACCTGAGTCGACTCGCCAAGCTGACGTAGCAGGCGACCCACCACGGCCGCGGTCGGGCCGCTGATCCCCACATCCACTTCATCGAAAATCAGGGTCGGAGTGGAGACCTTGCGAGCGCTGATCACCACGATGGCAAGGCTGATACGCGACAATTCACCGCCCGAAGCCACCTTGCCAAGCGGCTGGATGGGCTGACCCGGGTTGGTGGTGACCATAAATTCGACCCGATCTATACCCAGCGGAGAGAGGCTGCTCTGGGCATCGGGGCGCACCTCGATGGCAAAGCGACCATCGGGCATCGCCAGTTCGTGCATGCTGCTGGTCACCTTGGCACCCAACTCCTGGGCGTAACGCTGGCGGCTCTGGCTCAGGGCCTCGGCGGCCTGAACAAACGCCTGACGGGCCTCGGCCAGCTCATCTTCCATCCCCTCTAACCGCTCCTCGTCTGAGTTTAGGCGGGCGAGATCGGAGGCCAGCTCCTGATGGTACTGGGCCAGCTCTGACGGTTTGACATGATGCTTGCGGGCCAGATTGATTGCCTTGGAGAGCCGGGTTTCCAGCTCGTTGAAACGTTCGGGATCCAGCTCCAGCCGATCCAGATAGCTGCGCAGTTCGCTGTGGCTCTCCTGCACCCCAATCAGGGCTTCGTTCAGCATCTCCAGCACCGGGGTGAGGCGACTGTCCATGCTGACCAGCCCCTCGGCCCGATCAACGGCGGTCTGCAGCAGACCGGCAATGGTGGTCTCTTCGTTGTCATAGAGCAGATCGAGGCAGAAGCCGCACTCCTGCATCAATTCGGTGCCGTTGGCCAGCCGCTGGTGCTCCTCCTCGATCTCTTCAAACTCGCCCGGCTGCAGGGCAAATTCGTCCAGCTCCTGCACCTGATACTCGATAAGCTGGCGACGGGCTTCTCGCTGCTGCTGCTCGGCCTTGAGCCGGTTGAGCTCGTTTTGCAGCTGGCGCCACTGCTGATAGTGCTGGCGTACTTCGTCGAGCAGCAGATGGTGGCCGGCGTAGCCGTCGAGCAGGGCGAGCTGGTAGTCGGGTTTGAGCAGCATCTGGTGGGCATGCTGGCCGTGTACGTTGACCAGCAGCTGGCCCAGATTCTTGAGCTGGGTGAGGGGGACGGGCACGCCATTGATATAGCTGCGCGAACGCCCCTCGGCAGAGATGACTCGCCGCACGATGCACTCCCCCTCGTTCTCCAGCTCGTTGGTGGCGAGCCAGGCGCGGGCGGCCGGGTTGTTGTCGAGCAGGAAGCGGGCGCTGACCTCGCTTTTGTCGCTATCGGGGCGCACCATGCTGGCTTCGGCACGCTCACCCAGACAGAGGCCGAGGGCGTCGATGGCGATGGATTTACCGGCACCGGTTTCCCCTGTGATGCAGGTCATCCCCGGTTGCAGATCGAGTTCGAGAAACTTGACTATGGCGAAGTTGTTGACGGTCAGCTGGGTCAGCATGGTCTCATCCTGTATAGGTCAACATTACTGTGTATGCATCCAGTATATACTGGTCTTATATACAGTAAAGAGGGCTCCGTCATTTTTAACGAATGCAGGCCACCAGATTGGTGGCCTGCGGGAGCACAACAAGGTGAGCGTCAGTGAAAAGCTGACATCAGATCCGGATGGGCTGCGGTCACCTCGTCCAGAGCCTGTTCCAGCTTGCTGCCGCTGGTGATGAGGGGGTTGAGCACCAGAGCGCGCCAGGCTGTATGGCGGTTGCCGGTGATGGCTGCCTCGATGGTGAGCTGTTCGAACTCCTTCATTAATTGCAGCAGGCGCAGGGTATCTTGCGGGAAAGGCGCCACGTTGAGCGGCAGCGGGCCCGACTTGGTGATGAGGGAGCTAACTTCCACTGCACATTCGTCCGGCAGGCCGTTGATGGCACCATTGTTGCGGGTGTTGACGTGCATGATGATGCGCTTGTCGTTGTGGATAGCACTCATCAGTTCGCAAGCCGCTTCGGAATAATATTGGCCACCTCGCCCCTCCAGTGCTTTCGGTTTCTCTGCGAGATCCGGGTTGCGATAGAGATCGAACAGCTGCTGTTCGATGGCCTTGACCACTTCGCCCCGGGTTCCTTCGCCACTGGCCTCACCGAGTTCCTGCTTGAGGATATCGTCGCTCATGTAGTAGTAACGCAGATAGGCACAAGGGATCATGCCCAGATGGGTCAGCAAATCCTTGGGCCAGACAAAGGGGGGAATATTGCGTGGAACCAGTGGATCGTGTCCTTGTGCGAGTCGGGCAATCACTTCGCCGAGTTTATCCTTGCCTTGATGCTGGATCTGGCGCACGAAGATAAAGTGGTTGAGTCCGGCCACCTGCATGATGAACTCCTGCTCATCGTGGCTCTCCAGCAGGGTAGCGACCCCTTTTTGCATGATCACCGGCACATTGCACAAGCCCACCGCCTTGATCTTGCTGTGGCGCAAGACGGCTTCGGTCACCATGCCTGACGGATTGGTGAAGTTGAGCAACCAGGCATCGGGGCAGAGGCGCTCCATGTCGGCGGCGATCTGCAAGGCGATGGGGATGGTTCGGCACGCGTTGGCAAAGCCGCCAAGTCCGTTGGTCTCTTGTCCAATCAGGCCATATTTCAATGATATCCGCTCATCGCTAATACGGGCCTCCAGGCACCCGGCACGAAACTGGGAGCAGACGTAGTCGGCCCCGCGCAGCGCTTCTTCCCGATCCAGCCTTGTTTCCACCCGTACCCCCAGTCCGGCTTTGGCCAGCATGCGGCGGGTGAGGGCTGCGATGATTTCCATCTTTTCGTGGCCATCGTCGATATCGACCAGCCAGAGTTCGCGCAGCGGCAACTCGTGCTGGCGCTGGATTAATCCCTCGATCAGCTCTGGCGTATAGCTGGAGCCGGCACCGATGACCACAATCTTGAGTCCGTTTTTCATTGTCCACCTCATTAGCAGGGATAGGGTTGGACCCTATTAAAGAGGGGCTAGGGCGGGCCGACAAACGAAATATGGGGCAGCATGGATTAGCCTGTTTCATGCATGAGGGGAAATGGCATACTGATGGCCTGCACCGAAACGCGCGTCATCACGAGGTTATCCATGCTGGTTCAACAGAACACCCTTGCCCTGCTGCACACCTTCGAGAGCACGGCCCGTCACCTCAGCTTCACCCGCGCTGCTGAGGAGATGAACCTCACCCAGGGGGCCATCAGTCACCGTATTCGCCATCTGGAGGGGTTATTGGGGTTTCGCCTCTTTATTCGCCTGACCCGTAAGCTCGCATTGACGGAAGAGGGGGCACGACTGCTGGCGACCCTGAGCCACTCCTTGCGTCAGATCAATGAGGAGATTGAAGATATCCGTGCTCAGGATCTGCGCGGCACACTCCATGTGGGGGTTGCGCCGACGCTGGGGCTCAACTGGCTGATGCCCAGATTACCGCGCTTCCAGCAGCGCTGGCCCGGGTTGAATGTGATGATGCGGGTTCGTGCCGGGGCGGTGGATTTCAACGAGGAGCGGGTAGATCTGGCCATCTACTACGGTGCCACCCGCTGCAGTGATCTGCACCGTGAGCTGTTGATGGAGGAGCGCCTGGTGCCTGTCTGCTCCCCCGCCTATGCCGAGCGACTGGGGTTGCTGAGAGAGCCGGCCCGGTTGGCGGAGGCCTGTTTTATCCATGCCTCTGAATCGACCGATGTGCAGCAACTCTTCTCGGAGTGGCGGCTCTGGTGTGATGGCGCTGGCATGACACTACCCCATGAACAGCGCCACTATGGTTTCAATCACTATCAGATGGCTCTGCAGGCTGCACAAGGGGGGATGGGGGTCGCGATGGGGCGGGAGGTGCTGGTTCGCAGCTTGCTGGAACAGGGCTCGCTGGTGGCAGTTGGTGGCCCGGCGGTGGCGGCCGGGCGCAACTACGAGTTGATCTCGCCGCGGGAGAACCGCGAGCGGCCGCGTTTTCGCGCCTTCAGCGACTGGCTTCGCAGCGAGGTGGCACTCAGTCAGAGCACTGCTGCGCAGCCTGATCCGGCAGCTTAAAACAGCTTGCTGCCCCAGCCGAGCTTGTTGCGCAGTACGTGGAAGTAGCTGTAGTCGAGCGGGTGAACCAGATGAAGCTGGTGGTGGCTCTTCTTGATAAGGATCTCGTCCCCCGGGTGGACCGCCAGGGTCACCTGACCGTCACAACTCACCTGCATGGCATCGTCCTGATTATCCGGCGAGACCAGCAGCCGTACTTCGCTGTCGGCATCGAGCACGATGGGGCGACTGCTGAGGGTATGCGGGAACATGGGCACCAGCGTGATGGCGTTGAGCTTGGGGGTGAGAATGGCGCCACCTGCCGACAGGGAGTAGGCGGTCGAGCCGGTCGGAGTGGCGACAATGATGCCGTCCGAGCGCTGGCTATACATAAAGCTGCCATCGATATAGACCTCGAACTCGATCATGTGGGCGATCTTGCCCGGGTGCAGTACCGCCTCATTGACCGCCAGATTGCTCGACTTGCGCTCGCCGTGGCGATAGACCGAGGCTTCCAGCAGGAAGCGGTGTTCGCTCTTGTAGTGACCGGAGAGTACCTGCTCTAGCGGCAGCAGGTAATCTTGTGGCGAGAGATCGGTCAGAAAGCCGAGGTTGCCCCGGTTGACCCCGATCACCGCCACATCGAAACGCGACAGTACCCGCGCCGCCCCCAGCATGTTGCCGTCACCGCCGACCACGATGGCCAGATCGGCCTGTTGGCCGAGCTGAACCAGATCCATGACGTTTTCATCGAGGATGCTCAGGGTCTGGGCAACCCGGCTCTCCACCAGTACCCGGAAACCGCGTGAGGTGAGGTATTGATGCAGGCCGGTCAGCGTCTGGTTGGCTCCCTCGTGGTGAGGCTTGCCAATCAGGGCGATGGTTTTGAACGGAGAATCCATAGTCTGTCGGGTCTGGGTGAGTATTGGGGGCAGTATACAGCGGTTTGTCACGCTTGTGACGTCCTCCCGCGCGCTTCCCTTGCTGAGGGGGAAGGGCTATCTCCTTGACGCAGCTGATTAAAAGCTGAGCTGGATTGCCAGAGATGCAGCAAGGAAAGTGCCAATAGTCCTGTTTGAGTGACCCGGATTGGCCTTTTTCCCCTTGAAAGACAGGGATCCATCCCCATAATAGCGCCAACATAGTCGGTCTGATGTCACTGGTCGCTCAGCCAGACGTCAAGGCCCTCGTAAGTAACCCCGGAATCTGGAGATGTCATGAACCACGAAGAGCAAAAGGTTGAAGCGATGGAGCAAGTGGAAGCCCAGCCAGTCGAGCCGACCGATGTAGACAGTGAAGTGACAGCCGAGCAGGCCCGTATCGCCGAACTGGAAGAGCAGCTGGAGACCGCCATCCAGAAGGCGGCGGAAGAGCGCGAACGCGCCCTGCGTACCGCTGCCGAAATGGAGAATCTGCGTCGTCGTACCGAGCTGGACGTGGAGAAGGCGCACAAGTTCGCGCTGGAGAAGTTCGCCGCCGAGCTGCTGCCGGTGCTGGACAACCTGGAGCGCGCCATCGAGCTCGCCGACAAGGAGAACGATGCCCTCAAGCCGATGGTGGAAGGTGTCGAGCTGACCCTCAAATCCATGCAGAGCGGTGTGGCCAAGTTCGGTCTGGTTGCGCTGGATCCGACCAACCAGCTGTTTGATCCGAATGCCCATCAGGCGATGAGCATGGTGCCGAGTGCCGATGTGGCGCCGAACACCGTGATCGCCGTGATGCAGAAAGGCTATGAGCTGAACGGTCGCGTGATCCGTCCGGCCATGGTCATGGTATCCAAGGCCGCCGACTGAGTCGGCACTTGATGCCCAGGCCCGCCGCTTGGCGGGCTTTTTGTTTATCTGTCTGGTCTGTCATGGACTGATCACGACAAAAGGTGGGGTTTTTGCGGGGCAGGGCTTGAAGTGGCCGCTTGCGACCCCATATAGGATGCAAGGCCACGGCGGCACAAAAATTTTGATGCCGGGAGCTTGAAAGCCAGATTGGCAGGCCCCACCTAGCCGTTAACGCATTAAGGCGAGTTCCTCGCCAGTTTATTCAAAGTATTTGGAGATTTCTCAAATGGGTAAAATCATCGGTATTGACCTGGGTACTACCAACTCCTGCGTTGCCATTCTGGACGGCGACACTGCTCGCGTGATCGAGAACGCAGAAGGCGATCGTACTACTCCGTCCATCATTGCCTATGCCGATGATGGCGAGATCCTGGTTGGTCAGCCGGCCAAGCGTCAGGCCATCACCAACCCGAAAAACACCCTGTTCGCCATCAAGCGTCTGATCGGCCGTCGTTTTGAAGATGACGAAGTACAGCGTGACCTGAAAATCATGCCGTACGCCATCGCCAAGGCCGACAACGGTGACGCCTGGGTTGAGGTAAAGGGCAAGAAAATGGCACCGCCGCAGATCTCTGCCGAAGTGCTGAAAAAGATGAAGAAGACCGCCGAAGACTACCTGGGCGAGCCGGTAACCGAAGCAGTTATCACTGTTCCGGCCTACTTCAACGACGCCCAGCGTCAGGCTACCAAGGATGCCGGTCGCATCGCCGGTCTGGATGTAAAACGCATCATCAACGAACCGACTGCAGCTGCTTTCGCTTACGGTGTGAACAAGGTCAAGGGCGAGCGCAAGGTTGCCGTATATGACCTGGGTGGCGGTACTTTCGATATCTCCATCATCGAGATCGACGAAGTTGAAGGCGAAACCACCTTCGAAGTACTGGCGACCAATGGTAACACCCACCTGGGTGGTGAAGACTTCGACAACCGCGTCATCAACTATCTGGTAGATGAGTTCAAGCGTGAGCAGGGCATCGACCTGCGCAACGACCAGCTGGCTCTGCAGCGTCTGAAAGATGCCGCCGAGAAAGCCAAGATCGAGCTCTCTTCTGCCCAGCAGACCGACGTCAACCTGCCGTACATCACTGCCGATGCCACCGGTCCGAAGCACATGAACATCAAGGTGACCCGCGCCAAGCTGGAATCCCTGGTGGAAGACATGGTGAAGGACTCTCTGGAGCCGGTTCGTGTTGCCCTGAAAGACTCCGGTCTGGCAGTTGGCGAGATCGACGACGTGATCCTGGTTGGTGGTCAGACCCGTATGCCGCTGGTTCAGAAGACCGTTGCCGAGTTCTTTGGCAAAGAGCCGCGTAAAGACGTCAACCCGGACGAAGCCGTGGCCATGGGTGCTGCCATCCAGGGTGCCGTACTGTCCGGTGACAAGACCGACGTACTGCTGCTGGACGTTACCCCGCTCTCTCTGGGTATCGAAACCATGGGCAGCGTGATGACTGCGCTGATCGAGAAGAACACCACCATCCCGACCAAGAAGTCCCAGGTGTTCTCCACTGCCGAAGACAACCAGTCTGCCGTGACCATTCACGTGCTGCAGGGTGAGCGCAAGCGCGCCAGCGACAACAAGTCTCTGGGCCAGTTCAACCTGGAAGGCATCCGTCCGGCACCGCGCGGTCTGCCACAGATCGAAGTGACCTTCGACATCGATGCCAACGGTATCCTGCACGTCTCTGCGAAAGACAAAGAGACCAACAAAGAGCAGAAGATCACCATCCAGGCTTCCTCTGGTCTGTCTGATGACGAGATCGAGCGCATGGTACGCGAAGCCGAAGCCAACGCGGCCGAGGACAAGAAGTTTGAAGAGCTGGTGCATGCCCGCAACCAGGCTGATGGTCTGGTCCACTCCGTACGCAAGCAGATCACCGAAGCCGGTGAAGCCCTGCCTGCCGACGACAAGACCAAGATCGAAGCCGCTCTGAGCGAGCTGGAAACCGCCATCAAGGGTGACGACAAGGCTGCCATCGAAGCCAAACAGCAGGCTCTGCTGGAAGCGTCCCAGAAGCTGATGGAGATTGCCCAGCAGCAGGCTCAGGCACAAGGTGCCGCCGGTGCTGACGCCGGTCAGTCCTCCTCTTCTGCCAAGGCTGACGACGACGTAGTCGATGCCGAGTTCGAAGAAGTGAAAGACGACAAGAAGTAAGCCCGACCCAGATGGGCGAAGCAGGCTTCGCCCATCGGTTTAGTTTATGAATTCACGGGCGTTGGGTGACCAACGCCCGTCTGCGTAACCACAGGATGAGTATGTCGAAGCGCGATTTCTACGAGGTGCTGGGGGTATCGAAAGATGCCGACGAGCGCGAGATCAAGAAGGCGTACAAGCGTCTGGCCATGAAGTATCACCCTGACCGCAACCAGGGCGATGCCGGTGCCGAAGAGAAGTTCAAAGAGGTCAAGGAAGCCTACGAGATCCTGACCGATGCCAACCTGCGCGCCCGTTATGACCAGTATGGTCATGCCGGTGTCGACCCGAGCCAGGGTGGCGGTGGCCACGGAGGTTTCGGCGGTGGTGCCGACTTTGGCGACATCTTTGGCGATGTGTTCGGTGACATCTTCGGTGGCAGCCGTGGCGGTGCCCGTCGTGGCCCGGCTCGTGGTTCCGACCTGCGCTACACCATGGAGCTGACGCTGGAAGAGGCGGTACGCGGGGTCTCCAAGGAGATCAAGGTGCCGACCCTGGTTCACTGTGAAGTCTGTAACGGCTCCGGTGCCCATACCGGCAGCAGCGCCCAGACCTGCCCGACCTGCCACGGCTCCGGCCAGGTTCAGATGCGTCAGGGCTTCTTCGCGGTGCAGCAGGCGTGTCCGCACTGTCACGGTCGCGGCAAGATCATCAAGGACCCGTGCCGCAAGTGCCACGGTGAAGGTCGCTACCAGCGCACCAAGACCCTGTCGGTCAAGATCCCGGCAGGTGTCGATACCGGCGATCGCATCCGCCTCTCCGGTGAAGGGGAAGCGGGTGAAGCGGGGGCTCCGGCAGGGGATCTCTACGTACAGGTGCACGTCAAAGAGCACGAGATCTTCGTGCGTGACGGCAACAACCTCTACTGCGAAGTGCCCATCAGCTTCACCGCTGCGGCTTTGGGCGGCGAGATCGAAGTGCCGACCCTGGATGGCCGGGTCAAGCTCAAGGTCACTCCGGAGACCCAGACCGGCAAGATGTTCCGCATGCGTGGCAAGGGCGTGAAGTCAGTGCGCTCCGGTCAGGTAGGGGATCTGATGTGCAAGGTAGTGATCGAGACCCCGGTCAACCTCACCGAGCAGCAGAAAGAGCTGCTGCGCCAGCTGGACGAGTCGTTCAGCGGTGCCGCTGCCAAGACCCACAAGCCGAAATCGGAAGGCTTCTTCGAAGGGGTGAAACGCTTCTTTGACGATCTGACCAGCTGATTTCAGCCACCCGAATCAACAGAGCCGGCCTTGTGTCGGCTCTTTTTTTGGTCTTTTGTGGTCAATCCGTGGTGCTGGCGCGCCAGAACACCTGCTTGATATGGGGATGAATACCCAGTTTGCCCATCAGGGCATCGAGCTCGTCGCCATCGATGGAGGTGGCGAGCAGCACCGCCGAAATCTCCAGATCCCGCTCGCCAAAGGGCTCGATATCGAGCTCGCTCAGGGGGTAGTTGGCCTGCTCTAGCATCTCCTCCAGCCAGTGCAGCACCTCTTTCTGGTGCTCGCGTGGAGTGAGCGCCGTCACCTTGTAGGTCACCTCGGTGTCGAGATTGTCCACCGGACGCCGGTTGATCTGATTGACCAGCGGCCGCAGCAGGGTATTGGCGGCGAGCACGAACAGGGCGCCCAGAATCGCCTCGATGGCGAGCCCGGCACCACAGGCGGCACCGACGGCGGCCACTCCCCAGAGGGTGGCGGCGGTGTTGATGCCGCGGATATTGCCCGACTCGCGCATGATGACACCGGCGCCGAGAAAACCGATGCCGGAGACGATATAGGCCACCACGTGGACCACGCTGTAACTGCCGCCATGGAGGTCATAGATACGCTGGGCCAGATTGACAAACAGCGCGGCGCCAACGGCGACCAGCACGTTGGTACGCAGGCCGGCTGTACGCTGGCGGTACTGGCGCTCCAGCCCGACCAGCGCCCCCAGCACGAAGGCCAGCAGCAGGCTGGCGAGGGTATCGATCAGGGAGATCAGATCAAGTTGTTGCCACATTTTCATGGCCTGTTCCTTCTTGGTTGCCGATGGCCTTCGGGATGAGCGGGCTGCCAGATAGTGCTGGCATAACCCGGGCAGATGAGCGGACGCGCGTGGTGAAGGCCATCACAAAGGGGATGAGCACGCACGTCAAATGGGCCTGCCTCTCCCGTTTGCACGGAGAAGCAGGCACTTTTTCACTCGGATTGAACGGGGCTGGCAAGCCCCGAGGTTAACGGGTTGGCTCAGTTGAGCTGGGGATTGCCATCACTGCGTGGCCGCAACTCCCAGCGCACCGGATGTGCAACGCCCACCTGATGGACAAACTGCACCAGATAGCGGCGCTGGGGCGGGGTGCAGTGCACATTGAGCACCAGCTCCCGGCCCCCGCTGCGTCCCGGCCGCATCGACTGCATGGGCTGCAGGCCGGCGGGTTGCAGGGTGTGGTTCACCATCTCCAGCACCTGCTCCATATCGGCGCGATCCTCGCAGCGGATCTGTAACCGATAATGGTGTTGGCGCTGTTTGCCGCGCAGCCAGAGTGGCAGCCAGCCACGACCCAGCTTGCTCAGCAGGGGATGAGCCTGTGTTGCCATCATCGGGTTGGCAACGGACTTGGTTGATACAAAACGCATAGCAGCCTCCTTGTGGGAAGCAGAAACTATGCAGGCATGACGGCCACGGCTTTTGGCCAATGGTCGCCAGACGTCAAGTGTAAAAAGAGAAGAGGGGAGTGGATTTCCGCTTCTCGCAGGGTTGCGAGCATGCGGCAGAGAAAGACCTGCGGCTAGCTCGCGACCTTGGTACCGGCTGACAGGGCCGGTCTACAACTGTCACTTGATGAGTTGCCCACTGATGGTCTCCGCTATTGATAAGAGGCTCGAATGATAGCCGAGCTGACGCAGAGGGTAAACCCCGAGCCAGTGGCGGAAACATCCTGAAACAAATTTGAGCTCTCACTTCGCCGCGACCGCTTGACGGCCCTGCGAGGTTGGCAGGGCCGCCCTTTGCGGCTTACTCCGTCTTGTCGATGCCAAGGTATTTGAGCATCAGTTTTTCATAGATGGGCTCGGTATCGCCCACCTGCATTTTGTGCAGGAAGTATTTCTCGAAGGCGATCTTGGCCAGATGGACCCACTTCCCCTTCTTGAACCAGGCGACGTTGCGCGGCGGGATCTGCGGCATGGCGACGAAGGCGGCGCCGGTGTCCCCCATGTCCGCCAGACAGATGGCATTCCACACCGCCTTGGTCACCGGCGGCTGGCCACTGAGCTCCGCCTTGATGTTGTGGCTAAGGGTGCGAACCATCGCCTCAATCATGTAGCCAGTCTTCGGTACGCCGGTTGGCACCGGGGTTTTATGCTGGGGCGGGATGGCGATGCAGACCCCGGCGGCGTAAATCTGCGGGAAGGCGGGATTGCGCTGGTGTTCGTCGACGATGACAAAACCGCGGGGATTGACCAGCCCCTCGATGCCTCGCAGCGGCGCAATGCCGACAAAGGCGGGCAGCATCATGGCGTGTTTGTAGGGCAGAGTGTGGGTGCGCTTGATGTTGCCCTCATCGTCCAGCTCCTCCACCGTCATCTTGCCATCCTTTGCTGCCACGGTGCGGGCATTGCAGATCCACTGCACATCGCGCATCCGCAATTCGCTCTCCAGCATTCCCTTGGAGTCGCCTACGCCGTTCAGACCCAGATGGCCGATGTAGGGCTCGCTGGTGACAAAGGTCATGGGCACATTTTTTCTCACCTTTTTGTCGCGCAGGTGGCGATCGAGGATGAAGGCGTACTCGTAGGCCGGGCCAAAGCAGGAGGCCCCCGGCATGGCGCCGACAATCACCGAGCCGGGCTCATCGACCAGTGAGCTGACGCTGTGACGGCACTCTTCGGCGTGGGAGAGGGTGCAGACGCTGGCGGTGCCGCCCGATTCGGGGCCTGCCCCCGGTACTTCGTCAAAGGCGAGCGCCGGGCCGGTGCAGAGCACCAGAAAGTCGTAACGCAGGGTCTGGCCATCGGAGAGGGCAATCTGCTGTTCGCCAGGTTGCAATCCTGTCAAGGCCGCATGAATAAAGTGGATTCCCTTTTTCTTCACATGGGGTTCGATGGGGATCGAGGTCTCCTTGCGCTCCCGCCACTGGACGGCAATCCACGGATTGGATGGGGTGAATTCAAAGTCCGGCTTGTCGTTGATGAGGATCACCTCATGCTGCTTGCCCAGTTCGGCCTTGAGTTCGTAGGCGGCGGACATGCCCCCCAGACCCGCGCCTATGACGATTACCGTTGCCATGTTCAGCCTCCTGCGTTTATTACACGCTCATGTGAGCTGGGTCATCCGACCCGGTTATTTCAATCCCATCCTTTTGAGGATCATCGCTGCCGGGCAGAAACCGGTGAAGGCGCTCTGGATCAGGTTGACCCCGATAAACACGCTCAACCAGACAAAACCCGGATGAACCCAGGTGGTAAGGATCAAAGAGAGCAGCAACATGCAACCCGCGACGATTCTGACTCCGTTATCTACTGTCATAGCCTTTCTCCCTATCTATTTTAGATGTTGCTAATTTAGTGTTGTTTTATACAATAGAACAAATATCAGCAATTGCTAATTTACTTCTATGAGCCAATTCGACGAGATGAACAGACATGCGACAGCCGCCGCCTCCCTGCTCAAGGCGTTGGCTCACCCTGAACGCCTGATGGTGCTCTGCCAGCTGGTGGAGGGGGAGAAGGGGGTCGGGGAGCTGCTGGCCCATAGCCAGCTGGGGCAGTCGGCCTTCTCCCAGCAACTGTCGGTATTGAAGCGCTACGGCCTGATCCGTTCGCGCAAGGTTTCCCAGCAGATCTACTACTCGCTGGTGAGCGAGGCTGCCGCTGATGTGCTGGGGGCACTGCAAACCCATTTTTGTCACTCAGAAAATAAGGAATCTTGATGATGGAAAGCCAATGGCTGCTCTCTTTGGGCGGCGGCATGCTGGCAGGGCTGTCGGCTCTGATCCTGATGTTGTTCAACGGCCGGGTTGCCGGGATCAGCGGTATTCTGGCCGGTGCACTGCAACGCAAAGCGCCCTGGCGCCTGTTCTTCTTACTGGGACTGGGGGCGGGCGCTTGGTTGGCTCTGACTCTGGGTTGGGCCAGCATGCCTGCATTCACCACCTTGCCCGGTTGGCCGGTAGTGTTGCTGGCCGGTCTGCTGGTTGGCATCGGTACCCGTGTCGGCAATGGCTGCACCAGTGGCCACGGCATCTGCGGCATGGGGCGGCTCTCCCTGCGCTCCATAGTCGCCACTCTCACCTTTATGGCGGCTGGCTTTATCACCGTCTTTGTCACTCATCATCTGTTGTAAGGGGCTGATCGCCATGAAATTGCTGACAAGTTTGTTTGCGGGCCTGCTGTTTGGACTGGGGATGGCCATCTCCGGCATGGTGGATCCCGCCCGGGTCACCGGTTTTCTCGATCTGGCTGGGGCCTGGGATCCCAGCCTCGCCTTCGTGATGGGGGGCGCCCTGCTGGTCTTTATGCCGGGTTATTTTCTGCTGGTGAAACCCCGTCGTCAGAGTGTGTTGGGTGAGCCCATCGCCGCCGTACCGGCCCCTCGGCTGGATCGTCGTCTGATCGGTGGGGCCGCGCTGTTTGGCATCGGCTGGGGATTGGTGGGCATCTGCCCGGGGCCAGCCTTGAGTCTCATTTCCAGTGGCCAGCCCATGATACTGTTGTTTATTGCGGCCATGGTGGCCGGGATTTTGCTTGTTGATCGGGTCTTGGTGAAGGTGCGGGAGAAGCGCTGCCACCCCCGCTCTGCCTGAATGGATTGCCCCTAGTGTCGGGGAAGGAGAAATATCATGGAACAGATCCGCTTGCTGGGGGCCGCCATGCTGGCTGTGACCTCCGCTCTTGTATCTCCGATGACATGGTCTGCCGAGGCGAATGGTGATGCCACCCTGACTCTGGTTCCCCGTCAGGTGACCGACTGGCTGACGCTGGATGGCACTGTCAGTGCCATCAATCAGGGGACGGTGGCGGCCCAGACCAGCGGCCGGGTCTCCCGCATGCTGGTGGATGTGAACGATCAGGTGCAGGCGGGGCAACCGCTGCTCGAGATCAGCGGCAAGGAGCAGTTTGCCGCCGTTTCCGGTGCCGAGGCGCGGCTTGCCAGAGCCAAGGCCCAGCAGGTGGAGGCAGAGCGCCAGCTTGCCCGCTTTCAGGCGCTGATTGCAAAGGGGGTGATCACCCGCGCCCAGCTCGACAGTGCCCAGGCGACTGATCGCGCCGCCCGCGCCGAGGTCAATGCGGCCGATGCGGCCCTCACTCAGGCCCGCGAGGCTTACGGTTATACCCGCATTCTGGCCCCTTACGCCGGGGTGGTGACCAAGCGGTTGGTGGAGCTGGGGGAGACAGTTGCCCCCGGTACCCCGTTGCTCTCCGGCTTTTCCCTTGATGAGCTGCGGGTGGATGTAGACCTGCCCCAATCTGTGATCGCACTCGCCAGTCAGCCAGCGGATGTGCTGGTGCTGCTGCCGGATGGCAGGGCCGTTATCCCGGTCAAACTGATCCGCTTCAACTATGCCGACAGCCAGAGCCACGCCTTCAGGTTGCGCCTCGACTTGCCGCCGCAAACCGCCGGGGTATTGCCCGGCATGTGGCTCAAGGTGCAGCTCAAACAGGGTGAGCGTCAGGTGCTGCAAGTACCGGATCGCGCTCTGCTGCGGCAAGGGGAGTTCAACGGCGTCTATCTGCAGCAGCCCGCTGGCTGGGCCCTGACGCCGGTGCGGGTAGGCCATTGCTTTGAAGGGCAGTGCGAGATCCTGGCCGGGCTGCAAGCCGGTGACAAGCTGGCCCCCGATGGCTGGGCGCAGCATCAGGAGGTGGCCCATGAGTAGCGAGCTGAACGGCAGCAAGGAGAGGATGGGGCCTGCCGGTCGGCTGGCGGCGCTGTTTCAGGGCTCGGCCATCACTCCGCTGCTGGCGCTGGTGGGGCTGTTGCTCGGCCTGTTTGCTGTGCTGGTGACCCCCAAGGAGGAGGAGCCGCAGATCGATGTCACCTTCGCCGATGTCTATATCCCTTTCCCGGGAGCCACTCCGGCAGAGGTGGAATCCCTCGTTACTACCCCTGCCGAGCAGGTGGTCTCCCAGATACAGGGGATTGATACCCTCTACTCTTTTTCCCAACCCGATGGCGCCCTGCTGGTGGTGGTGTTCAAGGTGGGGGTGAGTCGCGAGCAGGCCATCGTCGATCTCAACAACCAGCTCGACTCCAACCGTGACTGGTTGCCACAAGGGATCGGAGTCGGTCAGCCGCTGGTGAAACCCCGGGGGATCGACGATGTCCCCATCGTCAGTCTGACCTTATGGAGCAAAGATTGGAGCAAAGAGGGGAGCAAGCAACTGGGGGCACCCGAGCTGACCCGGGTTGCCCATGAGCTGGAGACCGAACTCAAGCGCATTCCCGGTACCCGCGATATCTACACGCTGGGCGGCCAGAGCGCCGTTTTGCGGGTGATGCCGGATCCGGCGGCCCTCAGCGCCCACGGCATCAGCTGGGGCGAGCTGAGCCAGCGACTTGCGGCCGCCAATCAGGTAGGCACGACACAGACTATCGAGCAAGATAACCGGGAGATCAAGGTCCAGGTGGGGCAGTTCCTGCAAAGCGAGCAGGAGGCCCGCGAACTGGTGGTGGGGCTGCACGACGGCAAGCCGGTCTATCTGGGGGATGTGGCCAAGGTCTCTCTGGGTCAGGAGACTCCGACCAAACGCAGTTGGATGGGGCAGGGGCAGGCCAGTTATCCGGCGGTGACCCTGGCCATCGGCAAGCAGCCGGGCCAGAACGCGGTCGAGGTGGCCAAGCGGGTGGAGGCGCGGGTCGAGAGTCTCAAGAATCGGCTTATTCCGGCCGGGGTCGAGGTGACGGTGACCCGGGACTACGGCGTCACCGCCGAGAACAAATCCAACACCCTCATCGGCAAGCTGATTTTTGCCACCACGGCGGTGGTGCTGTTGGTGCTGGTGAGCATGGGGTGGCGCGAGGCGCTGGTGGTGGGGGTGGCCATCGTCATCACCCTGGCGCTGACCCTGTTTGCCAGCTGGGCGTGGGGCTTTACCCTCAACCGGGTGTCGCTGTTTGCGCTGATCTTCTCCATCGGCATTTTGGTGGATGATGCCATCGTGGTGGTGGAGAACATCCACCGCCATCGCGGTTTGGGCAAGGGTTCCCTCAAGGATCTTATTCCAGGGGCGGTGGACGAGGTGGGCGGGCCGACCATACTGGCGACCCTGACCGTCATCGCGGCCCTGCTGCCGATGGCCTTTGTCAGCGGCCTGATGGGCCCCTACATGAGCCCCATCCCCATCAATGCCAGCATGGGGATGCTTATCTCCCTGCTGGTGGCCTTTATCTTCTCCCCCTGGCTGGCGAGCCATTTGCTCAAGGATGAGGTGCACGGTGCTCACGGCGAGGCCAAGGCTGGCCTCTTTCACCGGCTGATGACCCCTTTCCTGATCGGTGATGGCGCCAAGCGTGCCAGACGCAAACTCTGGCTGGCGGTGTTGCTGCTAGTCGGGGCGGCCGCCGCCATGCCCATGGTGCAGTGGGTAGTGCTCAAGATGCTCCCCTTCGACAACAAGTCGGAATTTCAGCTGGTGCTCGATATGCCGGAGGGGGCGACCCTGGAGCAGACCGAGCGCACCCTGCTGGCGGTCGGGCGAGAGCTTGCCAAGGTGGAGGAGGTGAAGGATTACCAGATCTACGCCGGCACCGCCGCCCCCATCAATTTCAACGGGCTGGTGCGTCACTACTTTATCCGCAGCGGCGCCAACGTGGGGGATATTCAGGTCAATCTGGTGGACAAGCATGAACGGGATCGCAGCAGTCACGAGATTGCCCGGTCGGTGCGTGCGCCCTTGCAGGCCATCGCCAGCGCGGCAGGGGGCAATCTCAAGGTGGTGGAGGTGCCCCCGGGACCGCCTGTCTGGTCACCCATTGTCGCGGAAGTGTATGGCCCGACGCAGGCCACTCGCGAAGCCGCTGCCCGCGCCGTACAGGCACGTTTTGTGGCCACGGCGGATCTGGTGGACGTGGATATCTATCTGACCGACCCGCAGCCCAAGTGGCGGCTGGAGGTGGATCGCAGCAAGGCGGCCCTGCTCGGGGTCGATCTCGGGGATCTGGTGAACACCCTCAATGGCGGGGTGGGTTATCAGGATGCCAGCTGGCTGCAGGGGCACGGCGCTAAGTATCCGGTGCCGATCCGCATAGAACTGGCTCCCGGTGACAAACGGGATCTGGCGGGCGTACTGGCCCTCAAGGTGCGCAGCCAGAGCGGCCAGCTGGTGCGGGTCTCCGAGCTGGTGAATCGCCGTGATGAGGCGGCCCCCAGCTATATCATGCACAAGAACATGCAGCCCATGGTGATGGTGGTTGCCGACATGGGGGGCCATACCGACAGCCCGCTCTACGGCATGTTTGCCGCCGGTGCCGATATCGACCTGCCCCAATATTACGTGCAGCAGCCCGACAAGCTGGGGGAGGTGGCGCTGTTGTGGGACGGTGAGTGGAAGATCACCTACGAGACCTTCCGCGATATGGGGATTGCTTACGGGGTGGGGATGATCCTCATCTACCTGCTGGTGGTGGCCCAGTTCCGCTCCTATCTGGTGCCACTCATCATCATGGCCCCCATTCCGCTCACCATCATAGGGGTGATGCCGGGCCACGCCCTGCTGGGAGCCCAGTTTACCGCCACCTCGATGATAGGGATGATCGCCCTGGCCGGGATCATCGTACGCAACAGCATCCTGCTGGTGGACTTTATCGAGCAGCAGCGCAGCGCCGGAGTGGTGTTCGAGCAGGCAGTGATCGAAGCGGCGCAGGTGCGGGCCAAACCCATCATGCTGACGGCGCTGGCGGCGATGATCGGGGCTCTGTTTATCCTCGATGATCCCATCTTCAACGGACTGGCCATCAGCCTGATTTTCGGGATCCTGGTCTCCACCCTGCTCACCCTGGTGGTGATCCCGCTGCTCTACTACAGCCTGATGTCGCGCCGTGGGGTCGCGATCACGGCAAACGAGCCGGGCGCACAATGACAGAAGGGCCACCTCGGTGGCCCTTCTCGTTTCACACATTCAGGTGGCTGGGACGCTGAGTCAGCGTCCCTTCAGCAGCGGGAAGTAGCGCCGGTCGGCCTGGCTCATGTGGCCGACGACCAGCTCCTGAATGATGAAGTTGAGCAACTCGTCGTTGCCGAGGGTGCCTGCGCGGGCGGCGTTCATCAGCTGGGCCGCTTTTTGCAGCAGTTGCTGATGGTCCTGACGGTGAGTCTCGAGCTCGGGGTAATCGAGCTCGGCCAGCAGGCTCTCCTCGAAGGTGAAGTGGTGGTGCGCCATCTCGAACAGGTTCTCCAGACTCTCCAGATAGAGAGCGGGATGGGCCTCGTTATCCTTCATCCGCTCCAGCAGCCGGTTGGTGAGCACAAAGAGCTGGCGATGTTCGGCATCAATGCGGGGATGGCCGCACTCGTGGCTGCCTTGCCACACCAGCGAGCCCTGCGCTGGGTCGAGCCCGGCGGTATAGAGACAGACCCGGCCACGGCCGCGGTTTTTCGCCTGATACATCGCCTGATCCGCGTGGTGCATCAGGGTTTTGGCATCCTCGCCGTGCTCCGGATAGAGAGCAATCCCGATACTGCTGGAGATGCGCAGCTCCTGCTCGTCGTTCATCCTGAAGGGGTGGCGCAGGCTGTGATGGAGGTGGTCGGCGATGGTCAGCGCCTCGTCGCTGGTGTCGGGCAGCAGGATAACAAATTCGTCGCCGCCAAGGCGTGCCACCAGATCATGTTCCCGCACACAGTAGCGCATCCGCTTGGCCACCATATTGAGCAGCACATCGCCGGTCTCGTGGCCGAAGGTGTCGTTGATCGGCTTGAAGTGATCGAGATCGATGAACATCAGTGCCAATGGTTGGTCGGCGTTGTGCTCCAGCGCCTCTTTCAGCCGTTGCTGCAGCAGGCGGCGGTTGGGCAGACCGGTCAGGGGATCGTAGAAGGCGAGGCGGCGCATCATCTCCTCCCGGGCTGCCCGCTCGGTGATGTCGCGGGTTACCCCCAGAATGGCTTCTGGCTCCCCCTGCTCGTTGCCGTGCAGGGTGGTGATGGTCTCGGTGGCGACCAGATGGCCATCCTTGTGGCGCAGGTCGGTGCGAATGACGCTGCGGGTCTGCTCATGTTCACCGCGATACCAGGCGGCGAGGGTGGCGGTGATCTCCTCCTTGAGTTTTATGCGTGCGGCATCGGGCAGCAGCTTCTTGAACGGCAGAGCGAACAGCTCGCTCGCGTTGTAACCGCTCAGCGGCTGGATGGCCGGGCTGATGTAGCGAAAGCGCAGGCTGGCGGTATCCATGGTCCAGATCACGTCGGCGCTGTTCTCCGCCACGAAGCGGTAGTGCTGCTCGCTCTGGGCCAGCTCGCGGGTGAGGCGCTGGCGGTCGCGCGACTCCTGACGTAGACGCAGGTAGAGGTGGAGGAAGATGCCGAGCAGGATTAGCAGGGTAAAGGTGATCAGCATGGCGATGGCCACGCTCTTGTCGAGCAGTTGCCGCTGCTGGCGCAGCCGCTCCTGGGCTGGATTGTAGAGAAAGCGATCGAGGCTGATGTCGGAGGCGAGCAGGCCCGCCTCCCGATAGATATTGGCGATCTGCAGCCAGCGTTCCGGCTGCATGTATCCCGGCTCGACAAAGTCGGGCTGCATCAGCGAGCGGGTCTCGCGCGCTTCAAAGGTGAGTTGCTCCCGTCCGGCCCCGCTAGGGTAGTGCTCCATGATCCAGTCGATCATCTCCTCCGGATTATCCATGGCATAGCGCCAGCCGCGCAGGCTCGCCTGACGAAAGGCAAAGACCCGGCCGGGGCGGGTCGCCAGCTCCCGTTCGGAGGTAAAGAGGTTGTCGGCGTAAAAGTCGTTGTTGGCGCTGCGGGGACTGAAGACCCGATAGGGGATCTCCTTTTGCTGCAGATAGAAGGGCTCCGTGGTGCTGTAGGCACTGATGGCATCCACCTTGCCTGAGAGCAGTGCCTCGACGCCGTTGTCGTTGGGGTGGATCTGCCACGTCCGGGCGGGAATATGTTTGCTGAGATAGGTGAGCAGCTCGCCGGAGCCGGGTTCCAGCATCAGCCGCTTGCCGGCGAGATCGGCGGCATTGCGGATATCGGGGCGATCGAGCGTCAGCAGCAGCAGGGGAGAGTGCTGCAACATGGCTGCCAGCACCACCACCGGCTTGCCGGCGGCGCGGGCCAGCAGCAAGTCGCTGCCGCTGATGCCAAACTGCGCCTGGCCACTGGTCACTGCGTTGACCACATCGGTGCGGGGCGTGGCTTCGCGCAGGGAGACGTTGAGTCCGGCTTCCCGGTAGTAGCCCTTGGCGATGGCGGCGTAGTAACCGGCAAACTGGAACTGATGCTGCCAGGAGAGCTGGAGTGTGACTTGCTCTTCGGCCTTCAGTGGCACGCTTGCAAGCGCAGAGAACATCCAGCTGGCCAGCATGGGCAGGAACCAGAGCGTACAGCGTGGGGAGGGTTCGAGCTCCGTCATACAGGGTGTCTCTCGGGAGGCGGTATCAGAGCTAGAGTCAAACAATTTTTTGTAACCTGCAATAGGGGAAAAAGGCTAGCGGAGCAGGGCAGTAGCGGTATAAGAATTTGTTTTTGTGTTTTTCATCACACTAATTGCCTGCGAAGTCTGTTTTCACAACTTGCCTGCCCCATCCCGGAGTCATATGGCTTGCGAAAATGGCTGCATTTTAGCCATTATCATGCCGTTTTTTCCTCCGAATCTTCGTTTAAATTGCCGCTTTTTGTCGGGAAAGCGTCAGCCTGTGTCGTCATATCACGCGATACTTCTGCGATGTTTTCCACATGAGGGAAAAATGTATTCCGGTTGTTTGTTGATGGTTAAATCAGCCTCGTCGCCCGGTTGGCGAGCTCTGGTGCTATGATGTTCCCCCCTGTTCCGGATAAGGCTGTTTCATGTCCCGCTTGCGTCTGCTTCTCTCCGATTCTCACGATCCCCTCTTCAACCTCGCCGTCGAGGAGTGCATCTTCCGCCAGATGGATCCCCGTCAGCGGGTGCTGTTCCTTTGGCGCAACGCCAATACCGTGGTGATTGGCCGTGCCCAGAACCCGTGGAAGGAGTGCAACACCCGCCGCATGGAAGAGGACGGAGTGACGCTGGCTCGCCGCAGCAGCGGTGGTGGCGCCGTGTTTCACGACCTTGGCAACAGTTGCTTCACCTTCATGGCGGGCAAGCCGGAGTATGACAAGAGCGTCTCCACCGCCATCGTGCTGGACGGGCTCAAGCGACTGGGGATTGAGGCCTTTGCCTCCGGTCGCAACGACCTGCTGGTGGCGACTCCGGACGGGGAGCGCAAGGTATCGGGTTCGGCTTACAGGGAGACCCTGGATCGCGGTTTTCACCACGGTACCCTGCTGCTGGACGCCGATCTCGGTCGGCTCGCCAACTACCTCAACCCCGACCCCAAGAAGCTGGCGGCCAAGGGGATCAGCTCGGTACGCGGTCGGGTGGCCAATCTGTGCGAACTGCTGCCGGGGATTGACCACCATCAGGTGAGCGACGCGCTGGCTGCCGCCTTTTTTGAACACTATGGCGAGCGGGTGCAGCCCGAGCATATCTCCCCGGAGCAGATGCCCGATCTGCCCGGTTTTGCCGAGACCTTCGCTCGCCAGCGCAGCTGGGAGTGGAACTTTGGCCACGCGCCCGCCTTCACTCATCTGCTGGAAGAGCGCTTTGGCTGGGGCGGGGTGGAGCTGCATTTTGATGTGGAGAAGGGGAGCATAGTGCGGGCGCAGATTTTCAGCGACACCCTGGATCCGGCACCCTTCGATCGGCTGGCCCAACTGCTGGTGAGTTGTCCCTATCGCTCTGATGCGATCGCCAGCTGTTTGCAAGGGTGGCAGGGGGAGTTCCCGGCCAGTCGCGAGGCGTTGAGCGAGTTTGCCGACTGGCTGCTGGCGGCGCTGCGCTGAAGGCACAACTGCTGAAGTGATCGGGATCACGAAATATAAAGAGGCGCATAAAAAGCGCCTTTTTTCTGCCCCTTGCCATGGCTAAAACATAACAAAAAGTATGGCAGGCCATTAGTTATTGTCTCTGTTGATGCGCCAGACCCGAGAGTATAAGGGCCGGACATTTGCTGTACTAATGGTATAAAAATGAGTGACTTAGTTTATCTTCAAGACCAAAGTGTCAACGCCGTCTCCCCCCTGTTTGCCAACCGGTTTGCCAGCGTTAAAGCCAATTTTTTCTCACGTAATCCCGATCTCTGGCCAGTCTTTCGCGAACCCGGATTCGCCAGCCTCAATGAATTTCGGGCCCGTGGCCTGGCTCCCGATGCCCGTTTGAATGCCTGGCCAGATGGCCGCGCCCGCCTGGCCGCTCTCTGTGAGACCATGCCGGTGCCCGCCACCATGCGCACTCCGGGCGAGCCGATGGCCGAGCTGTTGTTTGCCGCCGCGCTGTCGAAGGATTGGGAGAACCCCTCCAGCGTCGAGAACGTCATCACCATGTCGGCGGATCCCGCTATCTATGGCGCCCAGATGGGTATTCTGGCCAACCCCAATCTGGTTTACTCCGAATATGCCGGAGTGGCCGAGGAGCTGGAGAAGAAGGTGGTGCGCCAGATTGCCCTGCTGGCGGGTTATGACCCGGCTCGCGCCACCGGCATCTTCACCCAGGGGGGGACCTTTTGTAACCTCTACGGCTACCTGCTCGGCATTCGCAAAAGCTTGCCACAAGCCAAGCACAAGGGGCTTGGCCACTATCAGGATTACCGCATCATCAACTCCCAGGGCGGTCACTACTCCAACATCACCAACCTCTCCCTGCTCGGGGTCGACATCGAGAACAAGACCATCCGCATTCAGGTCGGCGAGAACAACGACATCGATCTCGACCACCTCGAGCGCACCCTGACCGCCTGTTTTGCCCTGAAACACGTGGTGCCCGCCATCATGCTCACCATGGGCACTACCGACACCTTCGGGGTGGATCAGGTGAAACCCGTGTTCGAACTGCGCAATCGCCTCTGCGAGCAGTTCGAAGTGGCAGTCAAACCGCATATCCACGTCGATGCCGCCATCGGCTGGTCGATGATCTTCTTCCTCGATTACGACTTTGCCGCCAACCCGCTTGGCATCAATGCCGCGACCCTGGCCGGGATCGAACGCAACGTGGCGCGCTTTGCCGAGCTCAAATATGCTGACTCCTTTACCGTCGACTTCCAGAAGTGGGGCTATGTGCCCTACACCTCCAGTCTGGTGATGATCAAGGAGCAGGATGACCTCAAGGCGATGGAGAACGACCCGGAGAACTTCTCCTACTTCGAGCGGGACATTCAGGGTCAGACCCACCTGCAATCCACCATCGAGTGCTCCCGCGGGGCGAGCGGCCTGTTCGGTGCCTATGCGGCGCTCAACTATATGGGGGTGGAGGGGTATCGCATCGTGCTGGCCCACTGCCTGCAAAATGCCAACTACTTCCGCTATCGCCTCAGTCAGCTTGGCAACGTCAAGCTGGTGGCGCAGGAGAATCAGGGGCCGAGTGTCGGCTTCAAGATCTACAACCCCGAGTGGGTGAGCGATCCGGAGGCCGAGTTCGCTTTCGAACTGGCCCGCTCCAGCGATCCTGCCTACAAGGCGCGCTTGCAGCGCAATACCGACTATCACCGCAGCCTGTTCAAGGGGCGTGGCAAAGTCGGGCTCTACACCAACTGGGTGGAGGCGGTGGCCCACTCCGACTATGACGCCCGCGGCAAGTACTCTTACATCGCCGGGGAGAAGGCGGTCTTTATGAACCCCGCCTGCACCCGCGAGCAGATCGACGCCTTTATCGACCATATCCGCGGTTAACGGCCGTTCGATCACGAACTGACCGGCCTTGAGTCGATACAAGACAGGCCGGTATCAAAAGGGCAAGCCAATCGGCTTGCCCTTGTTGTTGATGAGTGGTCGGGATGGCTTGTTCAGAGGCGCAGCAGTTGCTCGTTCTCGACAATCTCGCTCCCGGCGGGTTGCCGGGAGAGGGTAATCATGGCGTGGGCCACCTGACTGGCCTCGATGGCGCGCCAGCGGGTGAGCTTGCCAACCAGCAGCGGCCGAAACAGCGGATAGATGGCCTGAAAGATCTGCTCCGAGCGGCGCGGCGGTTGTCTATTCCCCAGCAACATGGCTGGTCGCACGATTGCAAGCCGCGGCCAGGATTGGGCCAGCAGGGCCTGTTCCATCTCCCCCTTGGTACGTGGATAGAGGGCCGGTGAGCTGGCACTGGCCCCCATGCTCGAGACCACGATAAGGCGCTGGCAGCCGTGGCGGCGGGCCAGTTCGGCAAAGGCGATCACATAGTCGAGATCGACCCGGCGAAACGCCTCGGCTGAACCGGCCTCCTTGCGGTTGGTGCCGAGGGCGCAGAAAGCGATATCGACCGGTCTGGGCAGGGTGACGCTGGCCAGATCATCAAAATCGACCGGCAGCCAGTGGTGCGCCTCCTTGCCCGGCCTGCGACAGAGCAGGGTCAGCTCGTGTTCGGCAGGCAACTGTTTGATCAGCTCGCGGCCAATCAGGCCGCTGGCTCCGGCAATCAGGATCCGGCTCATGATTCTCTTCCTGTGTCGCTCCGGTAGGAAGTGTCAGCATCGGGCAAACGGCAGCTCTCTGCAATCTGCACTTGCTTGCCGGGGGATAAAACAAAACCGGCGCGAGGCCGGTTTTGCGAGATATCAGAGCGGGGTGTGGAATGCCGCTGGCAGCGGGAAGTCACCCGTTACCGTGGTGAGCCTGTCGTTGGCGAAGGTGACGGTGAGCTCTTTGCGCTCTTTGTCGCCGTGGCCCGGCTGGAATTCATAGAGGTAATACCAGGTGTTGGGGTCAAAGCCGTCACGCAGCATGGGGGTCCCCAGTACATAGCTGACCTGCTCGCGGGTCATCCCCTGGCGCAGTTTGTCGACCTGTTTTTGTTCCACATAGTTGCCTTGGGGAATATCGATACGATAGACCAGGCTGCAACCGGAGAGGGTGAGGGCGGTCAGGGCCGCGGCAATCAGGTGTTTCATCCGCATAACGAGTTCAGATCATCCATACAGTCTTTTTTGGCTCGGCAAATCATACCGACTCCCTCCACGGAAGTAAAAAGCCATTGATCCATCAGCCAATAAAAAGGGTCGCACTGCGACCCTTTCTGGCAATCCGGCGGCCGTTACATGGCGGCGCGGAAGATGGCGACGATCTCTTCGTGGCTCGCCTGTTTCGGGTTGGTGAAGCCGCAGGCATCTTTCAGGGCGTTGCTGGCCAGGGTATCGAAGTCATCGGCCTTGACGCCGAGCTGCTCCAGACCTGCCGGGATCTTCACATCCAGCGCCAGCTGCTTGATGGCAGCAATGGCAGCGGCGGCGCCCTGCTCGTCGTTCATAGCGCTCACGTCAACACCCATGTAGCGGGCCACATCCTTCAGACGAGCCGCGCTCACCTGGGCATTGAATGCCTGAACGTGGGGCAGCAGCACGGCGTTGCAGACACCGTGGGGCAGGTCATAGAAGCCGCCCAGCTGGTGGGCCATGGCGTGCACGTAGCCAAGGCTTGCGTTGTTGAAGGCCATGCCGGCCAGGAACTGGGCATAGGCCATCTGCTCGCGGGCATGCAGATCATCACCATGGTTGACGGCGGTGCGCAGGTGCTTGGCGATCAGCTCGATGGCCATCACGGCGCTGGCATCGGTCACCGGGGTGGCGATGGTGGAAACATAGGCCTCGATGGCGTGGGTCAGGGCATCCATGCCGGTGGCGGCGGTGAGACCGGCCGGCTTGGCCAGCATCAGTTCGGGATCGTTGACCGACATCAGCGGGGTAACGTGCTTGTCGATGATGGCCATTTTCACGTGGCGCGCTTCGTCGGTGATGATGCAGAAGCGGGTCATCTCGGAGGCGGTACCGGCAGTGGTGTTGATGGCGATAAGCGGCAGTTGCGGCTTGGCAGAGCGATCCACCCCTTCGTAATCCTTGATGTTGCCACCGTTGGCGGCCACCAGCGCGATGCCCTTGGCACAGTCGTGGGGCGAGCCGCCACCCAGCGAGATGACACAGTCGCAGCCGTTGGCCTTGATCATCGCCAGACCCGCTTCGACGTTGCTGGTGGTGGGGTTGGGCTTGGTCTCATCGAAAACTGCGCTTTCAATGCCATGTTCAGCCAGCAGGGTGGTGAGCTTGGCGACCACGCCGATCTGGTTGAGAATTTTGTCGGTGACGATCAGCGCCTTGCGGTAGCCGTAACCCTTGATATCGGCGGCAGCCTCTTGCAGGCAGCCGGCACCCATCAGGTTGATTGCAGGAATATAGAACTTGAATGTAGCCATGATGGACTCCCTATAGTTAGCCATTAAGTGGTAATTTGCTGCCACGTTACCATCTTGCGGGGGATGCAAAAGCATCTGTTTTGCAACTTTACGGGGTCGATCACGGGACATTAATTAAGCGTTGAACCGGGCTTGACTTTCCCTGTTACATCCCGATTTCGTGAAAAACGTTTTTCAATTAATTCATCAGCTTAGAAAACGTTTTGCCTGCTCTTTGATGTTGTCAATGCGTGGAAGTGTGAGGCGCTTCAAGGAATTGGAAAGCGCTTTCGACCATAGTTGGCGCCTCCCCGAAGAGGGGGTAAAGGCTTGAAAGTATCATAAAGAATCATCTTAATTTGCGTCCTGACCATGCTGGCAGGGGGCAACCAGGAGTCCAATATGTCTGATGTATTTCACTTGGGTTTGAAGAAAGCGGATCTGCAAGGCGCCACCCTGGCGATCGTCCCCGGTGACCCCGAGCGTGTAAAGCGTATCGCAGAGCTGTTGGATAACCCGGTACACCTGGCCAGCCATCGTGAATTCACTACCTGGCGTGGCGAGATGGACGGCAAGGCCGTGATCATCTGCTCTACCGGTATCGGTGGCCCGTCCACCTCCATCGCAGTAGAAGAGCTGGCCCAGCTGGGTATCCGCACCTTCCTGCGCATCGGCACCACCGGCGCCATCCAGCCGCACCTGAACGTGGGTGATGTGATCGTGACTACCGGCTCCGTGCGCCTCGACGGTGCCAGCCTGCACTTCGCACCGATGGAGTTCCCGGCTGTTGCCGACTTCGACTGCACCACCGCGCTGGTCAACACCGCCAAAGAGATGGGCTCCAAGCTGCACATCGGTGTAACTGCCTCCTCCGACACCTTCTACCCGGGTCAGGAGCGTTACGACACCGTATCCGGCCGCGTAGTGAGCCGTTTCCAGGGTTCCATGAAAGAGTGGCAAGCCATGGGCGTGCTGAACTATGAGATGGAGTCCGCAACCCTGCTGACCATGTGCTCCAGCCAGGGCCTGCGTGCCGGTATGGTGGCTGGCGTTATCGTCAACCGTACCCAGCAAGAGATCCCGAACGCCGAGACCATGGCGAAGACCGAATCTGATGCCATCAAGATCGTACTGGGCGCTGCCCGCAAGCTGATCTGATAGCACCACAAAGAGTGGGGGGTGGGGGCCGTTGCGAAAGCGCGGCCCCTATCTTTATCCGCCGTTTACCGCTTTTCCTCTCCCGTCACGCCTTTCACTGATCCCGTCGCACTCGCGCTGATTGCCTCTAAAACGCAGGCGCACAGCGGATCTGCATCGGCTCGCCGCTCACCGGATGAGCAAAATCCAGCTCGCTGGCATGCAGCATCAGCCGCGGTGCCTGTTCGCAGCCGGGTGGCAGCAGGCCACCATAGAGATCGCAGCCGAGAATGGGGTGGCCCAGCAGCTGGCTGTGGATGCGCAGCTGATGGGTGCGGCCGGTCTCCGGCACCAGTCGTACCCGGGTCAAAGGCACGTTTTGTCCCTGCATCTGCAACTCCAGCCGCTCAACCACCTGATAGCGGGAGCGGGCGGGTTTGCCACTGGCGGCGCAGATCTTCATCAGCGGAAAGAGGGCCGGATCCTTGGCGATGGGGGCGTCGATAAGCCCTTCGTCGTCAATCAGATGGCCGCACAGCAGGGCGCTGTAGGCCTTGCTCACCGCCCGCTGGCTGAACTGCTGGCAGAGCAGGGCATTGATGGTCTTGTTTCTGGCCACCACCATGAGACCTGAGGTACCAAAATCGAGGCGGTGCACCAGGGTGCAGCCGGGGTAATCCTGCACCAGTCGATAATGCACAGAGTCGAGGTTCTGCGGATTCTTGCCCGAGAGGCTCAGCAGGCCGCTCGGCTTGTTGATGAGCAACAGGTGTTCATCCTCGAACAGGATCTCGATGGCGGCACTGCAAGGTGGGGCGATAAAGGTGTCGACGATAACGGACATAGGACACACGGGCAGAAAACGGGGGGCCATCATACCCAAGTGGCAGGTAAGGCGCGAATCGGCGTGGCGGATGGGCTCGCCACACCACACCATTCCCTCATTGCGGCCTGCTGCTGGCCGGCTGTGACAGTTCGAAGGTAACTGATTGAAAAAAATCAGGAACCGTTTTGTGACCCCCTCCCGAGTTCAGCCGCTGCGAGCTTGCTAAGGTAGGGCTCCCTTTGATGTTGTAAGGAGTCTCTCCATGGCACTGCCCGTTATTCTCGATTGTGATCCCGGCCACGACGACGCCATCGCCCTTATTCTGGCGCTGGCCAGTCCTGAACTGAAGGTGTTGGCGGTCACCACCAGCGCGGGCAACCAGACGCCGGACAAGACCCTCAACAATGCCCTGCGCATCCTCACCCTGCTGGGGCGCGACGATATTCTGGTGGCGGCTGGTGCGCCGAAACCTCTGGCCCGGGAGCTTATCATCGCCGACAACGTCCATGGCGAATCGGGCCTCGATGGCCCCAAACTGCCGGATCCCGCTTTTGCCCCGCAAGCGATGACGGGGATCGAGCTGATGGCCAGATGTCTGCGCGAGAGCCCGGAGCCAGTGACTCTGGTGCCGACCGGCCCGCTCACCAATATCGCCCTGCTGCTGGCAGCTCACCCGGAGCTAAAGGGCAAGATCGCCCGCATCGTGCTGATGGGGGGCGCCGCAGGGGCCGGCAACTGGACACCAGCGGCGGAATTCAATATTTATGTGGACCCGGAAGCGGCCGATATGGTCTTCAAGTCGGGCATCCCCATCACCATGTGCGGCCTCGATGTGACCCACGAGGCGCAGGTGATGGACGAGGATATCGAGCGGGTACGCGCCATCACCAATCCGGTGGCCCAGTGTGTGGCCGGTCTGCTCGATTTTTTCATGATCTACCATCGGGATCCCAAGTGGGGATTTGCTGGCGCGCCGCTGCACGACCCCTGTACCATTGCCTGGTTGCTCAATCCCGCCCTGTTCCATGGCGTGGAGTGCCGGGTCGATATCGAGACCCGGGGTGAGCATACCGTGGGGATGACGGTGGTGGACCGCTATGGTCTCTCCGGCAAACCAGCCAATGCGCTGGTGTTGCTGGGGCTGGATCGGGCAGGTTTTATTGATCTGCTGGTCGAGCGGCTGCGGGCCTTTGGCTGAGCGCCGATTCACTTTTTGCAAGAAGGGGCAGGGAATGTGGAAGACAGGGTTGGCGCTGCTGGCCGGGTTGCAACTGACAGGCTGCGCGACGCCATTCGAGCGGATGTGGCAGGGGCTGGCGACCTGTGATTTTAACGATCTCTATATCGACGGTGAGACGGGACGGCCAGCCAATCTGCAGCTCAACAACTACACCCCCTACAAGGTGAGCGACGGCTTTGCCTGGTACAAGGTGCACGAGGAGCTGCACGGTTTGCCGGTGGTCGGTTTTATCGTGCCGGCCTCCAGCTTCGAAGTGCACGCTCTCTTTGTCGATACCCCTATCGCCAATGCCCGCCGGCTGACCCACAACGCCTACGGCAGCGAGTTTAGCGACGAGCAGAAGCACAACGAGGGCTCAGCCCCTCTGCTTTTGCGCGATCCCAACAACCCCAAGCGCTCCATCATCGACTGCACCCGCGGCGAGTCTGACGGGGAGCTTGAGGATTCGGCCATGCCCGAGTAGGGCGACCTGTCACGCCATCGGCCTGAAAAAAGAGGGGCCAGCCTTGCCGGCTGGCCCCTCTTTATTGCTGCTCTGCCCCCGGATCAGGGGTAGCTCAGCGTCTCCTTGATAAGAGGCAACTGGGCCTTGATCCACGCCGGATTGATGGGCCCCCAGTCGCTGATGCGGTAGTGCCCCTGCAGGTGGCGAGCCCCTTCGGTCTGCTCGAAGGCGCAGCTGATATCGAGTTCGGCCAGCGCCGTCAGGGTATCCTGCGCGGTGCGGCGCGGCATGCCGGTCGCCTCCATGATGGCGGGCACCGTATCCGTGCCCTGGCTGATCAGCCAGGCCACGTAGAGGCGGCGGTAGAAGCTGGTGCGGGTCTTGCTCGGCTCGCTCATAGCTCGTCCTCGAGACGATCGAAGTAGCGCCAGGTTGCGATGGCGGCTTTGCCCATCACCAGTGCCCAGAGGCCGAACCAGAACCAGCGGAAGAAGCTCCAGGTGGAGGCGTCAGGCTCGGTGCTCTCAATCTTGGTGACGTTGGGGAACATGGAGAACATGTTGATGCGCCAGCCGTAGGAGGTGATGATGGCGAGCCGTTTTTCAAACTCCATCGACTTGGCTTTGGCTTGGACGTCGGCGGCGTTGAACTTGAAGTAGAAGGGCCAGCCCCACTCGGTATCCTCGTTGCGGAACACCCGGATCTTCTCGCCGGGGCGCTCGGTGTAGATGTAGTAGACATCGGTGGTGGGGCCGTCAGCCGGGTTCTTCTGGCTGATGGGGCCATCCTTGTCGGTGCGCTTCACCTCGACCCCGGTGATGGTGGCGATGGTGTGCTCCGGCAGGTAGTAGTCGAGCCAGGTGGCGGAAACGAGGGCAATGAGCCCCAGGGCGATAAAAGCGGGTTTCTTGAATCTCAGGCTCATGATGGTCTCACGTGAGGGGGAGTGACGTGCCTCTACCATACTCACATTTGCCCCCACAGCCCAGCCCCTTATGGCACCAACTGCCAAAAAATGGCGTTTAAAACAACTGCCTCCTGCACCATGCTTCGTGGCTAAACCTGTCGTAATGCGTTGTTCGGACGGTTACCGGAGGAGGGGGAAAACGTGTTGATTGACGCAGTATGGAGGCGTAAGGGGCGTGTGTGAAGGGACATGTGGCCGAATAAATAAAGCCCCTTATTTATAAAATAAGGGGCTTTATTGCTATCCAGAGGCCTGCGCAGGCCTCTTTTTATCTTTCAGGCCGCGTGTCAGAGCTGGAAGTGAGAGAGCTGCTTGCGCTGCTGCTCGGCCAGCTCCGACAGTTCGTGGCTGGCGCTGGCGCTCTGGCTGATGCCGGCGGAGCTCTGGCTCACGAGCTCGTGGATGTTGGTGATGTTGCGGTTGATGTCGGCAGTGACGCAGGATTGCTCCTCGGCGGCGGTGGCCACTTGGGCGTTGGCATCGTTGATCTGGCGCACCGCCCCCGTGATACCGCTCAGCAGATCCTGTACCTGCGCGGAGAGGCGCTGGTTGTTCTCGAGGATCTCCAGCGTCTCCTGAACCCCCTGATTGGCGGACTGGGACTGGCTCTGCAGCTGCTCGATGATGGCCTGGATCTCCTTGGTGGAGGCCTGGGTTCGGGCCGCCAGCATCCGCACCTCATCGGCGACGACGGCAAAACCGCGCCCGGTTTCGCCGGCACGGGCCGCCTCGATGGCCGCGTTGAGGGCCAGCAGGTTGGTCTGCTCGGAGATCCCCTGAATCACTTCAATCACCTTGCCGATCTGCTCGGACTGGGTCTTGAGGCGAGCGACGATGGCGGCGGCATCTTCCAGACTGCCTGCCATCCGGCTGTTGGCGGCAATGCTCTCGCCAAACAGGGCGAGCCCCTGCTCAACCCGGCTGTTGGCATCGCGCGCCAGCTCGTCGGCCACGGCGGCGTTGTGGTTGACGTTGTCGGCGGTGCTGGAGAGCTCGGTCACCGCCGAGGCAACCTGCTCAATCTCGCCGCGCTGCTGCTGGGCGTTGGCTTCGGCCTGGGTCATCACGGCGGCCAGCTCGGTGGCGGCGGAGGCGACGTTGTTGCTGATGCCGGTCAGGGTTTCGATGGTGCTGCCAAGCTGCCCCAGAGTGAGGTTGATATCCTTGGCCAGCTGGGCCAGCTCGTTGTCACCCTCGACCTTGGCGCGGACGTTGAAGCGACCCTGCGCGACGGCATGCATCACGCTCTGCAGCTGGCCGATGGGGCTGACGATACGGCCGGAGAGCCACCAGCCACACAGCAGTGCCGCCAGCAGGGCGACGGCCGTGAGCAGCAGGGTGCGCAGCAGGGTGGCATGGTAGTGGGCCTGCTCCTGTGCCAGCTCGCTCTGGGTCAGCTGGTTGATGTGGGCCGACATGGTGTCGATCTGTTTGATGAGCTGTTCGCCCAGCTCGCGGAACTGGAGGCGGGCGGTCTCATATGCCGCGGCATCGCCACCCCCCTGATGCTTTTGAGTCAGCAGCGGCAGCATGTTGTTGCGGGTGTGGCCAAGGTAGGCCTGCAGGGCAGCCGCCACCTGACGGTTATCCTGCTCAGCGCCCGGGATCACCAGACGGCCGAGGATGGTGGTGATCTCCTGCTCGGCACTGTTGAGGTTGGCGGGCAGGGCGGCAAACTGGGCCGCGTCGTAGAGGCCGTAGATGGCGCTGGTGCGCAGCCGGTAGGTGGCGTGGATCAGCTTGGCAATGTCGTCCTTGTTGCGCACCACGCTCTGGGTCGTCTCATCTATGTCACTAATGGCTTCGTCCAGACCCTGTTTGCTGATGGCAATCATCACCATCATCAGCAGGCTGGCCAGCAGCAGCGGTATCAGTACCTGAATTCTTATTGATAGATTATTCAATGACATATGAGACATAACCCCGAAAATGAAGGAGGCGCTATCTTACACAGCCGCGACAGGGGGTGTCACAGCCTTTTCTTGCTGAAATATGCTGAAAGCAAAGGTTTTTTCTTGTCTGAAAAGCGCGGGATGGGCAAGATGACAGGCTTGCTCAAATAACATTCCGGCGCCGTTTACGGCTGCCTGATCCTCGTTTGCTACCCTGTTTTGCCATGGAGGTTTGTTGTGTCCAGCTGGATTGATCCGGCCATTCTGGCGCTCTTTATCCCCACCTTCTTCTTTGTCTCCGTCACCCCGGGCATGTGCATGACTCTGGCGATGACGCTGGGGATGAGCCTTGGCGTGCGCCGCACCCTGCACATGATGTGGGGGGAGCTGATCGGCGTCGGGCTGGTATCGGTGCTCTCGGTGATCGGGGTGGCGGCCATCATGCTCAACTATCCGGCCATCTTCGCCGCCTTCAAATATGTGGGCGGTGCCTATCTCATCTGGCTCGGCATCCAGATGTGGCAGGCCAAGGGGAAGATGGCCATTCCGGCCGATCTCGCGGCCGGGCAGCAGAGCAGCCCCATGGGACTGGCGCTGCAGGGCTTTGTCACCGCCATCGCCAACCCCAAGGGGTGGGCCTTCATGATCTCCCTGCTCCCCCCCTTTATCTCGGCCAGCCGACCGATGGCGCCGCAGATCACCGCGCTGGTGGCGCTGATCCTGCTCATCGAATTCTCCTGCCTGCTGCTCTACGCCAGTGGTGGCCGCACCCTGCGCCACTTTCTCGCTAAGAGCGGCAACGTCACCTTGATGAACCGCATCGCCGGTACCCTGATGCTGGGAGTGGGGGTCTGGCTGGCGCTCGGGTAAGAGCCATCAGTGGCACACGCCACCAAAGAAAAATGCCACCGCAAGGTGGCATTTTTTATGGGCGAGTAGCTCAGCGGGATTTGAAACGCTCGACCCAGGGGTTGGCGGTGAGGCCATGCAGGATGACGCTCAGGATAATGGTGCAGAGCACGGTGGCGATGATGGGGCGCTGGCCGATGAGGGCCGGTTCGTTTTGCAACACCATCACCGCAAAGACGATGCTGGCAAGGCCCCGTGGCCCGAACCAGCCGATAAAGAGCTTGAGCTCAGGCTTGAGGCCGGTACCGATGAGGCTCAGCCAGACCGGCACCATCCGCAGCAGGGTGAGGCTGGCTGCCGCATAGAGCCAGAACTGCCAGTGCAGCAGCTCCGGCAGGATGGGCATCAGGGTGGCGCCAAACACCATCCAGATCACCACCGAGAGCAGATCGCCATACCCCTCGCAGCTATCCATATAGGCGTGCTTGTGCTCGCCAAGGCGCCGTCCCATCAGCAAACCACCGACGAAGGCGGCGATAAAGCCGCTGCCACCGAGAGTCTGGGCCAGCGCAAAACAGAGCAGTGCCAGCCCGGGCATAGTGAGCTGGCGCCAGAGCGGCAGTTGCCAGCCGTTGAGATAGGAGACTTTCAGCAGCCGGACGGTGAGGGCGGTCAGCACGAAGGCGACCAAAAGACCGATACCGATCTCCTCCAGCATCAGGGTGATGGCCAGCGCTGCGGTGCCGGTGTGCTCCTCGGTGGGGGCGATAAGAGCGAGCAGCAGGAGCAGCACAGGCACGCAGATGCCGTCGTTGAGGCCACTCTCCTGATTGAGCCCTTCGCGCAGTGGTGCCGGTACCGCCGGGTTGTTCACCACCGCTTTGCCGAGCGCCGCATCGGTGGGGGCGAGAATGGTGGAGAGGATCGCCATCTCCAGCAGTGGCAGGTCAGGGAAAAGCAAGTGACCAAACAGGGCGCCACAGAGCAGGGTGAGGGGGAGGCCGATCAGCAGCAGCCGGATGGGGAGCTGGCGGTTGGCCAGCAATACCTGCCAGTTGGTGTTGGCGGCATCGTTGAACAGCACGATAACCAGCGTCAGCTCTGCCAGCAGCTTGATGCCGGCGCTGTCGATGGAGAGGGAGAGTAGCTCCAGCCCTCCCGGCCCCAGCAGCCAACCGGTCAGCAGAAAGAGCAGGGGGCCATTGACCAGTTTTGACTCAAAACGCCCCGCGATCAGGCTGTAGAGCAGTAAAAAGGCGGCGATTACCGCCAGATTCTGGTAAAGCAGGTGTGCATCCATACAACCTCCTTCCAGCCCCGCGGGGCGGTTTAATCGGTCAGGCAGTCCGGGTCGAACACATACTCGCCGTCCAGCCAGCGCACGATTTCATCGACGCAAGCCTGATCGCGAAACGGCAGGTAACGCGCCTTGAGGGCGGCAATCTGCTCGGGAGTGAGTCGGGCCAGCCCCAGATCCTGAAACAGCGGCAGGTCGGCCTCAATCATCGCCGAGATCTGCGGGCCACAGGTGGCGTTGAGAGAGGCGTGCAGCGCCTTGTCGGGATCATACTGCTTGCCGAGCTTGTAGCTCATCGGCAGGGTGGCGAGCGGCAGGGCGGAGAGCGCCGCCTGCTTCATCGGGTTGACCGCATGGCCGGAGAGCAGATCCGCCAGCTCGGCGGGGCGGTTCTCGAAGGCGCGCAGATAGAGGTAGCTGCTCGCCTTGCTGCCATCGTTGACCGGGTAGTTGTCCCACAGGAAGGGCTTGCGGCCGAGCAGCTCGGTCACCTGCTTGAGGTGTATCGCCGGATACTCGGTCGAGCAGACCTTGGGGCCGGTCCAGAAGATCTCGAAGCGGCGGTCGAGCTGCTCGCCAATCTCCTCCAGATAGCGGGGGGGCATGGCGCCGAACACCTTCTCCAGCACCGGATCGGTCGAGTAGTAGCTGGGGCAGAAGATGAGGCGGGTCGCCTTGCTGTGGGCCGCGATATCGTGGGCGATGGTGAGCTGGTGCCGGGCCAGATCCGGGGTATCCCCCTTCATGTCGTCAAACAGCACTGCCAGAATGTCGGGTTGCAGCACTTCATCGATAAGGCGCACTTTCTCGAGCAGCGCCGGGCGCTTGCGCTCGTAGTCGTGGTGCGCCCCCATGGGGCTCAGGCCCACCCCGAAGGCGAGCCCGTTGGCGCGGCACTGGCGCGCCAGCTCGGCGAGATCCGCCAGCTGCTGCTCGGGCCAGGGGAGGGCCCAGTGTTTGCGCAGATAGCCATCCTCTTTCGGGGCGTAGATATAGAAGCCGTAGCCGTGGCGCGGCAGCCACTGGGCGTAGCGGGCACGGGCCTGCCAGCTCCATCCCTTGCCAAAAAAGCCCTCGATCACCCCCAGATTGGCAGAGGGGGGCAGCAGACCGGACTGCAAACTCTGATATGGCATAACTCTCTCCCTTCTTGCTGGGGGACTTGATACGGGCCGGTCGTCTAGACCGGATCCTCTTCCTGAAAACGAACCCCGATCTTGACGGGAATGCTCTCATCCATTTCGGCCACGGTCCAGATCAGGCCCTGCCACTCGATGTTGTCACCGACTACCAGATTATCGCCAAGCTGGCTGGCAATAAAATCGCCCAGTGTCTGATCCGCCACCTCGCTCACATCCAGCCCGTAGATAGGGGCGAGATCCACCAGTCGCGCCGCGGCATCCAGCTGGAAGTCACCGAAGAAGCGCGGGCCGAGATCCTGCTCCGGCGCCTGGCTAAAGAGCTGGCCAAGGGCGGGCAGATCGCGCTCGTGGCCGATGACGCAGAGGATATCGTCCGCCTGCAGGCAGGTACTGCCCGAGGGGTGGAGCAGCTCGCGGCCGCGAAACAGGGCGCTGACCCTAGTGCCGGCAGGCATGCGCAGATCCCGCAGCGGCGAGCCGATGCACCACTTCTCTTCCCCCAGCTGGTAGACGAAGGTCTCCCACTGGCTGTCGAGATCGATCTCGAGCCCGGAGCGGTTGATGGGCGACGGTGGGGCCGGTACTTCCACCCGCGCCAGTTTTGAGGCCAATGGCAGCGAGCTGCCCTGCAAAATCAGCGAGACCAGCACCACGAAGAAGGCGACGTTGAAGTAGAGCTGGGCGTTGGGCAGTCCCGCCATCATGGGGAACACCGCCAGAATGATGGGCACCGCGCCGCGCAGGCCAACCCAGGAGATAAACCAGCGTTCGCGCGGGGCAAAGTTCTTGAACGGCAGCAGCCCGATCCAGACCGAGATGGGGCGGGCAAACAGGATCATCCACATTGCCAGCGCCAGCGCCGGCAGGGCGATGGGCAGCAGCTTGTGGGGCGAGGCGAGCAGCCCCAGCACCAGAAACATGCCGATTTGGCTGAGCCAGGTCAGGCCGTCCAGCACCGACAAGGTGGTGCTGCGACTGCGCAGGGAGAGGTTGCCGAGCAACAGACCTGTGAGATAGATGGCGAGGATGCCGCTGCCACCGACCGCCGTGGTGAGGGCGAAGATGAGCAGGCCGCCGCTCACGGTGAGCAGTGGGTAGAGACCCGGTGCCAGGCGGGCGGTGTTGATTAGCCGCCACAGCAGCCAGCCACCGGCAAGGCCGATCCCGGCACCAAGGCCGAACTGCTTGATGAGCTGCAGCAGCAGAAAACCGGCGTTGAGATCCTGCTGGCTGCTGGCCAGTACCTCGATCAGGGTGACGGTGAGAAAGACCGCCATGGGGTCGTTGCTGCCCGATTCTATCTCCAGCGTCGCGCTCACCCGCTCGTTGAGGCTGCGCCCGCCGAGCAGGGAGAAGACTGCCGCCGCATCGGTGGAGCCGACGATGGCGCCGATCAGCATCCCCTGCATCAGGTTGAGGTCAAACAGCCAGGCGGCGGCGAGCCCCGTCAGGCCGGTGGTAATGGCCACCCCGACCGTCGCCAGCGACAGGGCTGGCCAGAGTGCCACCCGGAACGAGGAGACCCGGGTGCGCATGCCGCCGTCGAGCAGGATGATGGCCAGCGCCAGGTTGCCCACCAGATAGGCGATGGAGTAGTCGGCAAAGTGGATGCCGCCGGGGCCATCTTCCCCCGCCAGCATACCGACGGCGAGGAAGATGACCAGAATGGGAATACCGAGACGGGAAGAGAGCGCACTTAGCAGGACACTGGCTCCAACCAACAGGGCACCGACAAAAAAGAAACTGTTGATGGTCACTGCATCCAAGGGCGAACTCCTTTCTGACTAACGGCAAAGTAGGCACATTATATGCAGTTAAGACCCCCTTGTGTGGTTTAATCGTGCATTAATTTGCATCTTTTGACATTTTTTCACCACTCGCGCGCCATCTTCTGACCCGGCAGAGTGGGTGAGAGGGGATGTTGGCGGTGATGGTCAGATGGAAACCTGATGCTGGGGGAGTAGAGGCAAGGGGAGGAGATAAACAGGAGAAAAAGAGAAGGGAGCACACTGGTGCTCCCCGGATGGCACGACTCAGTCGTCGTCATCGTCCTTCACTTCACGGATCTTGTCCTTGTATTTGGGCAACTGCTTCTCCAGCCGTTTCATGTCTTTGATGGCGTTGAGAAACAGCCCGAGCAGAAAGAGCAGTGGCAGCCCTATCCAGAGCCAGAGATTCATGTGCTACTCCTTTCATCGCAGGGCAATTCAGTGGATGGCAAGGTGACATAACGGGCCAGGATCTTGTCCAGATTGGCCAGAATGGTCGCCTTGCCTTCAATATCCGCCTGTTGCAGGCAAAGTGCCAGCGCCGCCGGGTCGAGCTGCTGCTCGCCCGCTTCGGGGGCGAAGCTGATGTGCCACGGCTCGTAGGCGACGCCGCTGCCTGCGCCGACCGGTTTGGCATAGGGCAGGAAGAAACCGAAATCCCCCATATGGTCGGTGAGCCACTCGCTCAAGTCGGCAAACCAGCCCCCGGCTTCATACTCCCAAGGTTCCAGCGCCAGTTTGGTGTCGGCGGGCAGGCAGTCCGGGTCGTAGATGTCGAGATCGGTGCCCCAGTGGTGGCGACTGGTGCCGGGCAGGGCGCTCCAGCGCAAAATGGCGTGCAGCCGCTCCTCCTCGCCGAGCTGTAAGGCATCGATGGGCTGGCAGTTGGCATCGAGCAGCGGCCGCTCACCGCGCCACTTGCCATTCCAGATGGCGAGCTGGCGATCAAAACCGCGCCAGCTGGACGCCGCTTGCAGGTTGAAACCGGCGTGGGCGGCGGCCACCTGCATGTCGTTGAAGGAGGCTGCCGCCGCCGGGGTCAGGCGGTGGGGGCCGCGCCCCACCACAATAAGGTGGCTCTCGTCGAGCCCCATCAGTTGTTCCTGCGTCATGCCAGCAGTCGCTCCAGCACCCCTTGGTACATATCGGCCAGCAGATCCAGATCGTCTGCCTTCACGCACTCGTTCACCTTGTGGATGGTGGCGTTGACCGGGCCGAGCTCGATCACTTCGGCACCGGTGGGGGCGATAAAGCGCCCGTCCGAGGTGCCGCCGGTGGTGAGCAGGGCTGGCTGCTGGCCATTGACCGCCTCGATGGCAGAGACCGCCGCCGCCAGCAGTTTGCCGGTGTCGGTGAGGAACGGCTGGCCGGAGAGGGTCCAGTTCAGCTGGTAATCGAGACCGTGTCTATCCAGCAGTGCCTCGACCCGCTCGCGGATATCCAGGTCGGTCAGCTGGGTGCTGAAGCGGAAGTTGAACTGGACGTGCAATTCGCCCGGAATGACGTTGGAAGCGCCGGTGCCCGCCTGAATGTTGGCTACCTGGAAGCTGGTGGGCGGGAAGTAGGCGTTGCCCTCATCCCACACGGTCGCGGCAAGTTCCGCCAGCGCTGGCGCTGCTTCATGAATGGGGTTGTCCGCCAGATGGGGATAGGCGACATGGCCCTGTACCCCGCGCACCAGCAGATCGCCGGTGATGGAGCCGCGGCGGCCATTTTTCACCACATCCCCGACCACGGCGGTGGAGGAGGGCTCGCCGACGATGCACCAGGTGATCTTCTCGTTGCGCGCTTCCAGGGTATCGATCACCCGGGTGGTGCCATTGATAAAGGGCCCCTCCTCATCGGAGGTGATAAGGAAAGCGATCGACCCGGTGTGATCCGGATGCTCGGCCACAAAGCGCTCGGCCGCCACCACCATGGCAGCCAGCGAGCCCTTCATGTCGGCGGCGCCACGGCCGTAGAGCACGCCATCCCTGATGGTCGGCTCGAACGGCGGGGTGTGCCATTTCTCCAGCGGGCCGGCAGGCACCACGTCGGTGTGACCGGCGAAGCAGAACAACGGCCCCTCGCTGCCACGGCGGGCCCAGAGGTTGGTGGTGTCTTCAAATACCATGGGCTCGATAACAAAGCCGAGTTTGGCGAGGCGCTCCGCCATCAGGGTCTGGCACCCTTCATCCAGCGGGGTAACGGAGGGGCGGCGGATCAGATCCTTGGCCAGTGCAATGACATCCGACATCAGTTGTCCTTAGTTGTCCTTAACGGGAGAAGAGGGATTGGTAGTGATCGGCCTTGAAACCCAGGGTCAGTTCGCCGTCACGATCCAGCAGCGGGCGCTTGATCATCGCCGGGTGTTCCAGCAGCAGGGCGCGCGCCTTGGCGGTGTCGAGCCCCTGTTTGGCCTCGTCCGGCAGAGCGCGGAAGGTGGTGCCGCGGCTGTTGAGCAGCGCTTCCCAGCCGAGCTTGGCCAGCCAGCGGTCGAGATCGTCCGGGCTCAGGCCATCGGCGCGATGGTCGTGAAAGCGGTAGTCGATACCGGCCTCATCCAGCCACTTGCGGGCTTTTTTGATGGTGTCGCAGTTCTTGATGCCATAGAGGGTGGTGGCCATGGGGAGTCCTTCTCTTGTGGGCGCTGGCCGTGGCTGCGCCCGAAAATCCGAATCAACAGAGTGCAAGGGCCCGATTCTGGCATTGTGGCGATCCCATGGCAACGCTGATGGCACCGTCGGAAGGGGCGAGAGGAGGAAAAGCGGGGAGCCAGATAGCCAGAACGCGCCGGGTGGCGCGCTCTGGAGAGGCAGAAGAGTGTCTCTTCTGTGCTGCCGGGGCAGCTGGTATCAGTGCAGCGGATGCCAGGGGTGATCAAAGACCCGGGCGCGCTCCCAGGGGGCGTCGGGCAGACTGGAGGAGAGGCCGCTGTATTTGCCCACATCGTCTACCACGATGGCGGAGAGGATTGGCAGGTGGTTTTCGGTGCAGTACATGCGAACACGCTGCAGCAGGGTGCGCAGTTCGTCCTGACGCTGCTCCAGTCCGGCCAGTTTGGCCAGTTTGGAGTAACGAATGGTGGTGCGTTCCTTTGCAGACTCGACGAGGATATCCCACAGCTGATAATCGCAGGTCGAGATACCTGCGGTGGCTTGGTTTGTCATAACTCTCTCCGGCGCGAAATGGTCGCTCTTGTCGATGCGCATCTTGGCCGCTTCGGGGGCGGCTTATGTTGATCCAACGCAAAAAAGAGGGGAGTCGCGTTACACAATTCCCGATTAAACCGTGTAAAACGGTTCTCGGTAGTGTGAATGATGAAAAAGTGTTACCTACTCGACATATTATGCTGCCTGATGACGGTGATGGCCCCTTTATTGATGGGGATCAAAGGCAAGTTCTGGTCAGATCACTAGATTTCGCTCTTCGATAAATTTATCAGGAGTGAATATTGGAACTCGTCTTCGTCTTGCTCGTACTGGTTGCCGTGGTCTACGGCATCATCAAGGATTACAACCCGCAGGCGGTGCTGGCATTGGCCGGTATGGCCATTTTCACCCTGGCCTACTGGCTGGGATTGCACCCCATTCTGCCCGCTGACAAGAGCACCGGCTTCGCCCTGTTCGATCTGTTCGAAGTGTTCAAGGGGATCTTCTCCTACCGTGCGGCGGGCCTTGGCCTCACCATCATGGCGGTGGCCGGCTTTGCTACCTACATGTCCCATATCGGTGCCTCCCAGGCGCTGGTGCGGGTGGCGGTCAAACCGGTGGCAGGTATTCAGTCCAGCTACCTGATGCTCTCCATCTGCTATCTGGTGGCGGTCTTTGTCTCCCTGTTTGTCACCTCCGCCACCGGCCTTGGCCTGCTGTTGATGGTCACCATGTATCCGGTGATGCGCAACCTCGGCATCAGTCCGGCCTCCGCCTGTGGCGTCATCGCCACCTCCCAGGCGTTCGAGATTGGCCCGACCCAGACCAACGCCATCTTCTCCGCCGGCCAGTCCGGTATGGATCCGACCGGCTATTTCGTTGACTACCAGATCTGGCTGGTGGCTCCCATGCTGCTGGTGACCATGGTGCTGCACTTCTTCTGGCAGCGGCACTGTGACCGCAAGGATGGCTGGGATCCGGCCCGGCATCGCGGCGAACACGCCGAGCTGGACGAGAAGGGCACCGACGCGGTAGCGGCGCCCACCTGGTATGCCCTGCTGCCCATCATCCCCTTCGTGCTGATGATGACCTTCTCCAAACTGCTGGTGACCACCATCAGCGTCAGCGTGGAAGTGGCCATGCTGCTGTCGGTCTTTATCGGCATGCTGTGCGAGCTGCTGCGTACCCGCTCGGTGCGCACCGCTTTTGCCGGGCTCTCCAGCTTCCTCGACGGCATGGGCAAGGTGTTTGGCCCCGTGGTGGCGCTGATCGTCTGTGCCGAGCTGTTTGCCGAATCCCTCAAAGCCATCGGCGCCATCGATACCCTGCTGCACTCAGCCAGCAATGCCGGTATCGGCAGCGGTCTGATGACCCTGGTGATGGTGGGCCTCATCATGGTGGCGGCGGTGATCATGGGTTCTGGCAACGCGGCGTTCCTCAGCTTCTCGACCCTGGCGCCTGCCGTGGCAGCCAAGTTCGGCGTACCTGCGGTGACCATGCTGCTGCCGATGCAGCTCGCCTCCAGTATCGGCCGCACCGTCTCCCCGATTGCGGCGGTGCTGATCGCCTGTGCGGGCATCGCCAAGGTCTCCCCCTTCGTGGTGGTGAAGCGCACCTGCGTGCCCATGGCGGGGGCGCTGGTGACGGCATTGACCCTCAACTATCTGCTGTTCATGTAAAAGCTGTGGTTTACAGGGCGGTCGGCCACCCGGTTCTGGTAGGTCGACCGCTGTTGGCAAGGCGGGTGTAACAGCCCGCCGTTCCGCATTGTTGCAAAAACAGGCTGCTTTTATCGCAGATTGTTTCATGGAGAAGATAATGACCAACCTCACGCGCCCGTTTTCCCTCGATACCTATCTGGCCGATCTGGCCCCGCTCATCAACCTCGATTGCGGCACCCGCACCCCGGCCGGGGTGGCCAAAGTGGCCGACATCATGACCGAGAAATATGAGGCCATCGGCTGGCAGGTGACTCGTCACCAGTTCGCCGCCGAGTGTGGCCCTTGCCTCGAGGCAACCAATGCCCCGGGGGCCGATCACTACGATGTGATGCTGGTGGGCCACATGGATACCGTCTTCCCAGAGGGAACGGCGGCCAAGCGCCCGCTCAAGATTGAAGGCAATCAGGCTTTTGGCCCCGGCGTGTCAGACATGAAGAGCGGCCTGCTCTCCACCTGGTATGCCTTAAAAGAGATGGATCCGGCGCAGTTGGCCAAGCTCAAGGTGCTGGTCTGCTGCAACTGCGACGAGGAGATTGGCTCCCCCTGGTCCAAAGATTGGCTGGTGGAAAAAGCCAGGCAGAGCGGCTGCGTGCTGGTGGCCGAAGCGGCGCGCCCGAGCGGCGATCTCATCAGTGCCCGCAAGGGCAACGCCAAGTACCGCATTACCTTCCACGGCAAGGCCTCCCATGCCGGTTCGGCGCTGACCGAAGGGGTCTCCGCCATTACCGAACTCGCTCATTGGGTGCTGGCCATCAATGAGCAGGTCAATATGGAGACCGGCACTACCATGAACGTGGGGGTGGTGCAGGGCGGCACCGGCGTCAACGTGGTGCCCGACTATGCCGAGGCGATCGTCGATCTGCGCTTCTGGAGCAATGAAGAGGCGGCAGCGGTGCACGAGCGGCTCACCTTTATGGCCAATAACCCCTTCCTTGCGGGCTGTCGGGTCGAGGTGGATCGCCAGACCTTCAAGCCGGCGATGCGCCCGAGTGGCGACACCGAGGCCGTGATGGCAGTGGTGGAGGCGGCTGCGAAAGAGGAGGGGATCACCTTCAACTGGCTGGAGGCCGGTGGCGGCTCGGATGCCAACTTTACCGCAGCGGCGGGTGTGCCGTCGTTGGATGGTTTCGGCCCCATGGGCGGCGGTTTCCACTCGGAGGCGGAATTCCTGCTGCTCGATAGCATCGAGCCGCGCATCCGCCTGCTGCAGCGGGTGCTGGGCAAGCTGGCCAAATAGGTCGGCGTTAAGGACAAGCAAAACGGGAGGCCATCGCCTCCCGTTTTTTATCTGCGGTGCCTGCGAAGATTCATCCCGCAGAGCAGTTGTTCTTGCACCCTCAACCCTCATCCTCCAGCAGATAGGCAAGCTGTTCCTGATGGGCAAGCTGCCAGTGGCCGAGCACCAGCGGCGCCGCAAAGCCCGGGCCGTCGGTCACCATGGTGTGGTACTCCCCCTGCTCGCCGCAGGCGTCAAAGCCCTGGCTTGTCGCCAGCTGCTGCAACTCGGCGAGGGTGGTGGCATCGAGGGGGCGTCCCACCCACTCGGGAGCCAGCACCCGGGTATCGACGCAGGAGAGGTGGGCGACGATGCCGCGCGCCAGCAGATCCGCCAGCAGCGCCTCGCGGGAGAGTTGCCAGAGCGGCGTATGCACGGTGAGACCAAGCGGGCGGCAGCGCTCGCGGATCCAGTTAGGCGCACCACCCACGCTGTCGATATCGCCGGTGACTACCCCATCGAGTTGCCACTCCTCCTTAAGCTTGGCCAGCGCCCGCTCATAACCGAGATCGAACGGCGCCTCTATGGTGACCAGCTGATGGGGCAGCGCGAGGGCTGCCGCCTGCCGACGCACTTGCGACAGGGGATGGGCCAGAAAGCGGGGGGCAGGGGGGGCAAAGGTAGCCAGTGCCACCACCTGATGACCCGCTTCACGGGCATGGCAGAGGGCCTGCATGGCATCCTTGCCGCCGCTCCAGAGCACGATGACGCGAGACATGGGGAAGATTCCGCAAAGAAAAGAGGGGTCATGCTACCCAGAGTGCGGGCGGTTGGCAAAGCAGTATGGTGTGCGCCACAAAAGCACAGGCCCCCGTGCGGGGGCCTGTGGCAGTGATTGAACAGCGATCGCCGGTCAGAGCAGGATGCTGGTCAGGATAAAGCCCAGCGAGCAGGAGGTCACCACCCCGATCAGCCCCGGAATGATGAAGCTGTGGTTGATGATGAACTTGCCGATGCGGGTGGTGCCGGAGCGGTCAAAGCCGATACAGGCCAGGTCGCTCGGGTAGGTCGGCAGCACGAAGTAGCCGTAGCTCGCCGGCAGGAAGGCGATCAGCAGTTTCGGCTCCACGCCCAGCGCCAGACCCATGGGGGCGATGGCAGTGAGGGCGGCGGCCTGGCTGTTCACCAGCTTGGAGATGAGGAACAGCACCAGCGCGTAGGTCCAGGGCTGGGCCTGTACCACGTGGGCCAGGGTCTCTTTGAGCAGCGGCATGTGGGCCTGGAAGAAGGTTTCGCTCATCCAGGCAACCCCGAATACGGAGAAGATGGCGACCATGCCCGCCTTGAAGACGGCGCCGTTGGCGATCTCGCCCGGCTTGACCTTGCAGCGCATCAGGATGATGGCACCGGCGATCAGCATCATCATCTGGATCACCAGGTTCATGGAGAGCGGGCCAGTCTTGTCTTTGATGGTGAAGACGGGGCGCAGCGCCTCATCGGCACCCAGCAGCACCACGGCAGCGATGGCGGCGAAGAAGATCCAGGTAGACCAGTAGGCCTCTTTCGGGAATTTGGTGTTGAGCAGGGTCTCGCCACCACCGTAGATGAAGGCGCGCTGCTCCGGATCCTGGATCTTGGCCTGGAACTCCTCGTCCTTGTCCAGATCCTTGCCGCGGCGCAGGCTCCACAGGGCCGCCACGATAACGCCGGTCAGGGAGGAGGGGATGGCGACCATCAGGATGTCGAGCAGACCATAGGCCTGACCGATACCGTGGCCAGCAGCCAGAATGGAGACCATGGAGACCACGGCAACCGATACCGGCGAGGCGCAGATGGCCATCTGGGATGCAACGGAGGCGACAGCCATCGGGCGCTCGGGACGGATGTTCTTCTGCAGCGCGATGTCGGCGATGATGGGGAACATGGTGTAGACCACGTGGCCGGTACCGCACAGGAAGGTGAGGGTCCAGGTGGTGAGCGGTGCCAGGATAGTGATGTATTGCGGGTGACGGCGCAGCAGACGCTCGGCTACCTGCATCATCAGGTTGAGACCGCCGGCGGTCTGCAGGGTGGCGGCGCAACCGATCACCGCCAGAATGGTCAGCATTACCTGCACCGGTGGTTCGCCCGGAACCAGACCGAAAACGAAGGTCAGCAGGAAGAGACCGATACCACTGATGAGACCAAGCCCCATGCCACCAAAGCGGGTACCGAGCAGCAAGCAGCCGAGTACCACCAAAAATTCCATCAAGATCATTCCATTACCTCGTGTGATTCAACCCATGTTGCCGCGGGTAGCCTGAACCATGAATTGTCATTGTCTGTTTTTAATTAGCCCAAAAGGGTTAGTTATTATTTTGCTCCCCTGCAAAAGTGAAAAAATTGAGTTACTTCAATAACTCGATGAATTTTTGATTAAACCACTTAAAAACCACCTAATAACAAATCCATCATTTTTTCATCCGGTTGCCATCCCTTAAGCAGGGGCATCTTGCCCGATAGGGTGGTGTAAAAGCATGGAAGAAGGGAGGCAAATGAAAACAGGTTGCAGATGATTGGCAGGAGGACAAGAGGGGTAAAAAGGGGGCTCTTCGGATGTTTTTTTCGGCAGTGGCGGTCTTTTGCCGTTCATCCCGAAAGAGTCCTTATTTCTCGGCCAGATAGCGGCGCTGGTACTCCTCGCTCAGTTTCTGGATATCGAGTCTGGCCAGTGCCTTGTCCACCCGCTGCTGCAATGCCTGCTGGTCGGGGCGGAACATGATGTGCAGGCTCTTGTGCTCGAGGATCTTCGGATTGAACTGCAGCTGCTCGGGATGGAGCTTGTCATCGTGGCGGATCAGCCAATAGAAGACATCCCGGTCGATGACGGCGAGATCGAGCCGGTCGCGCTGCAGCTTGCGCAAGTTGAGGTGATCACCATCCACGGCAAAGGTGTGGAGCTGCTGGCTCGCCATCATGGCGTCAAATTCCCGGGTGTTGACGTAGCCCGCCACCACGCCGATCCGGTAGGGCACCAGATCCTCAAGCCGTTGCCAGGGGATGGGCTTGCCCGCTTTCTGCGCCAGCCCCAGCACGCTGTCTCCCACGCTGGCGGAGATGCGCCACTTGTCGCTCTGGTTATCGGCCAGATATTCGGGGAAGTAGCCGATATAGCCGTGGGCCGGATCGGAGGCGAGCCACACCGTCCGCTGCCAGGAGAAAAAATCGAATTCCACCTCCAGCCCCGCCTCGGCAAAGACGCGCTTGATGATATGACCGGTGAGGCCGCCATCGGGCAGGCTTTGGGTGGTAAACGGGGGCCACTCCAGCGTGGTCAGGCGGACGGTTTCGGCCATTAGCCGCAGCGGAGAGAGCAGTAACAGTAGCAGGAGCAGGCGATATCCCATGGGCTGCAGATTCCTTGTGCCGATTGATCCTGAGTATCGCCATAAAGCGGGCAATAAAAAAGCCGACCCGAAGGTCGGCTTTTCAGATCTGTGCGACAGGTTGTCGTTATCAGAACTCGGCGGTACGCGGGGTACGCGGGAAGGGGATCACGTCGCGGACGTTGCCCATACCGGTCACGTAGACCACCAGACGTTCGAAGCCCAGACCGAAACCGGAGTGCGGCACGGTGCCGTAGCGGCGCAGGTCGCGATACCACCAGTAATCTTCCTGCTTCAGGCCCATCTCGGCCAGGCGGGCATCCAGCACCTCCAGACGCTCTTCACGCTGGGAGCCACCGATGATCTCGCCGATCCCCGGAGCCAGTACGTCCATCGCGGCAACGGTCTTGCCGTCGTCGTTGAGGCGCATGTAGAAGGCCTTGATATCTTTCGGGTAGTTCTTCACGACTACCGGAGACTTGAAGTGCTCCTCGGCCAGATAGCGCTCGTGCTCGGAGGAGAGGTCGATACCCCAGGAGACCGGGAACTCGAACTTCTTGCCGCAGTTCTGCAGCACTTCGATGGCGTCGGTGTAGTCGATCTGGGCGAAGTCGGAGGAGACGAAACGCTCCAGACGGCCGATGGCATCCTTGTCCACGTGCTGGGCAAAGAACTCCAGATCGTCGCGGCGCTCGGTCAGTACGGCGTTGAAGACGTACTTCAGCATGGCTTCGGCCAGCGCGGCGTTATCTTCCAGATTGTTGAAGGCCACTTCCGGCTCCACCATCCAGAACTCGGCCAGGTGACGGCTGGTGTTGGAGTTTTCGGCGCGGAAGGTCGGGCCGAAGGTGTAGACCTTGGAGAGGGCACAGGCATAGGTTTCGGCGTTCAGCTGGCCGGATACGGTCAGGAAGGCCTCTTTGCCGAAGAAATCTTCGTTGTAGTCCACCTTGCCGGCGTCGGTGCGCGGCAGGTTTTCCATGTCCAGGGTAGAGACGCGGAACATCTCGCCGGCACCTTCGGTGTCAGAGGCGGTGATGAGCGGGGTCGCTACCCAGACAAAACCCTCTTCGTGGAAGAAGCGGTGGATGGCCTGAGCCAGGCAGTGACGAACCCGGGTCACGGCGCCAACGATGTTGGTGCGCGGGCGCAGGTGAGCCTGTTCACGCAGGTACTCGATGCTGTGGCGCTTGGCGGCCATCGGGTAGGTGTCCGGATCTTCGACCCAGCCGACAACCTTGACTTCGGTGGCCTGCAGTTCGAACGCCTGGCCGCTGCCCTGAGATTCGGTCACGACGCCAGTCACTTCCACGGAGCAAGCTGTGGTCAGACGCTGCACTTCATTCTCGTAATTGGCCAGGGTATTGGGGACGACTGCCTGTACCGGATGGAAACAGGAGCCATCGGAAATGGCCAAAAATGAGATCCCCGCCTTGGAATCACGGCGAGTCCGGATCCACCCTCGTACAGTCAGGGTGGTGCCAACCGCATGTTTACCGGTCAGCACATCAACTACGGATGCGTGCGTCATCGAAATATTGTCTCCAGCTTGTTCTTTGCAGCGCTATGGGTCTGGCCCGGGCAATCATTGGCCCATCATGGCAGACTAAGCCGTTAATCTTACCCGCGCGGGTTTGATAAACAAGCAAAAATGTCGGACTCTGGTGGGGTTTTCGGCATGGTTCACCCGATATGGGGTCGCGGGGCAGGAGAGGCGAGTGAAAGATCGGCGGCAGGGGCCCGATTGGCTGACACGGCTGTTGCAGGGGCTGGTACTGCTCTGCTGGGGTGGCTTTATCGTGCTGCTCTCCCTCTATCACCATGCCCGCCCCGAGCGAGCTTACGGTTTTCTGGTCTATGGCGGCGAGAGCGTGCGGGCCGGATGGGATCCGGTTTTTACCCCCTGGCTGCTGCACGGGCTGTGGGGTTGCTGTCTGCTGACCCTGGTGGCGCTATTTGTCGGCCGCAAGCGTCATCGCCGCCGGGAGGATGCCCGCCACGTCCATCTGGCGATCCTCCTGCTTATCCTTATCGCCAGCCTGCTCTTCTACTACCTCTAGTCTTCTTGTTGGCCCGTAGTTCGGGTCTGTTCATGATCCCGTTTGCTGCAAGCGGGACGCTTGCCAAGCTGACGCTCCACGCTGTCGAGCATCTGGTTGTAGGCCAGCGCCAGCCGGCCAATCTCGTCGCCATCGTCTCCCTCCAGCCGGTGGCCGAAGTCATGCATGTCGGTGGCTTCTTCCATGGAGCGGGTCAGCTGGTTGAGGGGGCGGACGATCCAGGTGCGGATGACCCAGAGGGTCAGCAGCAGCCCCAGCCCGAAGATGCCGGTGAGGATCAGCGCCGAGGTGAGGATATTCTGCTCGACCCGGGTAAAGAGGGAGTCGAGGGAGTAATCGAAACGGACGGCGCCGAGCACGGTATTCTCCGGCACAAGATGGCAGCTGGTGCAGTCGGTGCCGCGAAAATCCTTCTTGGCCAGCAGCGGACGGGTCACCACCAGCCGGCTGTGCATGCCGTTGTGCACCACCTCCAGGCTCCCTTTGCCCGCCAGCGCCAGCTGGTCATAGTCATCCTTGCCCTGCTCTGCGGGGCGTCCCGGCCCGAACTGTTTGCTTACCGCGTCGCCACGGACGATGCGGGCATCCTCCACATGAGCGTGCTCGAGAAACTTGGCGCGCAGGGTGTCGCGGGCATCCATCTTGCCGGTCAGCATCAGCATGTTGAGGCCGTCGAAGTAGGCTTCGGTCTGCTCCTGACTCTGCTCCTTGATGAGGCTCAGGATGAGATCGCGCTCGCGCACCGCCTGATAGGCGGCGGAGAAGACCAGTACCATGGAGAAGATGAAGAGCAGGAAAAAGTTGATTTTGGCAGCAATGGAGAGGCGCATGAGCAATCTTTCTTTATGGTAAAACCGCAGCAGTCTACCCCTCTTGGCGCCTCAGGTCTGGTGTTTTGCTCACATTCCGGCAAGTGAACGGGGGTGAGGTGCATAAACTTGCCCTCTTTATATATCAAATGGGGATGCCACAGACGGGCGACCGGTGAGGCCGCCCGCGATGATGTTTAAAACTCGCCCTCGGCAATCGCCTGGCTGATGGCACCGGTCAACACCCGCAGCTCTTCGGGGGTGATCACGAAGGGGGGCATCAGGTAGACCAGCTTGCCAAAGGGGCGGATCCAGGCGCCCAGTTCGACAAACTTGCGCTGGATGCGCGCCACGTCCACCCGCTCCTTCATCTCCACCACCCCGATGGCACCGAGCACCCGCACATCCGCGACCGCCGGGTTGAGAGTCAATTCCACCAGCTCGGTACGCAGTTGATGTTCGATGGCGCGCACCCGCTCCTGCCACGGCGAGGCGAGCAGCAACTCGATGGAGGCGTTGGCCACCGCGCAGGCAAGCGGATTGCCCATAAAGGTGGGGCCGTGCATAAAGACCCCCGCCTTGCCGTCACAGATGGTGCGGGCGACATGCTCGGTGGTGAGGGTCGCCGAGAGGGTGAGATAGCCGCCGGTGAGCGCCTTGCCCAGACACATGATGTCGGGAGTGATGCCGGCCCAGTCGCAGGCAAACAGCTGGCCGGTGCGGCCAAAGCCAGTGGCGATTTCGTCGGCGATGAGCAGTACGCCGAACTCGTCGCACAGGGCGCGCACCCACTGCAGGTAGCGGGGATGGTAGAAGCGCATGCCGCCAGCCCCTTGCACGATGGGCTCAAGCACGATGGCGGCTATCTCCTCGTGGTGATCCGCCATGAGTGTGGCCAACTCCACCACGCACTGCTCGTCCCACTCGGCGTGGAAGCGACAGCTAGGCGCTTCGACAAAATAGTGTTCCGGCAGAAACCCCTTGTAGAGCTCGTGCATGCCGCCATCCGGGTCGCAGACGCTCATGGCGCCAAAGGTATCGCCGTGATAGCCGTTGCGCAGGGCGACAAACTTGGCTCTGGGCGTCCCTTTGGCGTGCCAGTACTGCTGCGCCATCTTGAGCGCCACTTCCACCGCTACCGAGCCGGAATCCGACAGAAAGACCCGATCCAGCCCCTTCGGAGTGATCTCCACCAGCTTGCGGCAGAGCTCGACCGCCGGGGCGTGGGTGAGGCCGCCAAACATCACGTGGGACATCTTGCCGAGCTGGGCGGTGGCGGCGGCGTCCAGTTCCGGCACCTGATAGCCGTGCACGCAAGCCCACCAGGAGCTCATGCCATCCACCAGTTCACGGCAATCGCTGAGGGTGATCTTCACCCCCTTGGCGCTGGCCACTTCATAGCAGGGCAGGGGGTGAGTGAGAGAGGTGTAGGGGTGCCACACATGGTGCAGGTCGAATTCTTGGTTGGTCATTTTCTGTTCTGTTGTCAATTGGTTTGATCTGGTCGGTGTTGACAGTCTACGCGGGCTCTCTACACTAGCCAACAATTTCAGCCACTTGGCTCTGCGCAGATCTCGTTCGCACGAGCCCGGCAGCGGGTTTTGCGCTCACGCTCTTGCAAAGACCTTTTGCAAGGATGGCGGGCACAGGATCCCACCAATAACAACCGGAAGCCATGTATGAATGCTCTCACCGCGGGCGGTCACGCCCTTCGTCATGACTGGACGCTCGCCGAGGTTCAGGCCCTGTTTGCCCTGCCATTCAACGATCTGCTGTTTCAGGCCCAGAGTGTCCACCGCGCCCACTTTGACCCGAACGAAGTGCAGGTGAGCACCCTGCTCTCCATCAAGACCGGTGCCTGCCCGGAGGATTGCAAATACTGCCCCCAAAGCGCCCGTTATCACACCGGCCTTGAGGCCGAGCGGCTGATGGAGGTGGAGAAGGTGCTGGAGCGGGCCCGCGAAGCCAAGGCCAATGGCTCGTCCCGTTTCTGCATGGGGGCCGCCTGGCGCAACCCCAAAGAGAAGGACATGCCCTACATCATCCGGATGATCGAGGAGGTGCGCGGGCTCGGTATGGAGACCTGCATGACGCTCGGGATGCTCACCGCCGATCAGGCGGCGCGTCTGGGGGCCGCGGGGCTTGATTACTACAACCACAACCTCGACACCTCGCCGGAGTTTTACGGCGAGATCATCTCCACCCGCACCTATCAGGATCGGCTCGATACGCTGGAACATGTGCGCAGCGCCGGTATGAAGGTCTGCTCCGGCGGCATCGTCGGCATGGGTGAGCAGGCGAAAGATCGGGCGGGCCTCTTGATGGCGCTGGCCAACCTGCCGCGCCACCCGGAGAGTGTGCCCATCAACATGCTGGTCAAGGTAAAGGGGACGCCTCTGGAGGGTCAGGAGAACCTCGATCCGTTCGAATTTATCCGCACCATCGCCGTGGCGCGGATCATGATGCCGACCTCCCATGTGCGCCTCTCCGCCGGGCGGGAGAAGATGAACGAGCAGATGCAGGCGATGTGCTTTATGGCGGGCGCCAACTCCATCTTCTATGGCTGCAAACTGCTGACCACCCCCAACCCGGACGAAAACAGCGATATGCAGCTGTTCAAGCGGCTCGGCATTCGTCCTGCCCAGCGGGCCCAGAAGCCGGATCAGGTCCAAGAAGAGGAGTTGCTGGCCGAGATGAGCCGCCAGAGCGAACCAAGCGATCTCTTTTATGACGCCACCCGCCCCCGAGCCGGGGTCGCGCAGTCATGAACGGCCCTGCAGTAACGGGCCCCTTTGGGTTGGGCATGGCGCTGGCCGAGCGCGAGCTGGAGGGTCTGCTGCGCAATCGCATCGCGACCGACGGGGCGAGTGGCGGGTGGCTCAGGGTGGCGGGGCGCGACTACCTCAACTTTTCCGCCAACGACTATCTGGGTCTGGCGGATCATCCCGCCATCAAAACTGCCTTCAAAGCGGGGATTGAGCGCTATGGCGCGGGCGCCGGCGCCTCGCCGCTGGTCACCGGTTACAGCCGTGCCCACCAAGAGCTCGAGGAAACCCTGGCCGAGTGGCTCGGAGTGGAGGCGGTGCTGCTGTTCAACTGCGGTTTTTCGGCCAATCAGGCGGTGCTTAAAGCGTTGCTCGGCAAGGAACACCTGCTGTGGCAGGACAAACTCAACCACGCCTCCCTGCAGGAGATGGGCAGCCAGCTCCCCTGCAAGATGAAGCGCTTTGCCCACAACGATATGGCGGCCCTTGAACGGCAGCTTGAGCCAAATCGTGGACTGATTGTTTCGGAAGGGGTGTTCAGCATGGACGGGGATCAGGGCCCTTGGCGCGAGCTCTCAACCCTCGCCGCCCGGAGCGGCAACTGGCTGATGATCGACGATGCTCACGGTCTCGGCGTGCTGGGCCCCGAGGGGCGCGGCACGCTGGCGGCGCAGGGAGTAGATCCAGCCAGCGTACACATCCAGATGGGCACTTTTGGCAAGGCGCTTGGCGTCGCCGGTGCCTTTGTTGGCGGTAGTCGCGAGCTGGTGGAGTATCTGGTCAACTTCGCCCGCCACTATGTCTACAGCACCCATATGCCCGCCGCGCAGGCTTGCGCGGTCAGCAAGAGCATCGAGCTGGTACGTGCCGCCGATGAGGCTCGCGCCCATCTTGGTCAGCTGATCGCCCGCTTCCGGCAAGGGGCGCAGGCGCAGGGTTGGCAGCTGGGGGCGAGCGCCACCCCCATCCAGCCGCTACTGGTGGGGGAGATCTCTGCTGCGCTGCAACTGGCCGAGCGACTGCGGGAGCGCGGCGTCTGGGTGAGCGCCATTCGCCCGCCCACGGTGCCGGTCGGTACGGCGCGGCTGCGCATTACTCTGAGTGCAGCCCACCGCGAGCAGGATGTGGATCGCCTGCTTGATGCCTTGGGTGCCAGCCCTGCTGCAACAACGGTTGGGGAGGCTCGCCATGGCTGAGCGTTTTCAAACGGTAGACAAGGCGCAGCTCGCCCGTCGTTTCGGGGCGGCGGCTCGTCACTACGACGCCCATGCCCGCTTTCAGCAGGAGGTGGGGCTGGCGCTGCTCGAGCTGATGATCGCGGCTGGTGTACATGAGGAGCGTCAGGGCTGCGGGCTCGATTTGGGTTGCGGCACCGGCTTCTTCCTGCCTCATCTTGCTACCCGCTGCGCCGGGCTGACCGGGCTGGATCTTGCCCCCGGCATGCTGGAGCAGGCGGCCCTGCGCGGCAGCGGCGCCCGACTGGTATGCGGCGATGCCGAGCAGCTCCCCTTTGCCGACAACGCCTTTGACTGGGTATTTTCCAGCCTTGCGCTGCAGTGGTGCGAGCGACCAGCGCAGGCTTTCGCCGAGCTGCTGCGGGTGGTCAAACCCGGTGGCCAGATCTTCTTTTCCACCCTGCTCGATGAATCGCTCTGGCAACTGCGCACAGCCTGGCAGCAAGTAGATGGCCGAGCCCATGTCAACCGCTTCCTTGGCCTGCCACAATTGGAGCAGGCGTTGTTATCGGCGGGCGCCATTGCCCCGGGGCTTGAGTGCAGAAACTGGGATCTTGCCTATCTTGAATTGCCGCAGTTGTTGCGCGATCTCAAGGGGATCGGGGCAAATCAGATCAATGATGAGTGTGCCCGCAGTGCACCGGCCGGACTGAGCGGTCGCGCCAGATTGCAGCGGCTGGCTCAGGCGTATGAAGCATTTCGTCAGCCCGATGGCCAGCTGGTGGCCAGTTACCGGGTCTGTCTGGGGCGGCTCGGCAAACCTTGCTGAACCAGCCAGAGTATGAGGGGGAGGGGCGCGTTGGGCCCTCTCCTGCCAAGGAGAGAGCATTATGAAGTCATTCTTTATCACCGGCACCGACACGGACGCAGGCAAGACGCTGGTAGCGCGCACCCTGCTGCGGGAATTCAGCGCACAGGGAATCAAGTGCGCGGGTTACAAGCCGGTCTCGGCCGGATGTGCCCGCACGCCCGAGGGGCTGCGCAACCTCGATGCCGTCCTGTTGCAGGAGGCGGCGAGCCTGCCGCTGCCCTACGAGACGGTCAACCCCTATGCCTACGAGCCGCCGATTGCGCCGCACATCGCGGCCAGCGAGGCGCGCCAGCCCATCAGCCTGCAGGGGCTGAGCGAGGGGCTGCGCAAGATTGAGCAGGCGGGGGCCGAGCTTGCCATCGTCGAAGGGGCGGGAGGCTGGTATCTGCCGCTGGATCGCAAGCACCTGCTGTCGGACTGGGTGAAGCAGGAGAACATGCCGGTGATTCTGGTGGTGGGGGCCAAGCTTGGCTGCCTCAACCATGCCCTGCTCACCTTTGCCGCCATCCGCAACGATCAGCTGCCGGTCGCAGGCTGGGTTATTAATCGGCTGCACAGCTCGATGAGCCACTATCAGGAAAATCTGGACACTCTCAGGGGCTTGTTGCCTGCGCCATTCCTGGGGGAAATTCCCTTTATAAACAATCCGTTTGAAGCTAACCTGCAGGGCCGCCTCGATATCTCGCCACTGCTGTGACGGCATATTCAGCGAACATTCATCGAATCTCCCTAAAATGCCATCCATAACATGGTGATAGGGAGGTTCAATGAACCCCGGCCATGTCCGTTATTCTCACAAGGAGTCAATATGAAGCGAATAATACTATTCCTGGTGACCAACCTGGCCGTCATGCTGGTGCTGGGGGTGGTACTCAATATCCTGTTCTCGGTTCTGGGTATCAACAAGTCCAGTATTTCCGGCCTGTTGGTCTTCTGTGCCGTGTTCGGTTTTGGCGGTTCCTTTATCTCCTTGCTGATGTCCAAGTGGATGGCCAAGCGCAGCTATGGCGTCCAGGTGATCGAGCAACCCCGCAACGAGACCGAGCACTGGCTGGTAAGCACTGTGGCCCGTCAGGCCCGTGAAGCCGGGATCCAGATGCCGGAAGTGGGGATCTACGACTCTCCCGAGATGAACGCGTTTGCTACCGGTGCTCGCCGCGATGATTCGCTGGTGGCTGTCTCCTCCGGCCTGCTCTACAGCATGAGCCGCGACGAGGCAGAAGCGGTGCTGGCCCACGAGGTGAGCCACGTGGCCAACGGCGACATGGTGACCCTGACCCTGATCCAGGGTGTGGTGAACACCTTCGTGATGTTCTTCGCCCGCATCGTGGCTGGCGTTATCAGCAACTTCTTCAGCTCCAACAATGATGAAGAGAGCAGCAGCACCGGTGGCTTTGCCTACATGATCACCGTGTTCGTGCTGGAGATGGTGTTTGGCGTGCTCGCCTCCATCATCGTCATGTGGTTCAGCCGTCAGCGTGAGTTCCGCGCCGATGCCGGTGCCGCCAAGCTGGCCGGCCGTGACAAGATGATCGCCGCCCTTGAGCGCCTCTCCCGCGGTGCCGAGCCGCAGCTGGAAGGCTCCATGATGGCATTTGGCATCAACGGAAAGCGCTCCATGAGCGAGCTGTTCATGAGCCACCCGCCCATCGAACAGCGGATCGCCGCTCTGCGCGGTTAATCTCGCCAGTTTCTACCAAGCAAAACGGCTGCCTCGGCAGCCGTTTTTCATTGTCCGCGCATTATCGCGGCTCGATCACCTTATTTGATAACGAGGTCGGTCAGCGGCACTGCGCAGCAGGTGAGGATCTTGCCCTCGGCTCGCTCGGCGGCGCTGATGGCGGGGGCGTCGGGATGCGCCACCTCGCCCGAGACCAGCGTCTGCTTGCAGCTGCCGCAGATGCCGGCGCGGCAGCTCCAGGGGAGATCCACCCCCTGCTTGCTGGCCTGATCGAGGATGGTGCCCTGATTGTTGCCGGCAAACTCCCGCTCACCGATGCGCAGTTGCACTGGCTGATGAGCGCGGGCAACCGAGAGAATGGCGCCGCCAAAGCTCTCCTGTCTGATGCGTGCGGCAGGCACGCCGCGCGCAGCCACTTTTGCCGCCGCATCGGCCATAAAGCCGTGGGGGCCGCAGATAAACACCTCCCGTCCGGCCAACCCTTTGACCAGCTCGAGATGCTCATCGCCGAGCCGCCCTTGCTGCCCCTGCCAGTGACTGTCCGGCTGGCTCAGGATAATGGTGAGGGTCATCCCCTGCTGCGCCATGGCGTGCAGCTCGCTGGCTGCCGGAATATCCGCTTCGCTGCGGCACAGGTGCATGAAGTGGACATCGCCGAGCTCGCCGCGCAGGGCCAGAGTGCGGGCCATCGCCAGCATGGGGGTGACGCCGGAGCCTGCCGAGAGCAGCAGAAGCGAGCGCTCGGCACCAAGGTGAAACTCGCCAGCCGGCGCTGCGGCCAGCAGGGTGTTGCCCACCTGCATCTGCTGGTGCAGCCAGTGTGAGATGCGACCACCCCCGACCTTCTTGACGCTGATGCTGTAGCGCTCCGGCCGATCCGGCGTAGAGCTCAGGGTATAGCGGCGCTGAACCCGCTCGTTTTTGATATCGAGGCTGATGGGCAGATGCTGGCCCGGCAGGTAGTCGGGCAGTGGCTCGCCATCGGCGGCTTCGAACCAGAAGGTCTCCAGATCCCGGGCCAGCGGTTCGCGGGCCACGCAGATCAGCTCGCGCTTTTTCGGTGCGCCGTCAGGGTAGGGGGCAGGGCGCTTGCGCTCCAGTACCTCGATCTCGCTACCCGCTTCAATCCACCCCTCGTTCAGGGCGATCAGGTTCTGGCCGAAGTAGACCTCGCCATCCTCGCCTCGCCGGTAACGGGTGAGGGTCGCCAGCGGCTCTTTGAGGGCATTGAAGCGATCGGTGCCCGCTTCCACTGTGGTCATGATGCAGCGGCTGCAGGGCTTGGCGACCTGAAACTCCACCTCGCCGATGCGGATGCGCACCCAGCTGTCCTCCTCGAAGGGGCGGGTGCCGCTCGCCACCAGATTGGTGCGAAACTGGCTCATCTGGTGCAGCGCATCGGAGCGCAGATTGAGATCCTCAAGGGAGGCCTGACTTATCAGCAGCAGCGGATAACCGTCGGCAAAGCTGACCCGGGTGCCGGTCTTTTCCCGAAAACGGTCGGATTCTTCACCGAGCCAAAGCAGCGCTACCGGTTCGCCAGCGACCCGGCTCAGCCAGCTGTCGGCGATGGGGGTGGTATGCAGGGCGGTGAAGCGATCGCCCCAGACCCCTGTCGCTTGCGGGACTCGGCTGAAGTCGGACTCTTGCAGGGCGAGTGGCTCGAACCCCGGATAGTTCAGTTGCAGGCCGCCTGCAACTGGAGTTGCAACCACCTGCTGCAATTGGGGGTGGGTACGGGCGGTGATGAAGGTGCCATCAGGCTTGACCACCATGTAGCGGCGATCCCCTGCGAGCCCCTCCTGGGTGATCCGGGCGCGTGCCTGAGGCATGCCGGCGGTCGATTTGATGGGGTAGAGGTGAATGCTGTCTAGCCTTGGCATCTTCGTATCCTTGTGAAGCGGCGCTTTCGCCTGGAAAAAGGGGAACATAACGGTTCCCACTGCGAGGGGCAATCTCTTTGCGGGGCGCAGAGATGCTGGTTCGATAGATGCAGTTTTTTTTGCAAAAAATCGCAGAGGGGCAACCGGGCTATCCGGTTTTTGCCCGCTTGGCCGCAACCGTGGCGAGGTAAGGAGTGGAGTCAAGCGGGAAAGATGTTATCCCGGTCACGTTCTGTTTAAAACCACCCATTTAATGCAACATTTTTTGATCCTGATTCGCGAATCAGTACAAAAAAGCCGCCATTATCAGGTCAGTTCCCAGTTTCTAACGCTTTCGCTTCTTCCTCATCCGGCCACCGTCAGCCTCGGCTAAACGGTATCAAGCGCCATCGGGTGGGGCCTGTCACACAAAAAGAAGAAAGCAATGTATGAGCAAACAACTGGACATGACCCCATTGCCGGATCTCTCCCTGAAAACGGGAACAGGCCCGGTGCGTACCCGGCTACCCGTCTGGCGGCCGGCCCTGCCACCCTGCAATCACGCCTGCCCGGCCGGAGAAAATATCCAGGCCTGGCTCTCTTTGGCGCAGGCCGGCCGTTTTGAGGCGGCCTGGCAGACCCTGATCGAAGAGAACCCCTTGCCCGCCATTCATGGCCGGGTCTGCTATCACCCCTGCGAGAGCGCCTGCAACCGCGGGCAGGTGGATGAATCCGTATCTATCCACGCCATCGAGCGTTTCCTCGGCGACGAAGCGCTGGCCCGTGGCTGGCAGCCAGCGCCACCTGCCCCTGCCAGCGGCAAGAAGGTGCTGGTCATTGGCGCCGGCCCCTCCGGTCTCTCCTGCGCCTGGCACCTCAACCGGCTCGGCCATCAGGTGGAGATCCGCGAAGCGGGGCCACTGGCGGGCGGCATGCTGCGTTTCGGTATTCCTGCCTACCGTCTGCCCCGCGACGTGCTGGATCGGGAGGTGGCCCGCATCGTGGCGGCCGGGGTGACGCTGACTCTCAACCACAAGGTGGAGGATGTGCTGCGCGAGCGCGACGAGGGGGGCTTTGACGCCGTCTTTATGGCCATCGGCGCCCATCTGGCCAAGCGGGTCGATATTCCGGCCCGGGAAGCGGGCAAGATCCTCGATGCGGTGAGTTTCCTCGAACAGGCCAGTCTGGCCGAAGAGAAAGGCTTGCCGCCGCCCAAACTGGGGCGGAGGGTGGCCATCTACGGCGGCGGCAATACCGCCATGGACGCGGCTCGCACCGCCCGCCGTTTGGGCGTTGAAGAGGCGATGATCATCTACCGCCGCGACCGCGACCATATGCCGGCCCACGCCTTTGAAGCCGACGAGGCCGAGGAGGAGGGGATCAAGATCAACTGGCTGCGCACCATCCGCCAGCTCGATAGTACCAATATCGAAGTGGAGGTGATGGCGCTGGATGCCGAGGGCAAGCCAGTGCCCACCGGCAAGTTTGAAACCCTCGAAGCGGACTCCCTTATTCTGGCGCTCGGTCAGGAGGTGGACTTGAGCGTGCTGGAGAGCATCCCCGGCGTGCGGGTCAACAAGGAGGGGGTGGTACAGGTTGGCGAGAACCTGATGACGGACGTGCCGGGTCTGTTTGCCGGTGGCGATATGGTGCCCTCCGAGCGCACCGTTACCATCGCCACCGGTCACGGCAAGAAGGCGGCACGCCATATGGATGCCTGGCTGCGTGGTCGCCACTATCACAAACCGCTCTCCTACCCCCTGGTGGGGCCGGAGCAGTTGCAGCTCTGGTTCCAGACCCATGCCCCTGCCAGCAGCCAGCCGGTCAAACCGCCTTCGGCGCGGGACGACTTTGGCGAGATCATCGGCGGGCTGGACGAGACGGCAGCCCGCTACGAGGCTGCGCGCTGCTACTCCTGCGGCAACTGCTTCGAGTGTGACGGCTGCTACGGTAGCTGCCCCGAGCAGGCCATCGCCAAGCTGGGGCCGGGCAAAGGCTATCAGGTGGATGCCGAGCGCTGCACCGGCTGTGGTGCCTGTCACGACCAGTGCCCTTGTCACGCCATCGAGCTGCGTCAACCGGAGGAGTCCCAATGAAACATGAACTGATCATGGTTGACGGCAACGAAGCCGCGGCCCGGGTGGCGTATCAGCTGAGCGAAGTGTGTGCCATCTACCCCATCACCCCGAGCTCGACCATGGCCGAACTGGCCGATGCCTGGGCAGCAGAAGGGCAGACCAACCTGTGGGGTAACATCCCCACCGTGGTAGAGATGCAGAGTGAAGGGGGAGCGGCCGGCACGGTACACGGCGCCCTGCAGGCGGGGGCGCTCGCCACCACCTTTACCGCCAGTCAGGGGCTGATGCTGATGCTGCCCAACATGTACAAGATCGCCGGTGAATTGACCTCGGCGGTGTTCCATGTAGCGGCCCGCTCTCTGGCGGCGCAGGGGCTGTCAATTTTTGGCGACCATCAGGATGTGATGGCGGCGCGCAGCACCGGCTTTGCCATGCTAGCCTCCGGCTCGGTGCAGGAGGCGCAGGACCTGGCCTTGGTCGCCCACAGTGTCACCCTGCAGTGCCGGGTGCCCTTTATCCACTTCTTCGACGGGTTCCGTACCTCCCACGAGGTGAACAAGATCACCGCGCTGCATAAAGACGAGATCCGGGCGCTGATCGATAACGACTGGGTGCGCGCCCACCGCGCACGGGCGCTGAACCCGGATCATCCGGTGATGCGCGGCACCGCCCAGAACCCGGATACCTATTTTCAGTCCCGCGAGAGCGTCAACCCCTTCTACGAGGCGGTACCGGCACGGGTGCAGCAGTGCATGGACAACCTCGGCGAGCTGACCGGTCGTCACTACCGGCTGGTGGAGTATCACGGCGCGCCCGATGCCACCGATGTCATCGTGCTGATGGGCTCGGGAGCGGCCACCGCCCGCACGACTGTGGATTGGCTCAACCGGCAGGATCGCAAGACAGGGGTACTGGTCATTCGCCTCTATCGCCCCTTCCCGGTACAGGCGCTGCTCGATGCGCTACCGCAGAGCGTGCGGCGCATGGCGGTGCTGGATCGCACCAAGGAGCCGGGGGCAGGTGGCGAGCCGCTGCTGCTGGATGTGCAGAGCGCGCTGATCGACGGCTTGCAGCGCGGCCTTATCAAGCGGCTGCCGTGGCTCAGCGGCGGTCGCTACGGCCTCTCTTCCAAAGAGTTCACCCCCGCCATGTGCGCGGCTGTGTTCGAGGAGCTGGCATCCGATGCGCCGCGCCCCCGCTTTACCGTGGGGATTGTGGACGATGTGTCGGGCCTCAGTCTGGCATGGCACCCCATCGGCGATCTGGAGCCCGCCAGTCGGGTACGGGCGCTCTTCTTCGGCCTCGGTGCCGACGGCACGGTGGGCGCCAACAAGAACAGCATCAAGATCATCGGCGAGCTGGAGGGCTTCCACGCTCAGGGCTACTTCGTCTACGACTCCAAAAAGTCGGGCTCGCGCACCGTCTCCCACCTGCGCTTTGGTCCAGAGCCAATCGATGCCCCCTGGCTTATCGAGCAGGCGAGCTTTATCGGCTGCCACCAGTGGGGTTTTGTCGAGTCGGTCGATCTGCTGGAACATGCCGCCGAAGGGGCGACCCTGCTGCTCAATGCTCCCTATGAGCCTGACCGGGTCTGGGCCGAGCTGCCCGAGCGACTGCGCGCCCGCATCCGCGCCCTCGATATCCGCCTCTACTGCATCGATGGGGATCGGGTGGCCGAGCGCAACGGCATGGGCAATCGCATCAACACCATTATGCAGACCTGCTTCTTCGCGTTGGCTGGCATCTTGCCGCGGGATGAGGCGATTGCGCTGATCAAGGAGAGCATCGAGAAGAGCTATGCCCGCAAGGGACCCGAGGTGGTCGAGCGCAACTTCGCGGCGGTGGATGACACCCTGGCTCATCTCCATCAGGTGGCCATCCCGGCCGGTGAGGAGCAGATCAGCGACTATCCGCTGCCGCTGGCACCGGGTGGCAGCGAGTTTGTCCAGCGCGTCACCGGAGAGATGCTGGCGGGGCGCGGCGATCTGATCCCCGTCTCCATGCTGCCGGTGGACGGTACTTACCCCACCGCCACCAGCCGTTTCGAGAAGCGGGATATCGCCCGCGAGATCCCGATTTGGCATTCGGATATCTGCATCCAGTGCGGCAACTGCGTCTTTGTCTGCCCCCACGCGGCGCTGCGGGCCAAGTTCTACCATCAGGATTGGCTGGCGACCGCCCCCGAGGCGGCGCAGTCGGTGCCCGTCACCGCCAAGGGCTTCCCCGACAGCCGCTACACCTTGCAGCTCTACCCGGAAGATTGCACCGGCTGCGGCCAGTGCGTGCAGGCCTGTCCGGTGCGGGCCGGAGCGGATGAGAGCCATGAAGGCGAGCGCGCCATCGCCATGATGGACAAGGCGCCGTATCTGGCTGGCCAGAAACAGGCGCTGCGCTGGTTCGAGAGCCTGCCCTGGCCTGCCCGCGAGCGGGTGGACTTCTCCACGGTGCGCGGCACCCAGTTCCTCGAACCCCTGTTCGAGTTCTCCGGTGCCTGCGCTGGTTGTGGTGAGACCCCGTACCTCAAGCTGCTGACCCAGTTGTTTGGCGACCGCATGTTGGTGGCCAACGCCACCGGCTGCTCCTCCATCTACGGCGGCAACCTGCCGACCACCCCGTGGGCCAAGAACGGTGAAGGGAAGGGGCCGGCCTGGTCGAACTCCCTGTTTGAGGACAACGCCGAGTTTGGCTTTGGCTTTCGTCTCACCGCCGATCAACATCACGGTCAGGCGGTGGCGGCCCTTGAAGCGATGAAGGGGGAGCTGGGCGCCGAGCTGGTCGATACCCTGATTAGCGCGCCGCAGCGGCTGGAGTCGGAGATCCGTGCCCAGCGCACCCGGGTCGCGCAAGTTCGGGAGCGGCTGGAAGAGGTGAAATCCGGCAAGGCCCGCGAGCTGCTGTCGCTTATCGATCAGCTGGTGCGCCGCTCGGTCTGGATTATCGGCGGCGATGGCTGGGCCTATGACATCGGCTCATCGGGGCTCGATCATGTGCTCGCCTCCGGCCGCGATGTGAACGTGCTGGTGATGGATACCGAGGTCTACTCCAACACCGGCGGCCAGATGTCGAAATCGACCCCGCTCGGCGCCGTCGCCAAGTTCGCGGCGGGAGGCAAGACGCTGGCCAAGAAGGATGTGGCGTTGCAGGCCATCTCCTACGGCAACGTCTATGTTGCCCGTATCGCCTTTGGTGCCAACCCGCAGCAGGCGCTGCAGGCCTTGCGTGAGGCCGAAGCCTATCCGGGCCCGTCGCTTATCATCGCCTACAGCCACTGTATCGCCCACGGTATCGATATGGAGTTTGGCCTGACCCAGCAAAAACGGGCCGTCGCCTCTGGTCACTGGCCGCTGATGCGCTACAACCCGGTATTGCGCAGTGCGGGGCAGAACCCCTTCAGCCTCGACAGCCTGCGCCCCTCCATCCCCCTTGCTGAATACCGGCAGGAGGAGACCCGTTATCGGGTGCTGGCCCAGAGCCATCCGGAGGAGGCCGAGCGGCTGATGCAGGTGGCGCAAAAAGTGGCGTGGCAGAAGTGGGCCACCTACGAGGAGATGGCCACTCGCGAAGCCAGCCATTTCCATCCGCCGGTGTGAGTATGGGGTGAGTGAAATATAACCAAGCGGGCCACTGGCCCGCTTTTTGTGTGGAAAGAAAGTGAGTTGTCTGTTGAGTAAAAATATACAATTTTCCGAAAAAGTTTGGTGTTATGTAGAAATTCGTCAGTACTAGCACATTGAGAAAAATGAAGATTATGGATAATCTACGTGCAAATATAATTAAAGGGAACCTGTAAAATGAGCCAGTATATAGAGGGTGTCGCAAAGGTTTATTCGCTATCGAATCAACCGTGGATGAAACAGATGGACAGAATTCAATCTGTTCTAAATCCAGCGTGGAGGAAGGAAATTGAATGTATTAATGCTATTCAAAAGTCTATTATTAGTCCAGAAGTTACACTGCTTTCTCAGTCCATAAATAAATACAAAATAAATCTGACTTGGTTGGATGAGTTTTCCCAGCTCGGGATACAAAAATACCTGAGGTCTATTGAGCGAAATTTCCCAGCATTCAATAATCTTACACACCTCCCTAACGAGTTTATTTTGACATTAAACTTGTTGAAACAACATCGGGCCTTGATTCAAAGTGTTGATTTTTATGAGTGTTCAGCCGAATTAGTTGAATATGAAGATGGCTCTGATATTTCCAGTGTATTATCTGAAGTAAACGAAACACTTAGAGAAAGTAGTTTATCTCGACATTCATTATTAGAAGCCCTTCAGAAACTTCCAGGGTTCTTTAAAGTTATTATACTGTTGTTTATAACTGAAATAATTGCGCCGATAACTGTTGATATATACATTAAACCTGAGATTGAAGAGTTTCTAAGGAACAATGATGAACCTCGTAGAGTTCAGACTAATGCGATTAAAAAACTTCCTAAAAGTATCGGTGTAGATGTAACACCTCTAAACAGATTTATTAGCGGAGATGAGGTTCGATTGAGATCTTTACCATCTATCAAGTCAGAGATAATTATGACTTTAAATTTTGGGCAATCTGTATACGTTCTTGAAAAGAATCGTAGTTGGATAAAGGTTGCAATACCTCAAAAACAAGGTGAGCCGTTAGAAGGCTGGGTGTTTACTGAATATACAGAGCGCTTTAATAAATAGCTCTAGCCAGTTGTGCAAAACATAGCCAACATATTGATGGTCAAGTGTTCCTTTGCCGAGGTTGCTACAGAAATATATGTTATTGATGAATGAAAATAGAATGATGTGACAGCGAGAGAGATTTAGTGAAATTGCCGCAGAACAGATACAAATATTACCAGCTCAACAGCATTTATCTATCTGCAAGCCAAGGCTTCCTTTTCTTCCCAAGGCAGGTAAGCTGCGGGGCAAATAGCGTCAAGCAGGAGAAGGGACGATGACAGAGCAGCATATCGCCGGGACGATCGGCATTCTGGGGGCGGGGTGGCTCGGGCTGCCGCTGGCGCGAGCCCTGTTGGCGGCTGGCACGCAGGTGGCGGTGACGGTCAGCAGCACCGAAAAAGTGGCCCGTTTGCAGGGGGAGGGGATCGCTGCCCATCCGCTGACGATTTCTGCCCATATGTCGGATGCGTGGCCCATCCCCTGCGAGAGTCTGGTGATCTGCGTACCTCCCAGCAAGACCGATGACTATCCGCAAGCGGTGGCAAGGGCCTGCGCGTTGGCCAAAGCGAATGGCACCCGGCGGGTGCTGTTTGTCAGCGCCACCTCGGTATGGGGGGCGGGTCAAGAAGAGGGTGAGCAGCCCAAACCGCGCCATGCCCGTGGCGAGCGGATGCTGGCGGCGGAGCAGGCGGTGCTGGCGGCCGGTTTCGAGACGGTGATGATTGTGCGCCCCTCCGGCCTTTATGGCCCGGATCGCCATCCCGGCCGTTTTCTTGCGGGCAAGACTCTCGATGGCGGCGCCCAGTCGGTCAATCTGGTTCATCTGGACGATGTGGTGGCGGCTTGCATGCTGCTGCTGGAGCGGGGCAAGGACGGGAATGTTTTCAATCTGAGTGCGCCGGTGCATCCGCGCCGCGAGCAGTTCTACCCCTTTGCGGCGCGCCAGCAGGGGCTGCCCGCGCCGGTCTTTATCGAGCCTGCCGGTGAATTTCAGCCCATCGACGGTCAGCTGATTTGTCAGCAGATGGGATTCAACTATCGCTGGCCCGATCCGGCCCACTGGTTTGCCGAGCTCGCCGCCTCGGGTAATTGAGGTTTGCCAAGGGGGTGATCGCCCCCTATCATGCCGCCATCCATGAGAGAGAGGCGGTAATGATGGTAGATACAAAACGTCACCCCGATGGGGAGTTGTTGCTGAGAACCCTGGCAATGCCAGCCGATACCAACCCCAATGGCGACATCTTTGGTGGCTGGATCATGTCCCAGATGGATATAGGTGGGGGCATTATGGCCAAGGAGCTGGCAAAAGGACGTATTTGTACCGTATCCGTCGAAGGCATGACCTTCCACAGTCCGGTCAAGGTGGGTGATGTGGTCTGCTGCTACGGCCGCTGCATGAAGATCGGCCGCAGCTCCATGAAGCTCAAGCTGGAGGTGTGGGTCAAGCCGGTACTGCGGGAAAACGACGCCCAGCGCTACTGTGTGACCGAGGGGATCTTCACCTATGTCGCCATCGACGAACACGGCAAATCCCGCCCGGTTCCGGTGAGTGCCTGATCAAACAAGCCGGGCGTTGATGATGGATATTTCCTGCTCAAGCCCGGTTTTTTGCCGTATCATGCGTTCCAGCATCTCCTCTGACCCTACATACTGAAGGGTGTCGAACAGACAGAGATCGCACTGCGGGTCACGTCTTATCTGGTAGACGGTGGCCAGCTCCACTTGATGACAGTTTCCTTGTTGATCATAAAACGTCACGTTGTACCGAAGTTCTTTCGCCATGAGACAGCGTCCTTCTGGTTGAGTGGAACAGGGACTATCAGCTTAGTCGGCGTTGATGACGTTTGTGATGGTCAAGATACAAAGCAAAGGCGGGCGGTTTAGCCGATGAAAAATAGTTATCGCATTCTTGGCACCTCCCTGCTGACCCTGGGGTTGGTAGGCTGTTTCGAGGTGCCGGATCAGAACCATCTGGTCACGGCCGATGGGATTGTGCCGGGTATCGACTGCCAGCGTCCGCCGCTGGTGGCGCTGGCGACCACGGCGCTGCCCCGTGAATTCGGCATCACGGTCTGGAACCTCTACAAGGGACAGCGCAAGAACTGGCGCGAGGGGATGGACAGCTACGCCAAGGGGCAGGATCTGGTGCTGCTGCAAGAGTCGGCCACCCGTCCCGAGATGCTCGACTGGCTGCGCGCCGGTGATTTCCAGTGGCAACAGCTGCAGGCCTTCACCCAGGGCGGTGTGTCGTTCGGGGTGATGACGGTAGCCAAGACCCCGCAGGCGTTCGTCTGTGGCGTGCGCTCCCCCGAGCCCTTGCTGCGTATCCCCAAATCCGGGCTGGTGAGCCTCTATCCGCTGCAGGGCGACCCTGACGGCGTGCTGGTGATCAACCTCCATGCGGTCAACTTCGAACTGGGGATGGCCACCTTCCGCGAGCAGCTCAATGATTTGACCGCGCTGGTGCGCCGCCATCAGGGGCCGGTGATCCTGGCCGGTGATTTCAACACCTGGAGCGACAAACGCCAGTTCTGGCTGAGCAAGCTGGTTGAAGAGTTGGGTCTGAAGGAGGCCGTGCCGGTGCCTGACTTGCGCCGTACCGCCTTTGGTCGCCCGCTGGATCATCTCTACTACCGCAATCTGGATCTGGTCGAGGTGAGTTCACCGGCGACCGACAGCTCCGATCACAACCCCATCATTGCGCGCTTTGCTGCCCAGTCGCTGACGCCGTGATCCTGTGATTGCCCCATAAAAAAATCCGGCGCCAATGGCGCCGGATTTTTTTGCGCTGTTGCCAGCGACAGAGGCATTACTGCTGATAAAGGCCCAGATGCTCTTTGGCGTAGGCTTCAAAATCGGTGCAGCCACCGATGTGCTGCTCGTCCAGGAAGATCTGCGGTACTGTGTTGACCGGCTTGCCGGCGCTCTTGGCAAGATCTTCTTTGGTGATGCCTTCGGCGTGGATATCGACGTAGCGGAATTTGAAATCATCGCGCTGTTCAACCAGCTGCTCGGCAATCTGCTTGGCACGAACGCAATAGGGGCAGCCGGGGCGACCAAAAATCACTGCAAACATCTTTTCTCTCCGTTGGTGAGGCCGTTGTGTGAAACCGTCAGGTCAGGCCATTGATAAGAGGCAGGGGACAGCATATCCCCCCCTCGTCACGACTTAAAGTTGAAATTGTCGATACCGTGATTCGAGCGCTTCTATTGCCTCAGTTCTCGTCGGCAATCTGGATCGGCTGCTGCTGGTAGATGCTCTCCAGCACCCCCTTCTCGAACACGGTCCAGGGCCAGGGGGCCTTGCTGGCACGGTAGCGATCATGGGTCGCCGGGTCTTGCGACAAGCCGCGCTGGAACATCACGAACGCCTTGCGCTGGCCACCGGCGGTATCGATAAAGCCCACCAGATTGGAGGTGCCGGTGATGGTGCCGGTCTTGGCATGCACCTTGTTCTTCATCATGGGGGCGGTGACGCTGCGCCGCCACGCCAGGGTGCCATCCACCTGCGAGCTTGGCAGCAGCTTGATAAGGCCAAGCTCGGCATCATTTTTCTGGATGAAGTTCAGCACCGACAGCATCTGGCGGGCGCTGATGAGATTGTGAGCGGAGAGGCCGGAGCCGTCGGCCAGGGTGGCGTTGCCCAGATCGATGCCGTTCTTGGTCAGGATGGCGCGTACCGCCATGGTGCCGCTGCGATAGCTGCCCGGCTTGTTGTAGTAGTGGCGGCCCACGGTTTTGAGGAAGGTATCGGCATAGAGGTTGTCCGATTTCTTCAGCATCTTGGCCAGCATCACCGGCAGGGAGACCGAGTAGTGGGTGCCCAGCGTCTCGGCGTTGTCCGGCGCCTTGTGGGTAACCCGCAGCAGGCCGTCATGCTTGATACCGGCACGGTCCATCGCCCAGCGGATGTTGTCCCAGCCCCAGGCTTCCACGTCGTGGATGGCGAAACGCAGACCCTGCGGATCCTTGTTCGGGGTGATGCAGCCCTTGAGTTCGTAGAAGTTGCCCTTGGCCATGTCCACTTCCAGTGCGCAGAACTGGCGCGCCATGTCGGCGTAGCTCATCACTTCCACGTTGTCGGCCCCGATGCCGATGGGCACGCCGGTGGCCACGTTGCCAACCGCCGGTTTGCCAATCTGGGTGGCAGTGATGGTGCCGTAGGCGCAGTTCTTGTCGATGATGACCGAGGAGACGGGAGCTGCGAAGCAGAGGGTCTGATCCCCCCACGACCAGCCGTTGCCGCGCTCGTAGCCGTTGTAGGCGCCGGTGTTGACGTAGACGTTGCCCTTGATCTGGTTGACGCCGAGCTGCTTGAACAGGGCCAGCAGATCCATCCGTGACAGGGTGGGGTCGCCGACGAAGTTGATCCAGATATCGCCATTGATGACGTTGCCCTGCTTGGCGCCGGGCTGGGCCTGAATGTCGGTGGCAAAGCGGAAGTCGGCGCCGAGCTCGAGACGGGCCGCCAGCGCGGTGAGCACCTTCATGGTGGAAGCGGGGGCGATCATCTGATCCGCATGACGGGCAAACTCAACGCCGTTGTTGCCCTGCACTATGATGGCGTACTGGCCACCCTGAGGGGGCGTCAGCGGGGCGGCATGAGCCGCCAGAGAGAAAAGAGCACAAAAACCAATCAACAGCCGCTGCATAACATCCTCTAACGTGACGAAGGGGCCAGACCGATAGCACTGACCCTGATAATTCAACCTTGTTTCACCCGCCGATGCAGGATCGGCCGTGGCAAAGCAATTCATACGATTTATGCCGGTCGCCACTGGCCATCACGCCAGCGAGTTGGCGGTGCGATAGCGACCCTCATAATCAAAAATCTTCTCTTTTATCTGCCAGAAGCGCCCCGATTTGCGGGCGATGACGAAATCGGGATGGCGAAACTGGCTTTCTGCCGCCAGCACGCTCGCCAGGGTGGCAAATTCGGGCTCCAGACCCGGGGCGGGCCAATGATGACGCACAAAGTGCTGTTGAAACAAGCGCCGTGCGCCCTCGGAGTGAAATCCGAAGTACTCATTGAGGGTGAGACCATCCTCATCGTGATAGATCACCTCCAGCCGCTCCCCCTGTTTGCCGCGCCCTGCGGTGAAGGTGAGACCGGCGCAGCGGATCACCATGCAATCCTTGAGATTGAGCGCCTCTTTAAGCTTGTCGTCAGGGTCGACCAGCAGCTGATCGCAGCTCTGGCAGCGGCGGGCTGCGATGTCGTTATCGCTGCCGCAAGCGGGGCAGATCTTGGCGCGAAAGCGGTAGTCGCACTCTTCGCGGTTGCCCTCGTCATCTTCAAACAGCCCCTGACAGCGGCGGCCGTAGTGCTCGATCACCTTGCCATCCTCGTCGGTCTTGCCCCAGAAGGTGTTGGCAAAGCCGCAGGCAGGGCAGGGCACCTGCACCGGCTCGGTACCTGCGTGGGGGCGAGGCTCCCCCACTTCGGGAGCAAACAGGTTGAAGTTGTTGCCGGCGTAGTCGAGCACCAGACAATCCTCCTTGCCCGGCGAGAGGCGCAGGCCCCGCCCGACTATCTGCTGATAGAGGGAGACCGACTCGGTGGGCCTGAGCATCACGATAAGATCGACATGGGGGGCGTCGAAGCCGGTTGTGAGCACCGCCACGTTGACCAGAAACTTGAGCTCGCGCGCCTTGAAGGCGTTGATGAGGGCATCGCGCTCCGGCCCCGGCGTTTCGCCGGTGATAAGTGCTGCCTGCTGGCCTCGGGCGCCAAGCAGGCCGTGAATTTCACGGGCGTGTTCGACGGTGGCGGCAAAGATCATCACCCCCTGCCGGTCGGCTGCATACTCCAGTACCTGACTCAGGATATGGGGTGTAACCCGCTCCTGCCGCTTGAGCTCGCCGTTGAGCTCCTCCTCGCTGAAGAGACCGTTCTCCCGCGGCACCAGCTTGCTGAAGTCGTAGTGAACGATGGGGGCATCCACCATGCGCGGCGGCGTCAGGTAGCCATTTTTGACCATAAAGCGCAGCGGCAGCTCGAACACGCAGTCGCCAAACAGCCGCTCGCCGTGGCTTTTGACCATGCCGTGGTAGTGGCGCCGGTAGATCCAGCCCAGTCCGAGGCGATAGGGGGTCGCGGTGAGGCCGAGGATCTTGAGGGCCGGATTGGCAGCCTTGAGATGGTCGATCACCTGATGGTACTGGCTGTCGTCATCCAGCGAGACCCGATGGCACTCGTCGATGATGAGCAGCGAAAACGCCCCGTCGAAGGCAGCCAGATTGCGCGCTACCGACTGTACCGAGCCAAACACCACCTGGGCGCTCGCCTCCTTGCGATCCAGCCCGGCGGCGAAAATATCGGCCTTGAGCCCCCACGCCTCGTACTTGGCGTGGTTCTGCTCCACCAGCTCCTTGACGTGGGCCAGCACCAGCACCCGACCGCGTGCCTTGCGGGCCAGTTCGGCGATCACCAGACTCTTGCCGGCCCCGGTGGGCAGTACCACCACGGCGGGATCCGGATGTTTGCGAAAGTGGCTGATAACGGCGTTGACGGCGTCGGTCTGGTAGGGTCTGAGAACGAACATGCAGGTTTGGCGCGGGGAAGGGCAGGATGGCGCCATTATAGGGGGCTTGGCGCCACAAAAACAGCGGGCCGGCATGATGCCGGCCCGTTGAATAGATTGTGTGCTTAGTGGAAGGGGAAGATGTAGTTCATCCAGCTTGCCATGCGCAGCAGTACCTTGCGCATCACCGAGACGTGGTGGAAGTATTCGGTATAGACGGCGGCCTGGCCGCTGGCACCGGCAATAACCTGATACTTGGCCCACTCGGGGTCGGTGATGGAGATGAGCACCGGCATGCGGCCCGGGCGGATAGCGCTGGTCTGATCCAGCAACATGGCGTTTGCCTGCACGTTGCCGGCGGCGATGGCCGGGATCACGGCGGTCACCTTGCCCTTGAAGATCTTGCCGGGAATACCGTCAATCACCACTTCGGCCTCGTCACCCACCGCCAGACGCTGCATGCTGTTCTGCCAGAACCAGCCGACATAGGCGGTCTCATCCTTGTGGATGAAGGTCATCACCGGACGATACATGAAGGGGGTGGCGATCATGCCGGGACGCAGGGCGAGCTGCACCACATGGCCATCGCTCGGGGCATAGACCACGGTCTGGGCCAGCTGGTATTTGGCTTCATCGAGCTGGGCTTGCAGATCTTCCAGCATGGCGCGTTGCTGATCCATCTGGGCGGCGATCTCGTCCACGCTCGCCTGAGTGACGTCGAGGTCACGCTGCTTGCCGACGCCACGGCGCATCAGGTCGCTGGCGCGATCCCGATCCAGCTTGGCGGAGCGCAGTCTGGCATCGATCGACTTGAGTTGATCCTTGTTGGCATTGAGCCGTGCAGTCAGACTTTCCACCTTCAGCTTGAAGGGCTCATCATCAAGGCGAAACAGCACGTCGCCCTTTTTCACCGGCTGGTTGGCTTGTACCGGCACCTCGACCACCCGGCCTTTGACCAGCGGCACAATGGGGGTTGAGAGGTAGTAGTTGCGTGCCATCTCGGAGTAGGGGTGGTTGTAGTTCATCAGCATGATGAGGGTGCCGATGAGGATCACGCCACCCAGCGCGGCGGTGGGAACTGTCCACTTGTTGAGCGGGATCCGGAAGATTTTGAAGATGGCTACGCAGAGTGCCGTGTAGGTCAGGATCAGTAGCAGGTCCATGATTTATCCCTGTTGCTCTTGCTGTTCGATATGGTTGAGGCGGCCTTTCAGCTCGGCCAGCTCCTCTCTGAGGGCCGCGATATCATCTTCATCTTTTTGCAGACGCTGGTTAAAGCCCCAGCCCCGATCCGGGCGGTAGAGGGTGGCCCAGATCCAGAGGAAAGGCCACAACACGTGCAGCGTAAACAGGCTGACCCAGCCGGCAACATGGATGGCATCCTGATGAGGGTGATTCCGATGTTTGGCGATTTCGTAAGGAATATCGTGGATCACGATGACTCCGTAGAAGATGACCAGCGCGACAAAGACGAGCAGGCCAAGGGCAAAGTAATCAAGGAACATGTATAACCTCCACTGGCTTCAAGCACAGCTTTATCATTGATTCATATATTCGGGAAAGCAATTGAAAATCACATATTTATCGTCAGGCCGCACGGAATCTTAAGGGCTTGTGCTGTATAGGAGCTTAAGGGAATAACGAGTTGTTTTATTGGCTTTTTTGTCAATGTAAAAGGGGCCAGCAGGCCCCTTTTTTACAACCGGATACCGGCATCACCCTTCGCTGGGGTTGCTGACCAGCGGTTGACGGAATTTCACCAGGAAGGCCACGGTAATCACGGTAGTGGCGGCCAGACCAATGATGGTCGAGATCCCCATCTCCAGCCCGAACCCGATGGGGGCGTTGGCCAGGTAGGTAAACACAACGGCGGTCATGAACATGGCGGGGATGGTGCAGACCCAGTGCAGCTTGCCCTCTTTGATGAGGAAGGCGGCAGCGGCCCACAGCATGATGACGGCGGTGGTCTGGTTGGCCCAGCCGAAGTAGCGCCAGATCACCCCGAACTCGGCCTTGGAGATGATGAAACCAAGAATGAACATGGGGATGGCGATCAGCAGTCGCTTGGCCATCGGTTTCTGGGTCAGCTTCAGGAAGTCCGCCACGATGAGGCGGGCACTGCGAAACGCGGTGTCGCCGGAGGTGATAGGCAGGATCACCACACCGAGAATGGCCAGAATGCCGCCCACGGTGCCGAGCAGGCTGGTGGAGACTTCGTGCACTACGGCAGCCGGGCCGCCGTTGGCCATGGTGGCGTTGAGCGCTTCGGTGCTGTCGTAGAAGGAGAGACCCAGGGTGCACCAGATAAGGGCGATGATCCCTTCACCGATCATGGCGCCGTAGAAGATGAAACGGCCGGACTTCTCGTTCTGCATGCAGCGCGCCATCAGCGGTGACTGGGTGGCGTGGAAGCCGGATACCGCGCCACAGGCGATGGTGATGAACAGCAGCGGCCAGAGCGGCAGCTCGGTCGGGTGCAGGTTGGAGAAGTCCATCCCGGTGTTGTAGAAACCTTTGCCGGAGACAATCAGACCGATGATAAGGCCGACCGACATGAAGACCAGCAGGGCGCCGAAGATGGGGTAGAAGCGGCCGATGATCTTGTCGATGGGGACTATGGTCGCGAGGATGTAGTAGGCAAAAATCGCCATGATCCAGTAGACCAGATCGGTGGAGGTGAGGTTGGCGAGCAGCCCTGCCGGACTCAGCACGAACACCACGCCCACCAGCATCAGCAGTACCACGGCGAACAGGTTCATGAAGTGTTTGGCGGCATTGCCCAGATGCTCACCGACTACGGTCGGTACCGAGGCACCTCTGGCGCGCACCGACAGCATGCCGGAGAAGTAGTCGTGAACCGCACCGGCGAAGATGCAGCCGAAGACGATCCAGAGCATGGCGACCGGGCCATAGAGGGCACCCAGAATGGGGCCGAAGATGGGGCCGACGCCGGCGATGTTGAGCAGTTGAACCAGATAGACTTTCTTGTCCGACATGGGGACATAGTCCACCCCGTCAGCCATGGTGATGGCGGGGGTTTTCAGCTCCGGTTTCGGGCCGAATATCCGTTCGATGAATTTGCCGTATATGAAGTAGCCGGCCACAAGTAAGCCGACACAGAGGAAGAACCAGATCATTGCTACGCTCCTGCATTTTTATTTTTAGGTGTGCGCAGCCACTCTAGGACGTTGGGCTGTTAATGGCAGGTGAAAAATGATGAGCGGCGCCATGGCGTGCCGAGCGGTCGGCGGCTGTGATCAGGCGCACACTCCACGGTTCACTCCAGCCCTAGTCGCTCCTTCAGCTCTTTCAGGTAGCGGCGGCTGACCGGCACCCGGGCGCCGCTCGGGGTGACTATCTCCGCCAGCTGGTTATCGAGCAGCCGGATCTCGAAGATGGCGTTGGGGGAGACCAGATACTGGCGGTGGCAGCGCAGCAGCGGGCTCTTCTCCTCCAGGGATTTGAGGGTGAGCTGGGTGTGGAACAGCTCACCCTGACAGGCGACATGGACGCCGCCCAGATCGGAGAAGGCATACTCCACCTGCTCGATGGGCAGCAGCCGTACCCGGTTGTGCAGATAGCCGGGAATATGGCGGATGGCGGGGGCCAGCGCTTCGACCGGTTGTGGGGAGATATCTTGCTTGAGACGGGCGAGGGTCTTGGCCAGCCGCGCCGGTTCCACTGGCTTGAGCAGGTAGTCGAAGGCGTTCTCTTCAAATGCCTGAATGGCATATTCGTCAAAGGCGGTGACAAAGACGATGCGGGGCAGGGGGTCAAGCATGGCGACCAGCTCCATACCGCTTAGCTTGGGCATCTGGATATCGAGAAAGACCACGTCTGGCTTGAGGCGCTGAATAAGCGGCAGCGCCTCGATGGCATTGCCTGCTTCCCCCACTATCTCGATGGCGGGATCACAGGCAAGGTGCTGTTTCAGCTCTTCGCGGGCGTAGTGCTCATCATCGACAATCAGGGTCCGGATCATGGTTGCTCCTTGGGCAAGGTGACAGAGACGCGCGTCCACTGTTCGGGCTCGTAGCTGACGCTCACCCCATAGCGCTCGCCAAAGGCGCTCTTGAGGCGCCGATCCACTATGGTCATTCCCAGTCCATCCCCGGCCGGTCGCGGTTGCCAGGCGCCGGCGTTGTCCTCCACATGGATGGTTACTGTCTCCTGTGTCTCTTCCGTGTAGAGATGCAGGCACCCCTTATCCAGTAGGGTGGAGATGCCGTGCTTGATGGCATTTTCGATAAGGGGCTGCAGGGTGAAGCTCGGCAACTGCAGCGTGGCCAGATGGGCCGGAATATCGTTTTGCACCGTCAGCCGATCGCCAAAGCGGGCCAGCTCGATCTCCAGATAGGAGCGGCAGTGTTCCTGCTCCTCCTGCAGGGTGGTAAGGCCGCTCTGGCGCTTGAGATTCTTGCGGAAAAAACGCGACAAATGCAGCAGCAGATCCCGCGCCTTGCCCGGATCTTGGCGGGTGATGGCGCTAATGGTGTTGAGGGTATTGAACAGAAAATGGGGATTGATCTGGGCCTGGATCAGTTTGAGTTCGGACTGCACCAGCAGCCGCTGCTGCTGCTCCAGCCGACCGGCCAGCAGCTGCTGTGACAGCAGGTTGGCGATCCCTTCCCCCAAGGTGTGGTTGATCTTGAGAAAGAGCCGCTTTTTGGGCTCGTAGAGCTTGATGGTGCCGATCACTCCTTTGTCCCCCTGCAGCGGGATCACCAGTACCGAGCCCAACTGGCATTGAGGCGAAAGGCTGCAGCGATAGGGCTGGCTGTTGCCATCGGCGAACAACACCTTGTTGCGCTCTATGGCGCGCATGGTGATAGCTGAGGTGATGGGCGTGCCCGGCAAGTGGTGATCTTCGCCGGTACCGATAAAGGCGAGGATCTTGTCGGTATCCGTAATGGCCACGGCACCGACACCGGTCTCCTCCTGAATGATGCGGGCAATCTTGTGGCTCGCCTCGGGGGTAAAGCCCTGACTCATGATCCCCACGGTGCGGTTGGCGATATTGAGCGCCTTGGCGGAGAAGACCCGGGAGAACTTCTCATACATCTGCTGCTGATCGCGGATCATGCTGATAAAGAGCGCTGCACCGCAGGAGTTGGCCAAAATCATCGGGGTGGCAATGGTGCGCACCAGCAGTAGGGATTTGTCGAACGGGGTCGCCACCAGCAGGATGATGACCATCTGCAGGATTTCGGCATAGAGGGTGGTAAAGAAGGCGATGCGAGGCTCGAACAGTGCATCCATCTTGCCGGCTCGCATCAGACGCCAATGCACTATGCCGCCCAAGAGCCCTTCGCAGGTGGTGGAGATGGCGCAGGCGAGATCGGTGAATCCTCCCAGGGTATAACGATGCAAACCCCCGGTCAGTCCGACCAGAAATCCCACCAGCGGACCACCCAGCAAACCACCCAGTACGGCACCGACGGCCCGGGTGTTGGCGATGGCGTCATCAATGTCGAGGCCGACATAGGTGCCAAGGATGCAAAAGCTGGAAAAAATAATGTATATCAGTACCTTGTGAGGTAGTCTGACCGAATAGTTGGCAAGCGGTCGCAGCAGCGGGCTTTTGGAAAAGAGGTAGGCGATCACCAGACTGACGCTCATCTGCTGCAGCAAGGAGAGGACCAACTGCATAAAAAACGCTCCTCATAAGTCGGGTGAAATAATCGCCAGCCCGTGCATAAGTGTGATCAGGATCTTGTTCTGGCGGCCGAACGGGGCGGCACGGTCTGCCAGTTTGCCAGAACGGATGGATAAAACCATATTAAATCAGCAAGTTAAATTGATATTTGTGTAAGCGCACCGGGGTTGGTATTGGTGGATGGAGCATGAATGTATCCGCTGGATACGCCACACGGAGGTGGCATGCTCCGCCCGGCCCAATGGCTGGGCGTTTTTTATACATGGTCAGATGACAACCTTTCGGCGGGTCTTCGAGCAATTATTCCGGTTTGTCCAATGAGTTATCCCCAGCTTCTGGGGATAACTCAAAACGCAAAGTAGTAACAGAAGCGTCGGGTCAGATTGAAGAAGAGCCGTTGCCCCTCATCCAGCTCTTCCTGCTTGATAAAGGCGGTGATGGTGCGCTCGTCCTCGCGCAGATCGATCATCGGTACGGCTTCCGGGCGCTGCCCTTTGATATAGGTGAGAATTTTCGGTTTGAGCGGCATGGTCGGCTCGGTGGACAACACCAGCGCCACCGTTTCGTCCGAGAGTTTCACCAGCGATCCCGGTGGATAAACCCCCAGCACCTTGACCAGCAGCTTGACCAGCGTCTGATCGAACTTCTTCTGGGAGAGTTTGTAGAGCTGGCTGATGGCCTGGCTGGGCGCCGCCGGATTGGCGCTGCTGCGCGGATGCAGCAGCTCGTCATAAAAGTCCACCAGTCCGATCAGACGTGCCAGCGGAGGTATCTCCCCTCCCTTGATCCCCAGCGGATAGCCGCTGCCGTCGAGCCGTTCATGATGCAGATGTGCCACCTGACGGATCTTGGGCTCGAAGGCATTGAGCTGGGTCAGCATGTCGAGCCCGTATTGCGGGTGCATATTGAGAAAATTTTGCTCTGCCTTGCTGAGCTCCCCACGCTTCTGGATGATCTGGCTCGGTATCTTGAGCTCGCCGATATCGTGGATAAGTCCGGCCAGACCGGTCTCTTCCAGTTCAATGGGGTTCATGCCCAGCTCGCGTGCCATCAGCATGGCGATAAAGGCCACGTTGAGGCTGTGTTGCAGCAAAATGTCGGTGTGGGGGTTGCGGATAAGGTGCAGACCGAGTGGCCCTTCATGCTGGCTGAGCTGGAGGGCGGCATTGCGGACAATCTGGGCGGTATTGGCCAGCCCCTCGTCGGGTTTCAGGTTGAGAGAGCCCAATGCGTCTCTCAGCTCGCTCATCGACTGGCCAAATGCCTTGTCGGCGGCACGCATGGAGCGGCGGAAGGCTTTTTCGTCAAAGGGGGGCGGGCCAGAGGCGATCAGCTCTTCCAGCTCTTCGAGGTCGGGGCCGGCATCGGGCACATCGCCGCGCAGCAGCGGCTCGATCGGCAGGTCGCTCTTGTCGGGGTCCACCATCATGAGGTTCAGATCAAGGTGGCGAATGATATCCAGCTGCTGCTGATCCTTGATCTTGAAGGCATTGAACATAAAAGGATGGTTTGTCCATCCGGTGGGAAGATGGATAAAGTGGCCAACCCTCAGCTGTTCTATAGAGGCTTCGATCAGTGCCATTGATGAACTCGCATTTCTTGAATGCCTACCCAACAAGCTAGCAAAATCCGATGGATAGACAACAAAAAAACCAAGGTAACGGTTGACTGGATGCGAGGCTGTGATGATGCGCACGGAGCGCTGCGTTATCTCTTAATTCGCGCTTAATTTTTGCCTTCTACGCTGGCGGCACTGTTTCTGGTAGTGTTGCCCCGCCATTTATTGTGTCGTCCGGCATTCAGGAGTCTTCTATGCGCATCACGCTCGGTGTGATGAAGGTGAATTTGTTGCTGGTGCTCTTTTTCGCACTGGTGCTGAACTGGCCTTTCTTTCTTCGTTTTTATTCTGTTATCAGTGGTCTGGAACATGTCCGGGCCGGTTTCGTTATCTCGGTTCCTCTGGTGCTGCTTGCCGCACTCAACGCCGTTTTTATTCCCTTTACCTTCCGCTGGTTGCTCAAGCCCTTCTTTTCGCTGTTGATCCTGACGGGTTCCATAGTCAGTTACGCCATGCTCAAGTACGGCGTCATCTTCGATGCCAGCATGATTCAGAACATAGTGGAGACCAACAACAGTGAGGCGACCTCCTACCTGAATATGCCGGTCGTGCTCTGGTTCCTGCTGACCGGCGTGTTGCCCATGCTGGTGCTCTGGTCGCTGAAGGTGCGCTATCCGGCAAACTGGTACAAGGGGCTGGCCATCAGGGCTGGTGCACTGGCCCTCTCGCTGCTGTTCGTGGGAGGCGTGGCGGCTCTTTACTATCAGGATTACGTCTCGATCGGCCGCAATCACCGGATCCTGGGCAAGCAGATAGTGCCGGCCAACTATGTCAACGGCATCTACAAATATGCCCGCGACGTGGTATTTGCTACCCCCATTCCTTATCAACCGTTGGGGACTGATGCGAAAGTCATCGCCAAAGGAGATAAACCGACCCTGATGTTTCTGGTTGTGGGGGAGACGGCGCGCAGCAAAAATTACTCCCTCAACGGCTATGGCAAACCGACCAACAGCTTTACCGACAAAGAGGGGGGCGTCGTTTCGTTTCGGGATGTACGCTCCTGCGGTACCGCCACCGCGGTTTCGGTGCCCTGCATGTTCTCCAACCTGACCCGCCGTGGCTATGACGAGCAGCAGGCGAACGCTCAGGATGGCTTGCTCGATGTTCTGCAACATGCCGGGATCTCGGTGCTCTGGAAGGACAACGATGCCGGTTGCAAGGGGGTATGCCGCAACGTGCCGACTATCGATATAGCGCCAAAGGATTATCCGGCCTTCTGCAAGGGTGGTTCCTGTTATGACGAGGTACTGCTGGAGGGGTTGGATCAGCAGATCGCCCGAATGAAGGGCAACAAGCTGGTGGTCTTTCACCTGATGGGGAGTCACGGCCCGACCTACTATCGCCGCTATCCAGCCAGTGATCGGGTATTCGTGCCCGACTGCCCGCGCAGCGACATTGAAAACTGCAGCGACGAGGAGCTGGTCAACACCTATGACAACACTATCCGCTATACCGACAAGGTGGTGGCGCAGCTTATCGACAAGCTCAAGGCTCTGGAGAGCAAGTACAACACCGGCCTGCTTTACCTCTCGGATCACGGCGAATCGCTGGGTGCCATGGGACTTTACCTGCACGGTACACCCTACAAGTTCGCACCGGACGATCAGACCAAGGTCCCCCTGTTGACCTGGCTCTCTCCGCAAATGGTAGCCAACCGTCAGCTGGATATGAGCTGCCTGGCCGGGGAGGCAAGCAGCAAGCGCTTCTCCCACGACAACCTGTTTCACTCGATGCTGGGGATTATGGATGTGCAGACCAAGGTCTACGACGGGGGTCTGGATCTGTTCAAAGCTTGCAGAAGTCAGTGATAAGGGGTCGAGATTCGCCCAATAAAAAACGGCAGCCACTGGCTGCCGTTTTTTATTGCAAAGGATAAACCTTACTTCTGCTCCATGATGATCTGCAGCAGGTCTCCCTCCAGCAGGGCACGTTTGACCAGCGCAAAGCCGCCATAGGTCGGCTGGTTCTGGAAGCGCGCCTTCACGATGGGCAGGCCACGGTGGAAGCTAGGCAGGGACTGGTGCTCAACGCAGCGGCGGATAGCCGGGAAGAGGATCTCTTCGGCTGCGGTTATTTCGCCGGCGATCAGCACCTTTTGCGGGTTGAACAGGTTGACCGTGATGGCCACCGCCCGTCCCAGATGTTCGCCGACGTTCTCGATGACGCTGCGAGCCAGTTCGTCGCCCGCCAGCGCCGCCTTGCACACCTCCTGAATGGTGATGTGCTTCTCCTGCAGCGAGCTCTGGTGGCCGCGGCTGATAAGCTCCTTCACCTTATCGATGATCGCTTCGTTGGAGGCGATGGTCTCAAGGCAACCGAAGTTGCCGCAGTGGCAGCGCTTGCCGAGTGGCTCGACCTGGATATGGCCGATCTCGCCGACGTTGCGGTTCTGACCGAGGAACACCTGACCCTTGGTGATGATCCCGGAGCCTGTGCCTTGGTGGACGCTCACCAGAATGGAGTCCATGCAGTCGCGGGACTCGCCGAAGAAGTGTTCGGCCAGCGCCAGCGAGCGGGTGTCGTTGCCCACATAGCAGGGGAGGTTAAAGTGGTTCTCAAGCAGCTTTGCCAGTCCCAGATTGCGGATCTGGTACTTGGGGGTATAGATGACCATGCCGGATTCCGGATTGACCAGACCCGGCATGGTGAGGGCGATGCTGATGAGATTGCGGCTGCGCTCGGCGTTGGCGTCGATGAAGGCGCCAATTTCCCGCAGCAGCATGTCGACCACGGGTTGCTGGTCGATCTCGGTCACCTGAATGACGTGCTGGTCGAGCTCCTTGCCGTCGAGATCATAGAGACTCAGCTGCAGGTAGCCACGGCCCAGCTTGGCGGAGACAAACTGAAAGCGATGCTTGATGGTGGTCAGCGAGATGGCTCGCCGCCCGCCGGTGGAGGCTTGCGGAGAGGTCTCCTTGATCAGGCCATGCTCGATCAGTTGCCGGGTTATTTTGGTCACGCTGGCCGGGGCCAGCTGACTCAACTCGGCAATTTTGACCCGCGAGATGGGGCCTTGCAGGTCGATGAGCCGATATACGGCTGCACTGTTGACCTGCTTGATAAGATCTACGTTTGCTATTTGTCCGCCAGTCATGATGTCACTGTTGTGTGTAGTGTCCGTTAACCACGGTCCCACGGACCGTGAAGTCCTGATCGAAGACAGTGAGGTTGGCTACTTTACCGACCTGGATACTACCGAGACGTGAGTCCCATCCAATGGCGCGCGCGGGATAGAGGCTGGCCATTCTCAGTGCTTCATCGAGCGGTAATCCGACCTGCTTGACCAGATTCTCCACCCCTTCAATCATGGTGAGGGAGGAACCGCCGAGTGTACCATTCTCGTCAATGCACTGACCATCGCGCAAAAAGACGGTGGTGCCACAAAAATCAAATTTCTCAAACCCTTCCGGCGCCCCTGCCGCGGCAGTGGCATCGGTGACCAGCACCAGTCGCTCACCAAGGATCTTGTGTGCCAGACGCACGTTGGCCCAGTGCACATGGTGGCCATCGACGATGACGCCAGCGTAGACATCCTTGCGGTCATAAATGGCGCCCACCACACCCGGCTCGCGACCGTTGAGGGTCGGGGTCATGGCGTTGTAGAGGTGGGTGGCAAAGCGAATGCCGTTGTCAAAGCCAGTCATCGCCTGGTCATAACTGGCGGCGGTATGGCCGGCAGAGACCAGGATCCCCGCATCCACCAGACGACGAACGTGGGCCGGATCGTTGCGCTCCGGTGCCAGGGTGATCTTGGCGATGGCGTCCGCGTTGGCGCAGAAGAAGTCGATCATCTCGTCCGCTGGCTGGCGGATTTGCGCGGCAGGGTGGATCCCCTTGCGCTTGAGGTTGGTGTAGGGACCTTCCAGATGGACACCCAGCACCTCGTTGGGGCGGGCGGCCATGTAGTCACGGGTGACGGCGACGGCCTGCTTCATGTCCGCATCCGGACTGGTGATCAGGGTCGGCAGGAAGCTGGTGGTACCGGATTTCAGGTTGGCCGCCTGCATGGTGGCCAGGGTTTCTGTGGTGATGTCGGTGTTGAACATCACGCCGCCACAGCCGTTGAGCTGCACGTCGATGAAACCGGCGGTCAGATTGGCGCCTTTGAGGTCAATCTGCTCGATACCCGCAGGCAGCTCGGCCTCGCGGGAGATGGCGACAATCTTGTCGCCCTCGATAAGCACCCCGTAACCGGTCAGCACGCAGCTGCCGGTATAGAGAGTGCAGTTGGTCAATGCGTACATGGGCGCTCCTTACAAACGGCCGATGTTGGCGGCTTCCAGCTGCTGGAAGTAGCGAACGGTCTTGACCTTGAGCTCCATGGTGGAGGGCTCGTCACACACCATCATTCCCTTCGGATGCAGTTGCAGGGTGGAGATGGTCCACATGTGGTTGACGCTGCCTTCCACGGCGGCCTGCAGAGCCAGTGCCTTGCCGTGGCCGGTCACCAGGATCATGATCTCTTCCGCATCCATCAGGGTGCCGACACCCACGGTCAGCGCCAGCTTGGGCACCTGCTCCATGTCGCCACCGAAGAAGCGGGAGTTGGCGATGCGGGTATCCTCGGTCAGGGTCTTGACCCGGGTACGGGAGGAGAGGGAAGAGGCCGGTTCGTTGAACGCGATGTGGCCGTCATTGCCGACGCCACCCATGAACAGGTGGATCTTGCCGTAGGACTTGATCTTCTCTTCGTAGCGCTTGCACTCGGCCACCAGATCTTCGGCATTGCCGTTGAGAATGTTGATGTTCTCGGGACGGATGTCGATGTGGCTGAAGAAGTTGTTGTGCATGAAGCTGTGGTAGCTCTCCGGGTGATCTTCCGGCAGGCCGACGTACTCGTCCATGTTGAAGGTGACCACGTTCTGGAAGCTCACTTCGCCAGCCTTGTGCAACTCAATCAGACGCTTGTAGGTATTGAGCGGAGTGCCACCGGTGGGCAGGCCCAGTACGAAGGGGCGGTCTGCTGTCGGCTTGAAGGCATTGATACGGTCAACGATGTAACGGGCAGACCACAGGCCTACTTGGCTGGCGGACTTCAACGGGATCAGGCGCATATGGATACCTCTGTGTCGGGTTGCGACCGGCTTGACGGTGGCAATGGGCTAAGACGAATTTAAGTTGTTTTATAGCGTAAATAAAGATTGCGAACTAAGCCACATCTATCCACCACCTTTATCTTGTTTGGGTGATAACGATCACGATTATCGGTTTATTAATTTGCGCAGCGAAATAAAAGCCCTAGACTGCAAATCAAGCCTTGATGGCTTATGCGTCAAACGTGATAAGCACTTAATTTCTAGAAAAACATTAACTAAGGAGAGGAACCGTGAACATTCTCGGTTATTTGCAAAAGATCGGCCGTGCCCTGATGGTGCCGGTAGCGGTATTGCCTGCCGCCGCGATCCTGATGGGGGTTGGCTACTGGATTGACCCGAATGGTTGGGGTGGTGAGAGCGCGTTGGCTGCCTTCCTGATTAAAGCGGGCGCAGCCATTATCGATAACATGTCCGTACTGTTCGCAGTCGGTGTTGCTTACGGTATGTCCAAGGATAAAGACGGTTCTGCTGCTCTGGCAGGTCTGGTCGGCTTCCTGGTCGTTACCACCCTGCTGAGCCCGGGCGCTGTGGCCCAGATCAAGAGCATCCCGGTGGAGCAGGTTCCTGCCGCGTTTGCCAAGATCAGCAACCAGTTCGTGGGTATCCTGTGTGGTGTTATCGCCGCTGAGCTCTACAACCGCTTCAGCAGCGTCGAGCTGCACAAGGCCCTCTCCTTCTTCTCCGGTCGTCGTCTGGTACCGATCGTAACCTCCGTCGTGATGATCGTCGTATCTTTCATCCTGATGGCAGTATGGCCAGCAATCTACGGTGGTCTGGTCTCCTTCGGTGAGTCCATCGTGAGCCTGGGCTCCACCGGCGCCGGTATCTACGCCTTCTTCAACCGTCTGCTGATCCCGATTGGTCTGCACCACGCCCTGAACTCCGTGTTCTGGTTCAACGTGGCCGGTATCAACGACATCCCGAACTTCCTGGGTGGTCAGGCTACCATCGATGCCGCTCTGGCCGCTGGCAAGAGCCTTGATCAGGTGAAAGGCGTGGTCGGTATGTACCAGGCTGGCTTCTTCCCCATCATGATGTTCGGTCTGCCGGGTGCCGCTCTGGCCATCTACCACTCCGCCAAGAAAGAGAACAAAGAGAAAGTTGCGTCCATCATGATCGCTGCTGCCTTTGCCTCCTTCTTCACTGGTGTAACCGAGCCGCTCGAATTCTCCTTCATGTTCGTAGCTCCGGTACTGTATGTCTCCACGCCGTGCTGACCGGTATCTCCGTGTTCATCGCTGCCTCCATGCACTGGATGGCCGGTTTCGGTTTCAGTGCCGGTCTGGTGGATATGGTGCTCTCCAGCCGCAACCCGCTGGCAACCAACTGGTACATGCTGATCCCTCAGGGTCTGGTCTTCTTCGGCCTCTACTACACAGTGTTCCGCGTAGTCATTGCCAAGCTGAACCTGAAAACTCCGGGTCGTGAAGATGATGAAGCTGCTGCTCCGGCTGCTGCCCAGTCCACCAACCGTACCGAGCTGGCCAAGCAGTATCTGGAAGTGTTGGGCGGTCAGGACAACCTGGTTACCATCGATGCCTGCATCACCCGTCTGCGTCTGACCCTGAAAGACCGCAGCATCGTCGATGAGCGCAAGCTGAAAGCCCTGGGTGCGGCCGGTGTGGTCAAGCTCGGTGAGCAGAACCTGCAGGTGATTCTGGGCCCATTGGCCGAAATCATCGCCGGTGAGATGAAAGCCCTGCGTTAATCGAGCGACTCGCTCACCTCAAGTCTAAGTCCATTGTTGACATAACTAAGGGCCCCGCCTCGGGGCCCCATATAAAAAAAGCCAAGAAAATCCAACCTTTACTTCAAATGAGAGCAGCAGTTATGAACTTGAAACATTCTCTGTTAGCCATTGCCATGTCTACCGTTTTCGTCAGCCAGGTCCAGGCAGCCGATGCCGCCAAGCAAGCCGTGGTCGACTCCCTCGCCAACAACCTGGTGGTCAAGTATGAAGTGGTCACCAACGATGGCGCCGGTGCCGGTCTCGATTGCCAGGCGCTGGGCTCCGAGTGGGCGAGCTGTGGCGTTGCCAAGCTGCACCTGACCAACACCGGTGCTGACGTCACCTCCAAGGATTGGAGCATCTATGTATCCTCCATCCGCCGCATCCAGCGTGTGGACAACGACCAGTTCACCATTACTCACCTGACCGGCGACCTCTATCGTTTGACGCCAACCGAGAAGTTCCAGGGGTTCGCCAAGGATGCCACCGTCGAAGTACCGCTGGTGGTCGAGTATTGGGTACTGTTCGAATCTGACATCATGCCGAACTGGTATGTCGCCAGCGAAGGTGCCGAGCCGAAAGTGCTGGCCAGCATGAGCAACATCGATGATGCCACCACCTACGAGAAGCCGATGCCGGCTGATGGCTGGAAGCGCATCAAGGATGACAAGAACATCCTGATGAACAGCGAGACCCGCTTCGCTGCCAACCAGACCAGCACTCTGCTGCCGGCTGGCAAGGTCGATAACCAGATCCTGCCGACCCCGATGAAGCAGGTGGTCAAGGCTGGCCCGCAGGTTGACTTCTCCACCATCAAACTCAATGCCCTGGATCTGCCGAGCGATCGCGCCGAAGCCCTGAAAGCACAACTGACCAAGCTGGGTGTTACCCTCTCCGACACCGGCTACCCGGTCACCATCAAGCTGGGCAGCAAGCTCAAGCAGGCCGAAGGTTATGACATGACCATCGGCAAGAAAGGCACTGTTATCCAGGGTCACGACATCGAAGGCGCCTACTGGGGTGCTCAGTCCCTGATCTCCCTCTTGGGGGTCAACGACAAGCTGGTTAGCCAGATGACCGTTGAAGATGCGCCGCGCTTTGAATATCGCGGTATGCAGACCGATGTGGCTCGTCACTTCCGCAGCCTGGAGACCATGAAGAAACTGGTTGACCAGATGTCTGCCATGAAGCTCAACGTGCTGCACCTGGGCCTGACCAACGATGAAGGCTGGCGTCTCGAGATCCCGGGTCTGCCGGAACTGACTCAGGTCGGTAGCCAGCGTTGCCACGATCTCTCCGAAACCAAGTGCCTGCTGCCGCAACTGGGCTCTGGCCCGACCAGCGACAACCAGGGCTCCGGCTTCTACAGCAAGTCCGACTATATCGACCTGGTGCGTTATGCCAGAGCGCGCGGTGTGACCGTCATCCCCGAGATCAACATGCCGGCGCACGCCCGTGCCGCCGTGGTCTCCATGGAAGCGCGTTACAAGCGTCTGATGGCTGAGGGCAAAGAAGCCGAAGCCAACCAGTTCCGCCTGACTGACCCGGCTGATACCTCCAACGTTACCTCAGTCCAGTTCTACGACAAGATGTCCTTCATCAACCCTTGCCAGCCGGGTGCTGCCACCTTCGTGGCCAAGGTAATGGATGAAGTTGCCCAGATGCACCAGGCCGCCGGCCAGCCGCTGACCGCATGGCACTACGGTGGTGACGAAGCGAAGAACATCATGCAGGGCGGTGGTTATCAGGATCCGGCTGTCACCAAGAAAGAAGAGCTGGTGGCATGGAAAGGCAACGTCGACTCCAGCAAGCAGGACAAGCCGTTTGGCAAGTCCCCGATGTGCCAGAAGATGATCGACGATGGCAAGATCAAGGACGTTGCTGAACTGCCGGTTTACTTCGCCAAGGAAGTGGGCGAGATGGTCAAGGGCCACGGCTTCTCCACCCTGCAGGCGTGGGAAGATGGTCTGAAGTACGCCAACAGCGCCAAGGACTTCGCCACCGACAACACCCGTGTCAACTTCTGGGAAACCCTCTACTGGGGTGGCTTCAACGAAGCGATGAAGTGGGCGCACAAGGGTTACGAAGTGGTCCTGTCCAACCCGGATTACCTCTACTTCGACTTCCCGAACGAGGTGCACCCGGCTGAGCGTGGCTACTACTGGGCAACCCGTTTCAACGACACCCGCAAGGTGTTCGCCTTCGCCCCGGAAAACCTGCCGCAGAACGCCGAGACCTCGGTTGACCGCGACGGCAACGCCTTCGTGGCCAAGGGTGACCAGGATCCGGTCAAGTTCAAGGGCATTTCCGGTCAGCAGTGGAGTGAAACCGTACGTACCGACGCTCAGTACGAGTACATGGTTTACCCGCGTATCTTCTCCATGGCCGAGCGCGCATGGCACAAGGGTGGCTTCGAGCTGAACTATGTGAAAGGTCGCGAGTTCTCCGGCGAGACCAAGCATGTCAACAAGGCCACTCTGAACAAAGAGTGGAACCAGTTCGCCAACGTGCTGGGTCAGCGCGTCCTGCCGAAACTGGATCAGGCCGGTGTTGAATACCGCCTCTCCGTACCGGGTGCCAAAGTGGTGAACGGTGTGCTGGAAGCGAACGTGGATCTGCCGGGCCTGCCTATCCAGTACAGCCTGGACGGCAAGACCTGGACTGCCTACGACGCCGCGGCCAAACCGACCGTTGATGGCAAGGTCTACCTGCGTACCACCAGCTTCGATGGCAAGCGTACCAGCCGAGTCACCGAGCTGAACTGATAGTACAGATGTCGTAACGCAAGGTGGGTCGCAAGACCCGCCTTTCCCAAGGGCGATGGTCTATCGGATTTGGGAAAGGTTGACTGTGCGTGTGAGCCTTTGTTGTGTGTGTATTGTCTGTTTTGTTTTTCATCACTTTCAGCCCCGCCCAGTGCGGGGCTTTTTTATACATCCTGCGTGACGAGGCAGCTTTGACCCGCTTTTTAGCACGCCAATAGCCCGGAACTGCCAAATTCAGGTTGAGGCAGGGCGCGTAATGAGGGATCATATCCGGCTTGACGGCGGGGGGATGAGGGTGCCAGCCGGCACAACTTCCGCCAGTGACGCTTTTTTGAGGTGAGCCATGAGTCAGGCGAACAGCCCAACTAACTTTATTCGTCAGATCATTGATGAAGATCTGGCCAGCGGTAAGCACAGCAGCGTGCATACCCGTTTTCCGCCCGAGCCGAACGGTTATCTCCATATCGGCCACGCCAAATCCATCTGCCTGAACTTCGGCATCGCCCGCGACTATCAGGGCCAGTGCAACCTGCGCTTTGACGATACCAACCCGGCGAAGGAAGATATCGAGTACGTTGAGTCCATCAAGCAGGACGTGCAGTGGCTCGGCTTCCAGTGGAACGGCGAGATCTGCTACTCCTCCGACTATTTCGACAAGCTGCACGGCTACGCCGTTGAGCTGATCGAAAAGGGTCTGGCCTATGTGGACGAGCTCTCCCCCGAGCAGATGCGCGAGTACCGCGGCACCCTGACCGAGCCGGGCAAGAACAGCCCGTTCCGTGACCGCAGCGTGGCAGAGAACCTGGCCCTGTTCGAGAAGATGAAGAACGGCGAGTTTGCCGAGGGCTCTGTCTGCCTGCGCGCCAAGATCGACATGGCTTCTCCCTTCATGGTGATGCGCGATCCGGTTATCTATCGCATCAAGTTTGCCCATCACCACCAGACCGGTGACAAGTGGTGCATCTACCCGATGTATGACTTCACTCACTGCATCTCGGACGCCCTGGAAGGGATCACCCACTCCATCTGTACTCTGGAGTTCCAGGACAACCGTCGTCTGTACGACTGGGTGCTGGACAACATCACCATCGACTGCCACCCGCGTCAGTACGAGTTCTCTCGTCTGAACCTCGAATACACCGTCATGTCCAAGCGCAAGCTGAACCTGCTGGTGACCGAGAAGCACGTCGATGGCTGGGACGACCCGCGCATGCTGACCGTCTCCGGTCTGCGTCGTCGTGGTTACACTCCGGCCTCCATCCGCGAGTTCTGCAAGCGCATCGGCGTGACCAAGCAGGACAACATCGTCGAGATGAGCATGCTGGAAGCCTGCATCCGTGAAGACCTCAACGAGAATGCGCCGCGCGCCATGGCCGTGCTGCACCCGGTGAAGGTGGTGATCGAGAACCTGGCTGCCGATGAAGTGCTGACCGCCCCGGCTCACCCGAGCAACGCCGAGATGGGTACCCGCGAGCTGAACTTTACCCGCGAGATCTTTATCGACGAAGCGGACTTCAAAGAAGAGGCGAACAAGCAGTTCAAGCGTCTGGTGCTGGGCAAGGAAGTGCGTCTGCGCAATGCCTATGTGATCAAGGCCGAGCGCATCGAGAAAGATGCTGATGGCAAAGTCACCTGCATCTACTGCAGCTACGACCCCGAGACGCTGGGCAAGGATCCGGCCGATGGCCGCAAGGTGAAAGGGGTGATCCACTGGGTCAGCGCTACTCACTCCCTGCCGGCTGAAGTGCGTCTCTATGACCGTCTGTTCAAGGTGCCGAACCCGGGCGCCGAAGAGGACTTCGAAGCGGCCCTGAACCCGGAATCCCTGGTGATCATCGAGGGTGCCCGTGTCGAGGCTTCGCTCAAGAATGCCAAGCCGGAGCAGGCTTACCAGTTCGAGCGCGAAGGCTACTTCTGCGCCGACAACAAGCTCTCCAGCCCGGAGCATCTGGTGTTCAACCGCACCGTTGCCCTGCGCGACTCTTGGGGCAAGGTAGAAGGCTGATACAGTGGGGCAGGGGAGACTCTGCCCTCCATTGTGCTTCTATCCTGTTTCGGACAATAAAAAAGCCAGCTGATGCTGGCTTTTTTATTGTCCGTGATCTGATGTTGCAGCCGACTCAGTCGTCGTGCTTGCACTCACCGCTGGCACAGTGACCGTAGAGGTAGAGACTGTGGTTGGTGAGACGGATATTGTGCTTCTTGGCAATCTCGCTCTGGCGCTGCTCGATCACCTCGTCGGAGAACTCGATCACCTTGCCGCAGTCCAGGCAAACCAGATGGTCGTGGTGCTCCTGAGTCGCCAGCTCGAATACCGACTTGCCCCCTTCGAAGTGATGACGGGTCACGATACCGGCATCATCAAACTGGTTGAGAACGCGGTAGACGGTGGCGAGGCCAATCTCTTCACCCAGATCGATCAGGCGTTTATAGAGATCTTCGGCACTGGTGTGTTGGCAGTCCGGCTGTTGCAGGATTTCCAGGATCTTGACCCGGGGCAAGGTGATCTTGAGCCCGGCCTTTTTTAACGCTTGGTTGTTGTCTGCCATATTCTACTTATTCGCATTCTCGAAGGTGGGGTTTATTCTGATGGACTGCCGCGGGAATGGCAACCTTCAACTCGCTTGGCCTGTCATTATAGGTCGTTGCATCCCTAAAAATAAACCCGCAAATTCAAAGGGTTTAGCCACTCATCCGGGTCTGGATTGAAATAATCAATCACCTTGATCGACTTGCCGGGATGGCAGATGTTGATAAGATGTAACTTTCACATATCTGGTCGGATGAGATCCATGGATTGGCTTTTTGACAACGCGGCCTGGGTGCGCCGCGCCCTCAATGCCTGGCCCCCTTTCTGGGGTGCCGGCATCAAGATAGAGACCCTGAGCGATGATTTTCGCTACTGCCGGGTGACCCTGAAATCCCGCTGGTGGAACAAGAACGCCAACCGCACCCAGTTTGGCGGCAGCATGTTTGCCATGACAGATCCCATCTATCCGCTGATGCTGATGGGCTACTTCAAGAACCGTTATTACGTCTGGGACAAGGCGGGCAGCATCAACTACATCAAGCCGGGCAAGGGCAAGCTGGTGGCGGAATTCAACCTGAGCGACGGCAAGCTGGCCGAGATCGTGGCGGCGACCGAGGGGGGCATCAAGTACTTTCCCGAATTCGAGGTGACGGTGCAGGACGGTCAGGGGGAGCTGGTGGCGCAGGTGAAACGTACTCTCTATGTGCGGGCCAAGCCCGAGCACAGGGGAGAGTGAACGAGCGCAAATTGCAGATAGAACAAGGGCCCCAACGGGGCCCTTGTTGCTGCAAGCAGGGGGAGGAGATTACTCCAGCTCGCCCAGGCACATCTCTTCGTGCAACTGCTTGCACCAGCCTTTGACGCGCTCGGCGGTCAGCTCCGGCTGACGATCTTCGTCGATGCCCAGACCCACGAAGTGCTTGTCATCTACCAGCGCCTTGGAGGCTTCGAATTCGTAACCGGCAGTCGGCCAGTGACCGATGATGATGGCGCCTTTGGCTTCAACGATGTCGCGCAGGGTACCCATGGCGTCGAGGAAGTACTCGGCGTAGTCTTCCTGATCGCCACAACCGAAGATGGCAACCAGCTTGTTGGTGAAGTCGATTTCGCCCAGATCGGGGAAGAAGTCGTCCCAGTCGGCCTGTGCTTCGCCGTAGTACCAGGTCGGGATGCCGAACATCAGCAGATCGAAGTTCTCGATGTCGGCCTTGCTGCTCTTGGCGATGTCACGGACTTCAATCAGATTCTTGCCCAGCTCTTTCTGGATCATCTTGGCGACAGCTTCGGTGTTACCGGTATCGCTGCCAAAAAACAGACCTACACTTGCCATAGTGTTTAGTTACCCGTATTTGGTGTTAATGCTTGACGCTCAGACTGCAATATCCACCGCAAAGGCGGACTCAATCTGTTGCTTCAGGATAGATTGGATCAGCTCGGCTCGGCTGATGTTCTGTTGCAACGCAAGTTGGTTCAGGCGCTCCAGCAACTCGGCCTCCACCTTTAACTCTACCCGCTTCAGCCCATTCTCCCGATCGCGCTTAAGCTGGTTACGCTTGTTGATCTTGAGTTGGGTCTCGCGGGGGAGTGGGTTGGTCTTTGGCCTGCCGGGGCGCTTCTCGTTTGCGAACAGATCCAGTGTTGTTCGATCAGTTTGCTGTTTGGCCATACATCACAGATGAAAATTGTTAGCCTAGTCCTGAGCCTTCCCAGCCCAGTTCGATCAGCCCCTTGGCGACAAAACCTGCACAACCCAGAAACAGTACCAACCAGACGATGAAACGACCGAAACGGGGCACGTTGCCGCGTTTGAGAACGTCCTGAATGGCCAGGCCAATCAATATGAAAATGGCCACAAAGAATAACTTGAGGCCCAAACTTTCGATCAGGTCGATATGTTCACTTAGCATGGATTGCGCACACTCCTTATGACGGGCGCACTATATCACAAAGGATTTGGAACTGTTAACCGCCTGTGGACAGGAAATCCACAACCAGTTTGTTGAACAACATCGGTTTTTCCGCATGCAGCCAGTGGCCGGTTCCGGCGATGACGCGCACCTTTGCTGCCGGGAATTGGGCCAGTGCCGCCTCGCTGTATTGCGGCTGCATGTAATCGGAATCCCCCCCCTTGATAAAGAGCACTGGCCCCTCGAAGCGGCGCTCATCCTCGGGCCAGCCCATGATGTTGGCGTAGTTCTCCTCAAGAGCAGGCACATTGAAGCGCCACTGCCAGCCATCGTCACCTTTGGCGAAGGATTTGAGCAGAAACTGGCGCACCCCGGCGATCTCGATATGTTCGGCCAGAATGCGCTCCGCGTCGCTGCGGCTCTGGGGCTGAGCCGCCAGAGTGGCGTTGAGGCCAGCGAACACATTCTGGTGGCGGGAGTGGGGATAGGCGACCGGCGCCATGTCGGCCACCACCAGCCGGCTCACCCGCGCGGGCGCCAGCTTGGCAAGCTGCATCCCGACCTTGCCCCCCATGGAGTGGCCGACTATCGCCGCCTGATCCAGCCCAAGGTGATCCATCAGCGCGAGTATATCGGCGGCCTGCGCCGGATAGCTCATGTCGTCGCTGCGAAACGAGGTGCCGTGGTTGCGCAGATCGACGCTGATGACCCGATAGTGCTCGCCGAGGGCGCGGGCCAGCAGACCCAGGTTATCTAGGCTGCCAAACAGCCCGTGGATCAGAATGACGGCCGGTCCCTGACCCTGCTCTTTGAAGTTCACTACGCTCTTTTGTTGCAAAATGACACCTTGTTCGGCCATGAGTGCGTTGCCGATATGATTTAACGCACTGGAAAGAAAAGGATTTCGTGTGATGAAGGGAAAATTTGTGTGGTTTTTTTTCTAAAAAATCCCGTTCAGATCGGCTATCAGTGCGGCCGATCACACACTTGGGCCGCTATTATGCCGTATTCTCGATGAGATTCATGTACATCTGCCAGCCCCTCCCTTGGGCTGTCGGGTTTGCCTATGTATAATCGCCGCATCCGAATTTCGACGAGTCCAGCGCATCCCTATGAAAACCATCGAGCTTGATGACGATCTCTACTTCTATATCGCTAGCCAGACCCGGCACATCGGTGAGAGTGCCTCCGACATCCTGCGCCGTCTGCTGGAACAGCCTGCTCAGGGGGCAGCGTCAGCCGCCGTTGCCGAGCCAGCCGTGGCGGCACCATCCCGTGCCGTTGCTGCGCCGCAGGGGCTGCAAGCCCTGCTCGACTCAGGCGAGCTGCAGCAGGAAGAGAAGTCCATCAACCGTTTCATGCAGGTGCTGAGTACCCTCTACCGGGATGATCCGGTCGGGTTTACCCAGGCCACCGAAATCAAGGGGCGCAAGCGCGTCTATTTCTCGCGGGATCCCGAGGCTCTGCGCGCCAGTGGCAGCACCACCAAGCCCAAGCCGGTACCGGAAACCCCGTTCTGGGTGATCACCAACACCAACACCAGTCGCAAGCAGAACATGGTGGCCCAGCTGATGAGCAGCATGGGTTACGGCGACGAGGTGATCGCGCAGGTGTGCGGCGCAATCTAACGGTTTTTCAAGACTCAGGCCTTGCCCGGCAAGGCCGCCATTACGCAAGGAAAACGCCATGGCTCAGCATTCCCACGCCGGTCAGCCGGCCCGTTTAAGCGACCTGACCAACATTCCCCGTCTGGTCAGCGCCTACTACCTCAACAAGCCGGACATGAGCCGCCCCGAGCAACGAGTTGCCTTCGGTACCTCCGGCCACCGCGGCAGCGCCCTGCACAGCGCCTTTACCGAATCCCATATTCTGGCGGTGACCCAGGCCCTGGTGGAGTATCGCCAGCAGGCCGGTATCACTGGCCCGCTGTTTGTCGGCATGGATACTCACGCCCTGTCCGAATCCGCCTTTGCCAGCGCAGTCGAAGTGCTGGCCGCCAACGGCGTTGAAACCCGCATTCAGGCTGGCCTCGGCTTTACCCCGACCCCGGTCATCTCTCACGCCATCCTGCGCCACAATGCAGGCAAACCGGCTGCCCGTGCTGACGGTGTGGTGATCACTCCGTCCCACAACCCGCCGGAAGATGGTGGCTTCAAATACAACCCGCCTCACGGTGGTCCCGCCGAAGGGGAGATCACCAAGTGGGTCGAGGATCGTGCCAACGCCATTCTGGAAGCGGGTCTGGCCGGCGTGAAACGGATGCCGTTCGCCGAGGCGCTCAAGAGCCCGTTCGTGGTCGAGCACGACTATGTCACCCCCTATGTGGATGATCTGAAGAACGTGCTGGACATGGATGCCATCAAGAACGCGGGCATCAAGATCGGTGTCGATCCGTTGGGCGGCTCCGGCGTCGCCTACTGGGACGTCATCGCCAAGACCTACGGCCTGAACATCGAGGTGGTGAACTACAAGGTCGACCCGACCTTCTCCTTCATGACCCTGGATAAAGACGGCAAGATCCGGATGGACTGCTCCAGCCCGTTCGCCATGGCCAGCCTGATTGCCCTCAAAGACAAGTTCGACATCGCCCTTGGCAACGACCCTGACTACGACCGTCACGGCATCGTCACCAAGTCCGGCCTGATGAACCCGAACCACTATCTGGCGGTGGCGATCCAGTATCTGTTTACCCATCGCTCCGGCTGGTCTGCCGATGCGGCCGTCGGCAAGACGCTGGTCTCTTCCTCCATGATCGACCGGGTGGCCGGCGAGATTGGCCGTACTCTGAAAGAGGTGCCGGTCGGCTTCAAGTGGTTCGTGGATGGCCTCTACAGCGGCGAGTTCGGCTTTGGTGGCGAGGAGAGCGCAGGCGCCTCCTTCCTGCGCAAAGATGGCACCGTCTGGACCACCGACAAGGATGGCTTCATTCTGGCGCTGCTGGCGGCAGAAATTCTGGCGGTCACCGGCAAGGATCCGCAGGCTCATTACGACGCACTGGAAGCCAAATTTGGCAGCTCCAGCTACCGCCGCATCGACGCCCCGGCCAACAGCGCCCAGAAAGCAGTGCTCTCCAAGCTGGATCCGGCGTTGGTGGAAGCCTCCACTCTGGCCGGTGAGCCCATCATCGCCAAGCTGACCAAGGCGCCGGGCAACGATGCTGCCATCGGCGGCCTCAAGGTGGTGACCGAGAACGGCTGGTTCGCGGCGCGCCCCTCCGGCACCGAGTCTATCTACAAGATCTACATGGAGAGCTTCAAGGGCGACGCGCACCTCGACCTCATCCAGCAGGAAGCCCAGCAGATCGTCTCCGCGGCACTGGCCAAGGCCGGGGTCTGATTTCGGGTCAATCTGCCGTGAATAAATAAAGTAATTGGTATAAAAAAGGAGCCGTTAAGGCTCCTTTTTTTATCTGCTGATCGCGGTTTGTCAGCGCGCCGCCTTCACCGCCAGCCCCAGCTGCCACACCGCCATGGCGTAGTGGGTGCTGTGGTTGTAGCGGGTGATGGCGTAGAAGTTGGGCAGACCGTACCAGTATTGGTAGCCGGTGCCGACATCGAGGCGCAGCAGGCTCGCATCGCTGTGGTTGCCAAGGCTGCTGGTGGGGGTCAGCCCGGCGCGGCGCAGAGAGGCCACCGGGTAGCGGGTCTGGAAGCCGTGCTCATAGCCGGGCAGCTGGCCCTGACCGCGCACCGCCACCGGTTGCCCCTTCTCCCAGCCGTGGGCCTTGAAGTAGTTGGCGACGCTGCCGATGGCATCCACCGGATCCCACAGGTTGGTGTGGCCGTTGCCGTCAAAGTCCACCGCGTAGCGCTGGAAGCTGGAGGGCATGAACTGGCCGTAGCCCATGGCACCGGCGTAGGAGCCCTTGGGTTCGGTGGGGTCCATCCCCTCATCGCGGGTCATCACCAGGAAGGCTTCCAGTTCGCTGGTGAAGAACTCGGCGCGGCGCGGGTAATCAAACGCCAGGGTGGCCAGCGCATCCAGAATGCGGGTCTTGCCCATCACCCGGCCCCAGCGGGTCTCGACCCCGATAATGCCGACGATGATCTCGGGCGGCACTCCGTAGATCTGCTCCGCCCGATTGAGCTCGCTCGCGTATTCGCGCCAGAAGTTGACGCCGTTCTGTACGTTGTCCGGGGTGATGAACTTGGCGCGGTAGCGGTTCCAGGCGCCGGTCGGGCCGGTCGGTTTGCTGGTGGTCGGCGCCTGGGCATCCATCAGACGGATGATCCAGTCGTAGCGCTCTGCCTGCGCCAGCACCTGATGGAGCTGGGCGCTGTCAAAACCGTGCTTCTCGACCATCTTCTGGACGAATCTGTCCACATTGGTGCGATTGGCGAAGTCCCCTTTGCTCACCCCCTGGCTGTAAACGGGGCTGCGCGACGGCGTCTGGTTGATGAAGGCGCTCTTGGGTTGGGGGACGACCACTGGCTTGGCAGCCGGCGTGCTGCTGCAGCCACCGAGCAGAGGAAACAACGACAGAGTGAGAAGAGAGGCAAGGCGACGCATAGGGTTCTCAAGGAGACTGATAAAAGTGCCGCCATGGTAAAACATTGTCATCCGGGCGCAAGTGTTCCGTGCGCCGCACCCATCGCCAATTCATCGCGTGATGGATTAGCCCTCCGGTGAGGGCTGCACTGGTTAGCACCGGGGGGGGCGTAGCGTGTGGTAACCGCTCCAGAGCCGGGTCAGGGTGGTGATGGCGCAGAGCAGGGCAAAGCCGTAGGCGAGCGGGGCGAAGGCGGCGGGCCACAGGCACATCAGCACGAACAGGGCGATGGTCTCGCTCCCCTCGGTGAGGCCGCCCAGATAGTAGAGAGACTTGTGGTGGTAGACCGGATTGTCGATGCCCCGCTTGCCCGCCATGATGGCAAACGCCAGAAAGCTCGAGCCGGTGCCCATGAAGGCAAACAGCAGGGTGGCGGCGGGCAGCGCATTGGCGGGGGCGGCGAGGGCAAAGCCCAGCACCACGGCGGCATAGAAGATAAAGTCCAGCGTGATATCGAGAAAGCCGCCGCAGTCGGTGATGCCGGTTTCCCGCGCCACGGCGCCATCGAGTCCGTCCAGCAGCCGGTTGAACAGGATGGCCGCGAGCGCCCACTGATAGCAGCCAAAGGCCAGCAGCGGCAGCGCCAGCATGCCGATGGCAAAGCCGGTGAGGCTTATCTGGTTGGCGCTGACCCCGGCGCGGCAGAGCGGTTTGGCGAGCCGGGTGAGGGGGCTGCGGATAACGGGGATCAGATGGCGATCAAACAAGGTGAACTCCTCGGTCAAAAACGGGATTCGGTGAGCTGAAGTATGGTGCCCGGCGCGTCCTCTTCGTCGTGGGTCACCAGAATGGCAGGGATGGCCAGCGCCTTGATCTGCGCGAACACCAGTTCGCGAAAGGCGGCCCGCAGCGGCTTGTCGAGGCGGGAGAAGGGTTCGTCCAACAACAATGCTTCGGGCTCGGCCAACAGCGCCCGCAGCAGGCTGACGCGAGCCTTCTGGCCGCCGGAGAGCGCCCCCGGAAGCTTGTCTGCCTGACTTGTCAGATCCACCTGCGCCAGCGTAGCCACCGCCTTTTCCCGCCTCGCCCTGTGCCCTTTCACGCTGGCCGGCATGCCAAACATCAGGTTCTCCGCCACCGTCAGGTGGTCGAACAGCAGGTCATCCTGAAACAGCATGCCGATATGCCGCGCCTGGGGCGGCAGCTGGGTGAGCCGGCGCTCGCCAAGGATCACGTCCCCCTCCAGCCGGAGCGGGCCGCTTGGGGGCAGTACCCCCGCCAGCGCCGCCAAGAGCGAGCTCTTGCCACAGCCGCTGGGCCCCATCAGGGTCAGCACCTCGCCCGGCGCCACCTGCAGGGCGGGCAGCGAAAACAGCAGGCTCTCCTCCAGATAGAGGCGAAGAGGCGTGGTGCTCAGCATATGGCCATTTCCATCATGAGAGTTCATCGTTGGCCGATCCCCTTGAGCGCCAGATTGAGTTGCGCCGGCAGCCAGAGCGCCAGCAGATAGATAACGAGCGGCAGCAGCAGTTGCAGCAGGCCGTAGAGGCCCGCCAGCCGCCGGTTGAGGCCGCTGCCGATGGCCACTGCCTCGGTGGTGATGGTGACCACCCGGCCTGCGCCAAACAGCAGGGTTGGCAGGTATTGGGCCAGGCTCACCGCAGCCCCTACCGCAAAGGCAAACAGCAGCGGGCGCGCCAGCAGCGGTGCTTTGACCTGCCACCAGGTTCGCCACGGCGTAGCCCCCAGCAGCAGGGCGCTTTGGGTGATCCGCGGGTCGAACTGGCGATAGGGGCCGTGCAGGCAGAGATAGACATAGGGAGAGACAAACAGCAGCTGGCTCCAGAGCACCCAGCCCCAGCCGATGCCACCGCCCCCCCATCCGAGACTGAACCAGTCCACCCCGAGCCGGATGCCAAACAGCAGGCTGGCCTGCGGCAGCAGCAGCGGCAGGCAGATGAGCCAGAGCGGCCAGGGGCGACGGCCCGCCTGTGCCTCCAGACTCAGCACCGCCATCGCCAGCCCTATCGCCCCGCTTGCCAGCGCCAGCAGGATGCTGGTGGTCAGCAGCGGCGACAGGGTCGGCAGCAGGTCGAGCCAATAACGGCCGCTCCACTGGCTCGGCCAGAGGGCGGGAAAGGGCCAGCGTCGGGCCAGCGACCAGAGCAGCAACGCCCCCAATACCCCCAGATTGATGGCGCTCAGGGCCGCCACGCTGCCGGTGGCAAGGGTGTGGCCAAGAGCGCTTGGTTTTGAGCGTCTGCCATCGAGCCAGTCGGGTTTGCCAAGGGTTCGATGGGCCAGCTCCAGCAACCGCAGCAGGGCCAGCAGCAGCGTCGTGATGGCGAGCAGCAGCAGGGCGCCGCTGGCGGTGGCGCCGCGCCAGAGAAGATCAGGATCCTGATACCAGAGCCACAGGCGCACGGCCAGCGGGGCGGGGAGATCGGGCCCGAGCAGCTGGGCCAGATCCACTACGGCTACCCCGTAGGCTGCCACCGCGTAGAGGGGCAGGCGCAAGGCAGGCCAGAGCGCAGGCAGCAGCAGGCGCCACCAGATCTGTGGGGCACTGAAACCCAGACTCGCCCCCAGCCACTGCTGGCGTGCCACCCTGGCGGGGTCTTGCGCACCGAGTGCCATCAGCAGCAGGAAGGGGGTCTCCTTGAGGGTCAAGGCGAGAATGAGCCCAAGCCCGGCGGGATCGCGCAGGGTCTGCCAGTCGGGAGGCAGTTCAAATCCGGTGAGGGTCGGTGAGAGCAGGCGCAGCAACCAGCCGGAGGGGGCGAGCAGAAAGGCAAAGCCGATGGCAAAGGCGACATGGGGCAGTGCCAGCAAGGGCGAGAGCAACCGACGCAGCCAACAGAAGGCCCGGCTGTCACTGTGGGCCAGCAGCAGGGCGGTCAGCAGCAGGCTGGTGAGGGTCGAGGCGGCGCCAATCCACAGACTCAGCAGCGCCGAGTGCCACAGGCCCGGTTGGGCCAGCAGCAATTGCAGATGGGGTCGGGTCAGCCCCTCAGCCAGCAGCAGCCACCCCCCCGCCAGCAATGGAAGGCCAAAAACCAGAGCACACCCTGCGGTGAACAGGGGGCGCCAACCGAGGGGAGCGTAGCCAAACCGGCTCATCAGTGGCCGTAGCGCTCGGCCCAGGCGGCTTCGAGCCTGAGCTGCCAGCTGGGGTGGGGCTCTGCCACGGCTTTGAAGCGCAGAGCCGGTTGTACCTTGGCTGAGTCCGGCAGGGCATCGCTGCGCAGCACGCTGGGATCACCCCAGTACGCCGGATCAGCCTTGCGCGCCTGAGCGGCTGGGCTTAGCAGGAAGTTGGCGACCACCTTGGCCCCCGCACGGGCGCTGGCGTTGAAGGGGATGGCGAGAAAATGGCTGTTGGTGAGCGACCCCTTTGCCATGGCGACCGCCTCGACGCTGGGGGGCAGGGCACCAATCTGGGCGGCGCTCTGTGCCTCCTGCGGGTTGAAGCTGATGGCCATCGCCAGCTCGCCATCATCGAGCAGCTGGCGGGTTTCGGCGGCGCTGGCCGGAAACAGCTTGCCCTTGCGCCAGAGTGCCGGATGCAGCTCATCGAGCCAGGCCCAGAGCGGGGCTGTGACCCTGATGAACTCGGCATCGGTCGCCTCCCGATAGAGAGGGGCGGGATCCGGCGTCAGCTCCAGCAAGATCTGCTTGAGAAAGCTGGAGCCGTGAAACTGGGGCGGCTTGGGATAGGTAAAGCGGCCGGGGTGGGCCTTGGCCCACGCCAGCAGGGCAGCAGCCGAGGTGGGGGGGCTGGTGACCTCTTCGGTGTCGACCATCAGATTGAGCTGGCCGATGCCCCAGGGGGCTTCCAACCCTTCCACTGGCAAGGTGAAGTCCTCACTCACCGGCAGGTTGTTGTCTACAAGCGCCATGTTGGGGAGCTCCCGGGTAAAGGGGGCACCGAGCAGCCCCTGCTCCTTGAGCGCCTTGAAGTTCTCGCCGTTGACCCAGAGCAGGTCGATGGGGCCGCCACTTTGCTTGCCCGCCTGCTTGTTGGCCAGCAGCTGGCTGACGCTCTGGGCGATGTCATCCACCTTCACCTGCACCAGCTTGACCTGATAGTCGCGCGCCAGCTCCTGCCCGGCCCACACCAGATAGGCGTTGATCTCCGGGCTGCCGCCCCAGGCGTTGAAGTAGACGGTCTGCCCTTTGGCCTCATCAAGGGTCTGTTGCCACTGCGGGTTGTCGGCGGCGTTGGCCTGAGTAAAGAGAAGAGTGCCTGCCAGCAGGGGCAGGGCGCACAACAGCTGTTTGAACGAAGGCAATGAGTGTCGCATCCGGGTTACCTGGAGTTGGGTCTGGCGCCGCGGCGCCAGCGGTGATAACGGGTCAGCAGCGCCAGCAGGGTGGCGGGCTGACGGGCCCGTCGCCACTCGCCCGCCAGATACTTGTTCCCCTCCATCAGGGTGGGGTAGGCGTGAATGGTGGCGAGGATCTTGCCAAGGCCGAGGCGGTGGCGCATGGCGAGTACGAACTCGGCGATCCGCTCGCCGGCGTGAGTGCCCACTATGGTGGCACCCAGGATCTGATCCTTGCCGGGTACGGTGAGCACCTCGATAAAGCCCTGACGCTCACCGTCGGCGATGGCTCTGTCCAGCTCGGCCAGCTCGAAACGGGTCAGTTCGAAGGGGATGCCCTGCGCCCTGGCCTCTTTCTGGTTGAGGCCGACCCGGGCGATTTCTGGCGTGGTGTAGATGGCGGCCGGCATGACCCGATAGTTGGCCCGAAAACGCTTGAACGGGCTGAACAGGGCATTGACCGCGGCATACCAGCCCTGATGGGCGGCGGCATGGGTGAGCTGGTAAGGGCCCGCTACGTCCCCCACCGCCAGAATGCTGGGGTAGTTGGTGGCGAGGAAGCCATCAACCGCCACCATGCCGCGCGGGGTCAGCTCCACTCCCAGCTCTTCGAGCCCGAAGCCGCTGACGTTGGCGACCCGGCCCAGCGCCAGCAGCAGCTGATCCCCTGCAATGGTTTGCATCTCGTCGCCCCGGCTCAGTTGCAGCCGGATGGGGAGATCTCCCTCAGTCGCAGGCAGATAGGCGGCTCGCTCGGCGCGCCAGCCGGTGAGCACCCGTACGCCGTCGTGGGCCAGCTGTTCCGCCAGCAGCTCGGCCACCTCCCGCTCTTCGCGGGGCAGCAGTTGATCCGAGAGTTCGACCAAGGTAACGGGAATGCCGAGCAGGGCGAAACTCTGGGCCAGCTCGCAGCCGATGGGGCCGCCGCCCAGCACCAGCAACTGGCGCGGCGCAGTGCGCAGTTGCCAGAGGGTGTCGGAGGTGAGCCAGGGCACCTGCTCAAGGCCCGGCAGCTTGGGCACCAGCGGCCGGGCGCCGGTGGCGATAACGATATGACGGCTGGCAAGGCGTTGGCCGTTCACCTCCACCTCCCAGGGGGAGACCAGCCGGGCCTCCCCTTCGATGCACTCCACCCCCAGCCCCTGATAGCGCTCGATGGAGTCGTGGGGTTCGACCTCCTTGATGACGCGGGCGACCCGCTCCATCACGGCAGCGAAATCGGCGCTGGCTTGACTTGGGCCAAAGCCCAGTTCACTGGCCCGACGCTGTTCGGCGGCAAAGCGGGCGCTTCGGATTAGCGCCTTGGAGGGGACGCAGCCGCTGTTGAGGCAATCGCCGCCCATCTTGTGCTTCTCGATGAGCGCTACCTTGGCCTTCACCGCCGCGGCGATATAGCTGGTCACAAGGCCGCCAGCCCCGGCGCCAATCACCAGCAGGTTGTAGTCATAGCGGGTCGGCTTGCGGTAGGGGGCGTGCAGCCGATGCAGAGCGAGGCGCCGCTGCAGACCCTTGAGCAGCATCGGCATCAGGCCGAGCAGGGTCAGTGCCACCATCAGACCGGGGGAGAGGATATTGCCGGTGCTGGTGAGGTTGGCAAGCTCGCTGCCTGCCAGCACGTAGACGAAAGTGCCGGGCAGCATGCCGAGCTGGCTCACCCAGTAGTAGGTGCTGACTCTGATGGGGGTGAGCCCCATCAGCAGGTTGACCAGAAAGAAGGGGAAGATAGGGATGAGGCGCAGGCTTAGCAGATAAAGGGCGCCTTCCTGCTTCATGCCGGCCTGCAAGTTGGCCAGCTTGTCACCAAAGCGCCGCTCGACCCAGTCGCGCAGCAGAAAGCGGGCGCTGAGAAAGGCCAAGGTGGCGCCAATGCTGCTGGCAAAGGAGACCAGCAGCAGCCCCCAGACAACGCCGAACACGGCGCTGCCGGCCAGGGTGAGCAGGCTGGCACCGGGCAGGGAGAGGGCTGTGCTCATCACATAGACGGCGACGAACAGCAGGGCGGCGCTGACGAAATGGCGATCGACCAGAGTGGCCAGCTCGGCCTGACTGGCCTGCAGCTGGGGCAGGCTCAGGTAGTGACCAAGGTCGAAGGCGAAAAAGGCACCGATGAGGCAGCCCATCACCAGCACCAGCAGCAGGCGGGAGCCTTTCATCAGGCGTCCTTGTTATCCGGTTGGGCTGGCCGTTCGGGTTGCACCGGCAGTTGGCAGAAGCCCTGCGGGGCGATATCGAGGGCGGCGTTGAACTTGGCCGACATGTTCTGGAAGGCGATGAGGCCGGTGAGCTCCACCATGGCGTCGTCGTCGAACCAGGGCTTGAGACGGGCGGCCTGCTCATCGCTGACTCCATCGAGACCCGTCATCGCCTCGGTGTAGTCGAGCACGGCCCGCTCCCGCTCATCGAACAAGGGGCTTTCGCGCCAGTTGGCGAGCGCCTCCACCTTCTCGCTGGAGCCTGCGCGCTTGATGAGGGTCATGGCGTTGATGTCGACGCAGAAGCGGCACCAGTTGAGCTGGGAGACCCGCACCGTCACCAGAGAGCGCAGTACGGGATCGATGGGAGAGCGCTTGCGGTTGATGACGCCATAGAGGGTGGCGACGGCGGCAAACAGGCGCGGCGAGCGGCCCCAGCACTTGCCCGGAATGAGCACCTGGCCGTAGTTGCGCTGTTGCAGCCAGAAAAAGGGGCGGACAAACCAGGCATATTCCCGGTCGGGTTTCACCTCGACGCGCATTGCTGACCTTCTTATTGCTTCAAATTGGGTTTGTAGGCCTGACCCAGCCGCTCGTTGAGGCGGATCAGAAAATCCTCGATCCGTGCCCGGTTGGTACCCAGATCGCTCTGCCCCTGACGGGAGGCGGAGCGCATGTCGATGCGGGTTTCGCTGGGGCCGACAAAGACTCGCAGCGCCACATCATCCTGAAAACCGAACCAGCCGGTGGTAACCACCGCATCGAGGCCATCAGGGCTTGGCCGCACCTGCCAGCCGAGCTGCTCCATCAGGGCGTGGGCCTCGGTGATCACTTCGGCCGGGGAGGCCCTGGTATAGAGAGGACCGGGTTTACCCTCCAATGCTTTCAACGGAGCGGGATTAATCGGCAGATCCTGCGCCGTTCTGAGCTCGCTGGCCCAGCGCAGCAGGGGCGGGTTGTAAGGATCCGTACTGACATCGTTGACCAGCGGTACGCGCAGCGCCTGTATCACAAAGGCTAGGGGCAACAGCAGCGGCACGGCGCCCCAGCCATTGGCGTGTCGGCTGCGGCACCAGGGCAGGCGCACCAGCAACACCAGAGAGATGATGGCGCCAAGCAGGCAGAGGGTGAACCCGAGCCACCAGGGCCAGAGATGAAAGCGGCTGCCAAGAGCCCCTGCCAAAGGGAGCAACCAGGCCAGCAGTGGCCACCTGTATAAGCTGGGCATAGCGCGGGATCCATCCTCGAAGTGCGGAACGTGCCGAGAAGAATAAACTTAATAGCCTGATAACGTTAGTAAATTCGTATGTGCTCGGGGGGCTTTTGGCCCATGAGTCAAGGGAGACGGTAAAACAGCGCGAGGCCCCTTGCAAACGGGCCTCGCTGGAAGGGGATTGGGTCGCGCTGACGGGATGGATCAGTTGCGATAGAGCACCTTGATAAGGTGGAAGCCGAACTTGGTGCGCACCGGCCCCAGTACCTTGAGCAGCTCGCCCTTGAATACCGCATCGTCAAAGGGCTTGACCATATCCCCCTTGTTGAACTCCCCCAAATCGCCGCAGCGTTTGGCAGAGGCACAGGTGGAAAAACGCTTGGCCATCTGGCCGAAGTCGGCGCCTTTTTCGATCTTCTCCTTGATCTCCAGACACTGTTTTTCGGTCTTGACCAGAATGTGCTGGGCACAGGCTTTTTTCATCGGGCGCTCCTCGGGTATTGGGGTTGGCAAATCGGGGGCGCAAGGTTACCTCAATTGGCCGCGTCCGTCAGCCGCCAGAGCAGCTTTGGGCCGTGCTTGCCAGATTATCTCAAGCCCGAGCAGGGCGTAGAGGCTCCAGATGGCCAGCGGATTGAGCCACTCGCCGCCCAGTTGCAGAGTCATCAGTGCGCCGGCTGCCAGCAGCAGGGTAATGCCCGGCAGGCGCCAGTAGGCGGGTAGCGGCGCCAGCAGAGCCATGGCCAGCAGGATCCCGAGGCCAAATGGCAGGTTGAGGGCGGTAAAGGCCAGCGCCTGCTGGCCACTCATGCCGGTCAGCAGGGCCAGCAGGGCGCTGCAACAGGCGAGAAAGGTGATGAACTCGAGACGATCGGCAATATAGTCAGCCATCTGTTCGCTACGTGCATGCATGATGTGTCTCCTTTACATTGCTGACTTCAAGTGTGGGGCAGGGGGGGCGGCAAGGGGAGCGGGATAATTCGATTGCCCTGAACGAGCATTTCTTAACCGGCATCGGTTGTGTGCTCCGGGGCACTGGCATTCGACGAGATTCTGCCGCGAAAGTGTGCCGTGGAACCCGGCTGCCGACAAACCCTGTCGCATGTTGTTTTGCGTGCCATTGCCGGCGGGAATCCGGACGTAGCGGGTATGTGGTACTGGTGAGCGCGGCGTTGGGGTGAGATGAAGGCTGGGGTCGGCGTTTTTTAACCCGGTGATGTGTGCCAGAGCGGATGATTTGTAGCCAACGCCTTCAAAGATATGGTGAATTTGCCACGGATGCCGCACTGTTGCCAGCTAGTGCCTATGTTAGGATAGGGCTCGCAATTTGCTGGGGTGCTCCGTTTCTCTGCTTCCGATGTGCCGTGAGCCGCTCCGCCATCTTAACCAATTTTCAGGAATATTGACCTTTGACAGGATGCAATCCGTCCCTGCTGACAGGGAGTTCGCTCTTTGGCTCAGCCCTTCGACGTAGCCTCCTGGTGCTCGGGTTGGGCCTTATGCTGTCGCTGATGGCCCCCCCCGCACTGGCTGCCAAGCTCACCTATCAGGTCAAGGGGTTGAAAGGGGAGAACAAGGATAACGTTGAAGCCTACCTCAACGCCTTGCCCGTCTATCAGGAGCGGCAATACCGCCCGGCTCGCGCCAAAATCACCGAGAGCGTGCAAAAGGCGTTGCAGGTGTATGGCTACTACCAGCCCAAAATCACCCTGAGTCGCGACAAGAAGACCCCTTCCAAAGTCTTGATTGACGTGGACAAGGGGGAGCCGGTCATCGTCTCGCGCCTCGATATTCTGCTGGAGGGGGATGCCGGCAGCGACGAGGTCTACAGCGCCCTGCTCGATCAGTTGCCGCTCAAAGAGGGGGATCCCCTCAATCACGCCAAATATGAGTCGATCAAGGCGGATCTGGGCAGCCTCGGGCTGGCCCGCGGTTACTTCGATGCCAAGCTGGGCAAGAGTCAGGTCAAGGTGTTCCCGGACAAGGGGACGGCGGAGATCTACATCCTCTTCCTGTCGGGCCATCGCTACCACTTTGGCGAGATCCGCTACGACGCCACCCCCGAGGCGCTCCACCTTATTCGGCCGCTTATCAACATCAAGAGTGGTGACCCCTATCTCGCTATCCGTCTGGCCGAGATGTCACAGGATGTCTCCTCCACCAAGCTGTTCCGTCAGGTCGATATCAAGCCGGTATTGAGCGAGGCGCGCAACTATCGGGTGCCCATCTCGGTGACGCTGGACAACCGGGTCGATCACGAGATCGAGACCGGTATCGGCTACGCCACCGATGTGGGGCCGCGGATGAGCGCCACCTGGGAGAAGCCCTGGGTCAACCGCTATGGTCACCGCCTCTTTGCTACCGCCAAGGTCTCCCAGCCGGAGGCCGAACTCAGCTTCGACTACCAGATCCCGGTGGGCAACCCGCTGCGGGACTACTACTCGATCCAGACCGGTTACCAGTACAAGGACAACAACGATACCCGCTCCGACCTGACGACCGTCGGTGTGCACCGCTGGACGCGGCGACCGGAGAGCTGGGACCGTGACGTCTTTATCCGGCTGGAGAACGAAATCTATACCCAGGGGGCCGACGAGGGGAACAGTTTGCTGCTGATCCCCGGAGTCTCCTGGTCGCGGCTGCGGGTGCGTGGCGGTTTGGTGCCCGACTGGGGCGATCGCCAGCAGCTGACGCTGGAGTTCTCCGACCCCACTTGGGGCTCCGACATCAGCTTTATGCGGGTGTGGGGGCGCAGCAAATGGCTGCGTACTCTGGGGGATAACCACAGATTCCTGATGCGTGCCGAGCAGGGGGCCATCATAGGCGACAGCTTCTCGCTGGTGCCGCCGTCGTTGCGTTTCTTTACCGGTGGTGATCAGACGGTGCGCGGCTTTGGCTACGAGACCATCTCGCCGACCGGCTCGGACGGCAAGCTGACCGGTGGCCGCTACACCAGCGTCGCCAGCATGGAGTACAACTACCGCTTCAGCGACAAGTGGCTGGGAGCCCTGTTTGTGGATGGCGGTACCGCCACCAACGACTACAGCGAGCCGTGGAAGATTGGTACCGGTGTCGGTGTGCGCTGGGTGACCCCCATCGGTCAGGTCAGGCTGGATCTGGCGGTCGGGGTATCGGAAGAGGACAAGCCCTTGCGGCTGCATTTCGCATTGGGGCCTGAATTATGATCTGGGTAAAACGCATCTTTCTCTGGCTGATGGGGCTGATTTTCCTGCTGCTCATCGGCGTCAGCCTGCTGGGATTCACCCATCAGGGCAACAAGTGGTTGTGGCAACAGGCCAGGGCGGCGCTGCCCTCCCTCAAGGGGGAGCTGGTCGCGGGTCAGCTTGGCTATGGCTGGACTCTGGAAGGGGCGGGTTGGCAGGATGAGCTGGTGGATGTCACCGTCGATCGCGCCGTGCTCGACTGGGATCTTGGCAAACTGCTGCAGGGCAAACTCTGGATCAAATCGCTTGAAGTGACCCATCCGGTGGTGAAGGTGGCCGACTCGGAGCCTGCCCCGGAAGAGCCATCGGCGCCTTTTGTCTGGCATCCGCTCCCCCTCAAAATTCAGGTCGACAGCCTCAAGGTGGCTGACCTCGATCTGGCGGTACCCGGTGTTGCCGTGACGCTGGGATCACTCGATATCGGCGCCACCCTCAATCGCAAGGGGTTGATCGTGCGCGGGCCGGTGCTCGACAAGCTGAGCGTGACCATTGCTGATGCCCCTGCCAGCACCTCAGCCAGGGCGCCGGCTCAGGCTAGCGGCAAGGTCGCAAGTTCCCCGGTAGCAAAGAGCGCAGCCAAGGGTGACAGCGATAAGGCGCCCAAGATAGCGAAAGCTAGCAGCGACAAGGCTACAAAGGCAGAACCCATAGTGCTGCCCGCCATCCATCTACCATTCCCCATTCAGCTTGAAGGGGTGAGCGCGACCCGGGTGCAATACAAGCAGGGGGAGCTGGTCGAAGGGATCGACAAGTTGCAGCTCTCTGCCAGTGCCGTCGGCGATCGCATCGAGGTGCGCGAGCTGTCGCTGCGCCACGCCATGGCGGATCTGGCGCTCAAGGGCAATATCCGGCTGGGGGATGACTATCCGCTGGCGGTGACCCTGGATGCCAAGGCCCGCAAGGGGTTGCTCGATGGCGAGCTGCAAGGGGAGCAGGCGACCCTGACTCTGGGTGGGTCGGTTGGCAAGTTGGCACTGACGCTGGCCGCCAAGGGGCCGGTGGCCGCCAACCTCAAAGGGTCTCTGGCCGCGCTCGATCCGGATCTGCCTTTCGATCTGGCCCTCGACTGGAAGAGCCTCGGCTGGCCGTTGCACAAGCCCGCTAAAGATGAGACGAACTATCGGCTGGATAAAGGGAGCCTGACTGCCAAGGGCAAGCTTTCCGGCTATCAATTTGCTCTTAATACCTCCGGCAAGGGTACCGACGTGCCTCCCTTCAAGGTTGCGCTGGAAGGGAAGGGGGATCTGGATCGGCTCAGCAAGATCGCCTTGCAGCTCAACGCCCTCAAGGGGGAGCTCAAACTCGATGGCAAGCTCGCCTGGAACAAGGGGATCGAATGGCAGGGGACGACCCTGTTCAAGGGGATCAATCCGGCCGAATTGTTGCCAGAACTCAAGGGCACTCTGGCGGGAGAGCTGGAGAGCCGGTTTGCGATGAGCGAGGCGGGCCACTGGGAACTCAACCTGCCCAAGCTCAAGATCGATGGCAAGCTTAACCAGTATCCGCTGGCCCTCAAAGGGGAGCTGCGCGGCAACGACAAGATGGAGTGGCAGATCCCGACCCTCTCGCTGCAAAGCGGCCCCAACCAGCTGCAGGCCAAGGGGAGCATAGCACCCGCTCGCTGGCAGCTGGATGCGGCACTGGAGGCGCCCCAGCTCGGCGGCATCTATCCCGGTCTGAAGGGGGATATCAAAGGGCAGGTTAAGGTAAGCGGTAACCAGCAGACCCCCAGAGTGGCAGCCGATCTGACCGCTGGACGCCTCTACTACGCGGGAACCAATCTCGGTGGCATTACCCTCAAGGGCAACGGCGCGCTGGGGGCAAAGCCCGCAGGCGAGCTGACACTCTCGGTTGCCGAGTTGACCCAGGGGGCCACCAAGCTGAGCCAGCTGCTGCTCAATCTGAACGGTGATTTCAACCAGCATAAGCTGACCCTGACCATGAAGGGTGACCCGGTTGCGGCCAACCTCAAACTGGCGGGCGGCATGCGCGGGGATCACTGGCGTGGCGCGCTCTCCGAGCTCAAGCTCAAAACTCCGCTGCGTCGTTGGGATCTCGCCTCGCCCTGGGATCTGGATGTGGATCTGCCGCGCCAGCGCGTGGCGATGGGGGATCTCTGCCTCGGTTCGCAAGGGGCCAGCCTCTGCGTGAAACGAAGCCAGGTGTCGGCAGCGCAAGGCTCGCTGGAGTTTGCACTGGCCGGGTTTGACCTCAAGCGGTTGCGTCCCTGGTTGCCGGACAACTTTAGCTGGCAGGCGGTGCTTTCTGCCGATGGCCGGGCCAGCTGGCGCGGCAATCAGCCGACCCTCCATGCGGTGGTGCGCACTACGCCGGGCACCTTTGTCACCGATGATCTCAAGACTGACTACCAGCAGCTGGCGCTGGGCCTTGATTTCGAGCGGCAGCAGGCGGCCATTCGTCTCGACTTTGCCTCCAGGCAGATCGGCAATATCGACACCGAGCTGCTGATCAGGGAGCCTGCCGGTCGCGGTCTGCTCGGCGGCCAGCTCAAGTTTGATGATCTCAAGCTCGACACCTTCGCCCCGCTCATTCCCGAAGTGCGCTCCCTGCACGGGGTCATCTCGGCCAATGCCCGTTTTGATGGCACTTTGGCGGCGCCGCTGCTGTTTGGCCAGCTCAATCTGAGCGATGGCGAGGTGCAGACCCACTCCGACATGGTGACCCTGACCAAGCTGGTGACCCGCCTCAAGATTGAAGGCAATCGGGCCGAGCTGGATGGTTCCATGCTGGTTGGCAAGGGGCCGCTGGCACTGGGAGGCTGGCTCAGCTGGGCCAAGATGCCGGTGACCGGCAGCCTCACCATTCAGGGCAAGGAGCTGGAGGCGCAGTATCCGGGGATGGGGCGGGTGAAGGTTTCCCCCGATATCGCCGTCTCACTGGGTGACGAAACCCGGGTGACCGGTCAGGTGGATATCCCCTGGGCACGCATTCTGGTCAAGAGCCTGCCTGACTCTGCGGTCGCCGTCTCTGACGATGTCACCGTGGTTTATGACGATCTGCCCCCACCGCCCAAGCAGGCCAGCCTGCCGCTGGCGATGAAGGTAGCGATCCGCCTTGGCAACGATGTGAAGCTGGAGGCGATGGGGCTCAAGACCGATGTATCGGGCGGCCTCAATATTCGTCAGGATCCGGGCAAGCCGCTGGCAGGCAATGGTCAGCTGGTGCTCACCAATGGTCGCTTCAAGGCCTATGGCCAGAACCTGATCATCAAGGAGGGGCGGATCCTCTTCTCCGGTCCGCTCGATCGCCCCTTCCTCAATATCGAGGCGTACCGTGATCCCGATACCATCGAGGGGCAGGTGACGGTCGGGGTGCGGGTGACCGGCCCGGCCAGCAAGCCGGCGATCAATGTCTATTCCGAGCCGCAGATGGCGCAGTCGGAACAGCTCTCCTACCTGCTGCGCGGTAAAGGGTTGCAAACTACCGGGGAAGATGGCGGTTTCAACGGTCTGCTGGTGGCGGGTGCGGTCAGTCAGGCCAATGGGGTGGTGTCGAGCATTGGCGAGTCGCTCGGGATGAGCGATGTTTCCCTCGATACGGCAGGTAGTGGTGACAACACCCAGGTGACCCTGTCGGCCTATCTGCTGCCGGGCCTGCAGTTCCAATACGGGGTCGGGGTGTTCAGCCCCATCGCCGAGTTCAAACTGCGCTACGAACTGCTGCCGCGCCTCTATCTGCAGGCGATGAGCGGGGTGGCACAAGCGGTGGATATCTTCTATCGCTTCACGCTCTGATGACGGTGAGAACTGAACAACGGGAGGCGCTGGCCTCCCGTTTTTTATTGCGTGCTCGCCAACAGGCAAATGGCGCTAAAGGTTGGGTGTGCAGAGGGATAACGGATTGAACGTGCCAGAAAAGCGAAAGCCCGGCGCTAGGCCGGGTTTTCTGAATGATGGTGGAGGGAGAAGGATTCGAACCTTCGAAGGCAGAGCCGTCAGATTTACAGTCTGATCCCTTTGGCCGCTCGGGAACCCCTCCACGGGGTATTGCTTCATATTTTTGCACTTGAATGGTGGAGGGAGAAGGATTCGAACCTTCGAAGGCAGAGCCGTCAGATTTACAGTCTGATCCCTTTGGCCGCTCGGGAACCCCTCCCCAAGTGCGAGGCGCATACTAACAGATCTTCCGCTTTTGTGAACCCCTGAAGCGGATTTTTCCATTAAAAGAATTGGATATGTGGCCGATAAGAGATGAAATCACCATTTCCAAGAGTTATCCCATGCTACCCAGTTCAATCCGTAATCAGCTGCTCGTCGATGAAGGCCAGTTGGGGCAACGCCTCAACCTGGATCTTCAGCATGGCGATCGGGCTGATTTCCGATTGCAGCTGGCGCTGCTGACCGATGCGGTTGAAGAGCAGCCCTGGTTCGATGCCAAGCCGGCGGCAAGCTCGGACAAACGGGACTGGCGAGCGCACTTTGAGCTGCGAGAGGCTCAGGTGCTGATGGCCGAGGGGGCGGGGAGTGACTGCAGTGCCATCAATGAGCGGTTGCAGCAGGGGGGGAGCATGGTAGATGTGCGGCTCTGGCTGGCACTGCAAACGCCGCCACTGGTAGCCAGACAGCCACTGATCGATGAGGCTGTGTTTGACAATCTGACGCTGCTGGGGCGCGAGAAGCTGCAACACAAGGTAGCCAGTGTGCCGCGGGAGGAGGATCCGCTGGTGCTGTTGCCGGTGCTCGACCGGTTGCAGCAGGGGGTCGATACCCGTCTTCACTGGCTCAGCTAGGGGCTGGTGCTTTTGTTCAGCCTGCTGAAAGTCAGGCAAACAAAAAGGCGGGATAACCCGCCTTTATGCTCTTTGTGGTCCGCGATGCCTTATGCGTCAGCTTCGTCCGTTTCAACCTGCTCCTTCAACGCGGCATTGGCGCGACGGGCAATGGGTTTTTCGGTATGGCGATTGAGTTGACGCTCCAGTTTTTGTCCCAATTCGTTGATGGCGGCGTAGAGATCCTCATGCTCTGCCTGGGCAAACAGTTTGCCGTTGGGGATGCCAGCACTGGCTTCGACAATGAACATCAGACGCTCTTTGGAGACAATCACATGGGGTGTGATGAGAGGCACCTGAAGACGTTCGAGCTTTTCAAAACGGGATTCGATACGCTCGCGAATAGCCGGGGTGATGTCGATGATTTTGCTGGTAATTTCGATTTTCATATAGGCCCCCTTCGGGTCGTCTTGCTTGTGTCTTCACCTTCAGATTACTGATTGGTGGTACTTAAAATGTGATCTGAATCACAAAATGCAGCCATCATTATTCAGCAACTTATAAATTGTGATCTTTTCCGGTTTCGTGCCAAAAATCGCTTGAGCTCCTTGAAACTGGCAGGCAGTATGACGGGAATAGGATCGTTTCTGTCCCCTCTTGGCAGCACCCTGTGTCGACCTCATATCCGGTTCCCACTGCTTGATATCGCATGTTTGCACTTTGCCCCTCCTCTCTTCGACCTCATGAGCGGATCCGGAGCGGTTGCTGCTGCCTGTTGCTGGACATCAAACGTGGTCGGTTGTTGTGTTGGAGTCATAAATGAAGCATCAAGCCACGCAGGTCATGTGGTTTTTTGATCGGCAGCATGATCAGTGGAGTCTCTCTGAGCAGGGCACCTGCCAGCAGTGGCAAGGAAAGGGAGTCCATCCATGGGCCGACCAGCTGCTGCCGGAAGATGAAGCGGGCTTTGCCGACTTCCTCATCCGCCTTCATGAATCACACCTGCCGGAACAGTTTATCGGCCACCTCAGAGATAAAGAGGGAGCCCTCAACCATGTGCTCTGGAGCGGCCAGTTTGTGCCCAACCAGGAGGTTTGCTGTGGCTGGCTGATCCCGCTTGCCGCAACCTCTCTCAAGCTCTCTCTGCCTTTGCTGCAGACCAGCCTGCTCACCCAGCTGGCGCAGGCACTCTCTGCCCGCACCGGGCTCGACTTCTTCAACACCCTGGTCAAACAGCTCTCCCACATTCTGCAAGTCGATGCGGTCTGGGTCGGTGAGCTGAGCTCGGCGGATCGAGTGCGGGTGCTGGCCGCCGACGGGTTGGCGCTCAAGGATTACCCGCTGGCGGGAACACCCTGCCAGCAGCTCTATCGACAGGGCGCGGTCTGCCTAGAGGTGCTCTCCGAGCAGGAAGAGTACCAGCCGTGGCTGGCCGCCGGTCAGACCTATTACGGTCAGCCGCTGTTTGATGGCCGTGGGCAACTGCTGGGCCATCTGGCGCTGCTCAGCTCGGCGCCGGCAGACATGGCAAACCTCAACTCGGTGCTCAACACCTTCACTGTGCGGATGGTTGCCGAGCTGGAACGGCTGCAATCAGATGCCCAGATGCGCCTCTCTGCGGTAGCTTTCGAAACCCATGAGGGGATCATCATCACCGACCCGGGCTTCAAGATCCTGCGGGTCAACAACGCCTTTAGCCAGATCACCGGATTCGACAGCCAGGCTGTGCTCGGCCTGCAGCTGGAACAGGATCTCTGGCCCAATCTGGGGGGGCTCGGTTATGAGCTCAATCCCCTGAGCCGCTGGCAGGGTGAAACCCAGCGTCTGCACGCCGATGGTCATACCTATCCCCAATGGGAAATCGTGACGCCGGTACAGGATGAGAAGGGAGGCATAAGCCACTTCGTCATCTGCTTCGAGGATATCTCCGAGCGCAAGGCGGCCGAACGGCGGATCCAGGATCTCGCCTATTACGACGAGTTGACCGGTCTGCCCAACCGCCGCCAGCTGCATGAAACCCTGGTTCAGACCTTCAACGAGGCGACCCACAGCTGCCTGATCGGCGCGCTGCTCTTTATCGATCTCGATCACTTCAAGACCATCAACGACTCCCTTGGCCACGCCACCGGCGACTGGTTATTGAAAGAGGTGGCGACCCGGCTCAAGCGGCTGGTGCGTCAGGGCGATTGTCTGGCTCGCCTCGGCGGGGATGAGTTTGTCCTGCTGCTGCCGTCGCTGTCGGCCAGCCCGCCCCAGGCGGAGATGCAGGCCGACATCATTGCTGAGCGGCTCATTACCGAGATTGCCGCGCCTTACACCTATGCGGGGCAGGTGCTGCACATCGGTGCCAGTGTCGGCATCACCCTGTTTCCGGATCGGGAGCAGGGGGTCGATGATCTGCTCAAGCAGGCGGATACCGCCATGTATCAGGCCAAGTCGGCCGGTCGCAAGACTCGCCGCTTCTTTGACGCCTCCATGCAGCAGCAGGCGGATCGCCGCCTGCACATCCACAACGAGCTGCGCAATGCCCTCAACCAGCAGGAGCTGACGCTCTACTATCAGCCCCAGCATCTGGTGGATGGCGGCGACATCATCGGCGTCGAGGCGCTGATCCGCTGGCAGCCGGCGGGACGCGCACTGGTCTCCCCGGCCGAGTTTATCCCCATCGCCGAGGAGAGCGATCTCATCGTCGATATCGGCAATTGGGTGCTCCACGAAGCCTGTGCCCAGTATGTGCTGTGGGAGGAAAACGGAATCCATATCCCGCAGATCTCGGTCAACGTCAGTGCCAAGCAGTTCCATGCCACCGATTTTGTCGAGCGGATCCACGACGTGCTGGCGCAAACCGGCATGGATCCGGCCTGCCTCAATCTGGAGATCACCGAATCCGTGGTGCTGGGCCATGCCGAGGACACCATCAGCAAGATGACGGATCTCAAATCCCTTGGCATCAGCTTTGCCATCGACGATTTCGGTGCCGGCTACTCCTCCCTGAGCTATCTCAAACGGCTGCCCGCCGACGAGCTCAAGATCGACCGCTCCTTCATTCAGGACATCCCCAAGGATGGCGACAACATGGCCATCGTCGAGGCGGTGATCGCCATGGCGCGCCACATGGGGTTCAACGTTACCGCCGAAGGGGTGGAGTCACGCCAGCAACTGGAGTTTCTCAAGGCGCAGGGGTGCAGCTTCTATCAGGGCTATCTTGCCTCCAAGCCGTTGCCGGTGCCCTATCTGGAGAAATATGTGCAGCGCCTCGCGAGACAAGAATACCCGCGCGAAATTCAGCTGAGTGGCGTAGAAAAATAGTCTCCTCTCCCCGCTGTCGCCTTGGCTGGCAACGGGTAGAATGGGAGGCAGTAGACCCACCGCCCGCGGGCGGTGTTCTTGCCTCGCAATGGAGATGTTCAGTGAAAGCTGTATGGGGAATTGTTTTGTCGGCGCTGTTTGCGCCGGGTCTGATGGCACAAACAGCGGAGCAGTCGCTGTACCGTCAGGCCTACGATGCGGTAAAGGCCGATGATCAGGCCCGTTTCCAGCAAATTCGAGCCCGTTTGGCTCATTATCCCCTGTTGCCCTACCTCGATTACTACCAGCTCGCCTTTCGGCCCGGGGCGGCCGACTACAACGATGTGACCCGCTTTATCCGCGAGCATGGCGATACCCCCCAGTCAAACCGGCTGGAGCGCAGTTACCTCACCTATCTGGCCCAGAGCGAGCAGTGGTCGCAATTCCTGCGCTTCTATCCGGCCAAGCCGAGCTCCACCGATCTGCTCTGCATGCACTATCAGGCGCTCTACAACACCGGCAAACAGGGTGAAGCGCTGCAGGGGGCTGGCAAACTCTGGATGAGCGGCCAATCCCGCCCCGATGCCTGCTCGCCGCTCTTCAAGCTGTGGCAGGCATCGGGTCAGCGTACCCAGGAGAAGATCTGGCAGCGGATGACCCTGGCGTTCGAGGCGGAGAACCCCAACCTGATCCGTCATCTGGGGGCCAACCTGTCGGGTAGCCTGCAAAGCTATGGCGATCAGATGGTGACCCTGTTCGAGCAGCCTGCCAAGGCGATGAATCCCGCCTATTTCAGTAGCAATCCCTACTCAAGGAAGCTGCTCTCGCTCGGTTTGGCCCGTTATGCTAATCAGGAGCCGGAAGCGGTACTGCGCCAGCTGACGCTCTTTCGCAGCCGCTTTGGACTGACTCAGGCCGAGGTCAAACCGGTTGAGCGTGCCATTGCCCGGCGTCTGTTGCTGGATCGCTCACTGGCCCAGCGCAGCTGGCTCGACAATACCGTGGTGCGGTTGGCCGACCCCGATATCACCGAGCTGCGGGCCCGTCTTGCGATTTGGGAACAGGATTGGCGCGGCCTTTCCGGCTGGGTGAAAAAGATGCCGATGGCGCGTCAGAAAGAGGATCGCTGGCGCTACTGGATGGCGCGCTCTCTCGAAGTGCAGGGGCAGAAGAAACCGGCTCAGGATCTCTATCTGGAGACCGCCAACCTGCGCGGTTTCTACGGTTTTATGGCGGCCCAGCGTACCGGCGTGCCCTACCGCATGGTCAATCAGGGGGTGAAGCATGTACCTGACTGGCGCACTGCCAGCCAGCGCTGGCCCTTCCTGCTGCGGGTGCGCGAGCTGCTGTCGATGAACGAAATTACGGCGGCACGGGCCGAGTGGATCCATAACATGGATCGCAATCCGGTGGCCCAACGCATCGAGTTTGGTCATATTGCCCTCAATCAGGGGTGGCATGAGCTGGCCATTCTCTCCAGCATCCGCGCCGAAGCGTGGGATGCACTGGAGCTGCGCTTCCCCAAACCCTACACCCAGACCTTCAGTCAGGTGGCGCGGGAGCGGGCGGTCAACATGAGCCTGCTCTACGCCATCTCCCGTCAGGAGAGCGCGCTCTATCCGATGGCCCAGTCACCGGTGGGGGCACGCGGCCTGATGCAGCTGATGCCCTCGACCGCCAAAGAGACTGCCGGCAAGCTCGGTGTGCCCTATCGCAGCGAACAGCAGCTGTTTGACCCGGCGATGAACGTCCGGCTGGGGAGCGCCTACCTCAAGCGCTTGCTTGATCTCTACGATGGCAACCGGATCCTGGCGGCAGCGGCCTACAACGCCGGGCCCGGTCGGGTGAAGCGCTGGCGCGATCAGAGTGAAAACAAGCCGATGGATGTCTGGGTCGAGAGCATCCCCTACAAGGAGACGCGCAACTACGTGCAGAACGTGCTGTCGTTTGACCTCATCTATCAGCACAAGCTGCAGCAGCCGCTGCGCTTCATGTCGGATCGGGAGCTCAACCACGCCTATTGAGCACGGGGCCGCCAGTCGGCCCCGTTTTCAAATCCCGCAGGCAGCAGGTATCATCAGCAACGCTCTGTTACAAAAGGAAACATGAGTGGTGATCGGGCTCCGGGAAATGTTCCTGGGAGCGGGATATACTCGGCCGTCGGCACCAGCAGGTTCCCCTCACAATAAAGGAATGGATAGTGGCAACGATAAAAGACGTTTCTCAGCTGGCAAATGTGTCTATTTCCACCGTATCGCGCGTGATCAACAACACGGCGCAGGTCGCCCCGGAAAAGCGCGAGGCCGTATTGGCGGCCATGAAGGAACTCAATTTTCGGCCCAACAGTTTTGCCCAGGCTCTGGTCAGCAAGCGTTCCAACTGCATCGGCGTGCTGGTCGGCGACCTCTGTGGTGGCCCCTTCTTCGCCCAGATGATGCGGGGCATTGAAACCATGGTCGATCGGGCAAACAAGTTCACCATTGTGATGTCGGGCAACCATGACATTACCCGCGAACGCCATGCCATTCAGGCTCTGCTGCAGCGACAGTGCGATGCCCTGATCCTGCACAGCAAGGCGCTACCTGACGAGGAGCTGAGCGAGCTGGCGGCGGGCACCACTCCTATCGTCTTTATCAACCGTCAGGTGCCGGGCGCCGAAGATCGCTGCGTCTGGCTCGACAACAAGGCCGGGATCACCACGGCTTGCCAGCATCTGCTCGATGCCGGTCATCGCAAAATTGCCTTTATTACCTCCGATGACGAGGAGTTCGTCGATGGTCAGCAACGGATGGCAGGCTATACCCAGACGCTGGGGCGGGCTGGTATCGCCCTTGATCCTGCCCTGATCAGCCGCGGCTTTGCCGACGAGAACGGTGGTTATGTGGCGATGAGCGAACTGCTGGCGCGCGGTGTCGAGTTCACTGCCGTGCTCGGTTTCAACGATGGCATGGTGGCCGGAGCCATCTCCTGTCTGCTGGAGCGTGGTTACAAGATCCCGCAACAGGTGTCGGTGGTGGGGTTCGACGATATTCCCTATGCCCGCTACATCTATCCCAAGCTCACCACGGTGCGCTACCCCATCGAGGAGATGGGCAGCCGTGCCGCCGAGCTGGCCCTGCGTCTGCTCGATCACAAGCCGGTAGAGGGGTTGCCGCTCAAATTCGAAGCCCAGCTGGTGGAGCGTGAATCGGTCGCCTGATCTGCGGCGAGAAGTCCTGAGCAATATGGCCCCATCGGGGCCATATCTTTATCTGCCACATGCGTTCCGGTTTTACCCCGCCAGGGCAATACGCTGCTGGCGGCGCGCTTCCACCCCTTCAGCAAGGGTATCGAGCACTACCCGTGTCTGCTCCCAGCCGATGCAGCCATCGGTGACCGACTGGCCGTAGCACAGCGGCTTGCTGGCTATATCCTGGCGTCCCTCCTTGAGAAAACTCTCCACCATGACGGCGGCGATGGTGTGGCAGCCGTTGCCCAGCTGGGCAGCCAGATCCCGGGCCACGGGTAGCTGGCGGGCGTGCTGTTTCTGGCTGTTGCCGTGGCTGCAATCGACCATCAGGCGAGGGGAGAGATGGTGTTGGCGCAGCAGCTCACCAGCCTCTGCCACATGATTGTTCTGATAGTTGGGCAAGCGGCCACCGCGCAGGATCAGGTGACCATCGGGGTTGCCATGACTGCGCACCAGTGTCAGCCGCCCGTCACCGGAAGGCTGTGGATAGAGGTGCGCGGCCCGGCTGGCAAGGATGGCCTCGACCGCGATCCGGACGTTGCCATCGGTGCCGTTTTTAAAACCGATGGGGCAGGGGAGGGCCGAGGCTAGCTGGCGGTGCAGTTGGGATTCGGTGGTGCGGGCACCGATGGCGCCCCAGCTGATGAGATCCCCCAGATAGAGCATGCTGGTGAGATCGAGAAATTCGGTGGCACAGGCGAGCCCCTCTTGCCCGAGAGCCAGCAGCAGCTCGCGCGCCTGGCGCAATCCCTCTGCCAGCCGATCGCTGCCGTCCAGACCCGGGTCGAAGATAAATCCCTTCCAGCCGAGCGTCGTGCGCGGCTTTTCGAAATAGGTGCGCATCACCAGTTGCAGCTGATCCCCGTATTGGCCCTGCAGCTCGGCCAGCCGGCCACCATAGTCGCGGGCGGCGGCCGGATCGTGGATGGAGCAGGGACCGATCACCAGCAGCAGGCGGTCGTCCTCTCCCTGCAGAATATGACGAGCCTGCTGGCGGCTGCGTGCTATCTGACGGGCGAGTCGGGGGGGAACGGGGTGATCTTGTAGCAACTCATCCGGCGTGGGCAGGGTGGCAAGGGGTGATGCGTTCAGTAGTGAGGTGAACATGAGCGATCCTTATGAAAATGGAAACCTGCATGCTCATTGCTGTCCAGTGGGGATCTTCCCCTTATTGTGTCGGGCAACACAGCGCGGGCATGGGCCCGCGCTGTTGGCTTGATGAGCTTTAGAAGCGGGCCGAGCCACTGATGTAGTAGCTGCGACCCGGCTCCACGTTCTGGAAGGTGGGGTCTTTCTCCTGCAGGCGAACATCGGTCAGGTTGGTGATACCGACCCGCAGATCAAAGTTCTCGGTGACCTTGAAGCCGGTGCCGAGATCGAAGGTCTGATAGCTGGGCAGCTTGTGCAGCACCACGGCCTTGTTGACGGTCTGCTCCGCATATTGGGTGCCGGTGTAGGTGGTGCCAACGAAGGCGTTGACCCGCTCGGTGGCCTGCCAGGTCAGCTTGGCGTTGGCCTTGTGCTCCGGCCGTTCGGGCAGGGCCTGACCCTGATCGCCTTCCGCTTTCAGGTAGGTGTAGTTGGCACCCAGATTGATGTCGTCGGTCAGATCGAGCCTGCCGGTCAGCTCCAGCCCTTTGGTGGTGGCCTTCTCCAGGTTGTACCAGGTGCGGTCAGTGGAGTTTGGCAGCTGTTTGAAGGTGAGCATGTCGTCGATATCGGAGTAGAAGAGGGTGGCGCTGGTTTCCCAGATCCCTTGCCCTGCGATGACGCCCAGCTCGTAGTTGGTGCTGGTTTCCGGCTTGACCTTGTCGCTGCCATAGATGCGGCAACTGCCGCCACAGCTCTCGATGCTGTAGCCATTGGAGTACTGGTGCGGTGCCGGCGCCTTGAAGGCCTGGCTGACACCACCTTTCACGGTCACCACATCGTTCAGTTCGTACACCAGATAGCCGCGCGGGGTGAAGTGACTGCCGTAGATCTCGTGGTGATCGTAACGGCCGCCCAGAGTCAGGGTCAGGCTGTCGGTCAGGCCGATCTCGTCCTGAGCAAACAGTGCCTCCTGGGAGTGACTCTCCTTGCCGCCGATATCCTTGTAGCTCACCGCATCTACCAGCTCCCGATCCAGATATTCACCACCCAGGGTCAGGTAGTGGTTGGCCAGCGCCAGGTTGGTGTAGCCCTTGAGGGTGAAGGTGTTCTCTTCCAGTTCGCGCTGCTGCGGGGCCGAGTAGCTGGTATTGAAATCATCGATCTGGGAGCTTTCATAGTTGGCCATGACGGTGGTGTCACCCCAGCTCCAGTTCCCCTTGTGAGTCAGGCCAAACAGGTTGCGATCGTTCTGCTGCTGGCGGCTGTGCACCTTGTTGCCGGTCTTGCGGAAGATATCGAGGGGCCGCTCATCCTGGTTGTAGAGATAGTCAAACTCGAAGCGCTGCTGCTTATCCACCAGCCAGCTCAGGGTGGAGGCAAAGTTGCGGGTCTGCTTGGCTTCGATGAGCGGGATGCCATCGGCCGCTTCCGGCGGAGTCCAGGCCTGACGGTCGTACACTTCGCCATTCATCCGGATCAGCAGGTTATCGGTCAGCGGGCCGGTAAAGCCCAGGTTGGTTCTGTGCTGATCGCCGCCATCTTTGCCCTCGATGGCCTTGAAGTCAGCATCGGCTGCCCCTTGCCAGGTTTTGCCCGGCTGCTTGGTGATGATGTTGATGACACCGCCGATGGCATCGGAGCCGTAAAGTGCCGACATGGGGCCACGGATCACCTCGACCCGCTCGATCATGCCGAGGGGCACCGGGGTGTTGTCGAAGTTGCCACCGCGCCACAGGGCATTGGAGGAGGAGAGGCGTTTGCCATCCACCAGCATCAGGGTGTATTTGCCCGACATGCCGCGAATGCCGATGTCGCTGCGACCATTGGTGTCAGTCTCGGCCTGGATGCCCACCTCGTGGCGCAGCAGGTCGGCAAGGTCATTGACCGGTGCGGCCTTGATCTGTTCGGCACTGATAACCGAGATGGAGGCGGGGGCCGAGCGGGTATTGTGCGCCGTGGTGGTGACGGTGATTACCTCGTCGGCTTGAGGGGCGTTGCTGGCGGCGATGGCTTGCTGGGTCAGCAGGGTGACTATGGTGGTGGCCAGCAGGCTGGGGGCAATAAAACGGGAGGTTGAGGATTTCATTATTTACATCTTCCATAACATTCGAATGATAAGCGTTATCATTATCAAGTTGAATTTGCTCCGATCGCAACTCTTTTTTATCGGCGATGTTCGGTTTCGTTCGCCCCTCTCTTTTGACTAAAAAGAAGTTAATGAAATTGATTCTCATTTGTGTTGATCGTTTTTTCACTCCTTGTTAGGATGCCGCTCACCCTGCGATAGGGTGGGTCAAATGACTCACACTCTGTCGTTTCAGGTAGTGATTCATTCCAAGGAGTAGCACCGTCATGTGTGACCATGCACTGGAAGGAGAGTGGCCCGCCACAGCGGCCGGGCTGGATAAAGTGTGCTGTTTTGCCAGCGGTGACAGGGTACTGGTCGCCTCCGGTATCCACGACAGTTTTACCGGCATCCCGCCGGAGAAGCTGCTCGCCCATCTGCGTCAGTTGCGCCAGCAGGGGATGGTCAATCCCATCGCCATCGGCGCCATCCCGTTTGATACCCAATCCCCCTGGCATCTGGTGATCCCGGCGCAATCGCAGTGGGTCGCAAGGGATGCGCTGTTGCCCGCCCGCTGTTGCCAGCTCCATGGTGAGGTGAGTGAAGTGACCGGCGCTGCCCACTATCAGGGGGCGGTGCGGGCGGCACTGCAGCAGTTCAGTGAGGGCCAGCTTGAGAAGGTGGTGCTGTCACGCGCCATCGACGTGCAGAGCGCAGAACAGACCTCCCCCGCACACGCCTTTGGCTCTCTGCTGGCCCAGAATCCGGGCGCCTATGTGTTCCAGATCCCGCTGCCGGAGGGAGAGACCCTGCTTGGTGCGAGCCCCGAGCTGCTGGTATCGCGCAGCGAGATGGCGGTGGTGAGCAATCCACTGGCGGGCTCCCGTCCGCGCCACGCGTTTTCCGATCAACAGGCGGCCAGTGCCGAACTGCTTGGGGCGCAGAAGGAGCGCTATGAACATGCGCTGGTGGCCGATGCGGTCGCCGCCGCCCTCGCTCCCTTCTGCCGCGAGCTGGACGTCCCTCTGGAGCCGCAGGTGATCGCGACCCCTACCATGTGGCACCTTTCGACCCGCATTGCCGGACGGCTCCATGAGCCCTCTCCCGTGCTGGCACTGGCGCTGGCGCTGCACCCGACACCGGCGGTGTGCGGCACGCCGCTTTCGGCAGCGCGTCAGGCCATCGCCCGGCTCGAGGGGTACGATCGCCGCTTCTACTGCGGCGCCGTCGGCTGGATGGATGCCGATGGTAATGGCGAATGGGTGGTCACCATTCGCTGTGGCGTGCTGGCTGGCAGGCAACTGCGGCTCTATGCCGGCGCCGGGGTGGTGGTGGGCTCCTCGCCCGAAGCGGAGTGGCAGGAGACCGCCGCCAAGCTTGGCACCATGCTGCGGGCGTTTGGCCTCGAGAGCCGGGAGCCGGAGGTAACCGCATGAAGCCGCTGGTGCCCTTTACCCCCTGGCCTGCAGAGCTGGCGGCCCACTACCGGGCACAAGGTTGGTGGCGCGGGCAACCGCTCACCGCCCTGCTCGATGACTCCGCCGAACGTTATCCCGAGCGCACGGCCCTGATCTGCGGCGAGCGCACCCTCAGTTATGGCCAGTTAAAACGTGAGGTCGATGCGCTGGCGGCGCGGCTGACCGTGCGCGGGCTCGGCCATGGCGATACCGCGCTGGTGCAGTTGCCCAACTGCGCCGAGTTCTATATCTGCTGGTTTGCCCTGATCCGCTGCGGTGTAGTGGCGGTGCATGCCCTCTACAGCCACCAGCGGCGCGAGCTGGTAGCCTTTGCCCGCCAGATTGAGCCCGCCTTGCTGGTACTCAGCCCTTCTCACCCCGGCTTTGCCGGTGCAGCGGGAAGTCTCGTGGCCCTTGACGAGTTGGCATCGTCCTCCAGTCAGACACTGCTGTTCGAGCCGGCTGAAGGCGCAGACCTTCAGTCTGGGTTTGCATGGCGCCAGTCTGAAACCGTGGCTCGTGCTGATGGTTTTGTGCAGGTGGCCACAGCGCCTACACCAACCCCGGCCGATCAGGTCGCCTTTTTCCAGCTCTCCGGCGGCAGTACCGGCACTCCCAAACTGATCCCCCGTACCCACGATGACTATGGCTACAGCGTGCGCCAGAGCGTAGCGGTGTGTGGTTGGGATGAGCGGGTGATCTATCTCTGCGCCCTGCCGGCGCCCCACAACTTTCCCCTGAGCTCCCCCGGCGCACTCGGAGTGTTTTATGCCGGTGGCTGCGTGGTGCTGGCAAAGGATCCTTCCGCAGTAACCTGTCTGCCGCTGGTGCAGCGTCATCAGATCAATTGGGCGGCCCTGGTGCCACCGGCTCTGGCGCTCTGGCTGGAGGCGGCCAGCCACTATCCGCAGACCTCTCTGGAGTGTGTGCAGGTGGGAGGTGCGCGCCTCAGTCCGGCTCATGCCGATGCGGTAGCGAGCCGCCTTGGTTGCCGCTTGCAGCAGGTGTTCGGCATGGCCGAGGGGCTGGTCAACTACACCCGCACCGAGGATGACCAGTGGCACATCGTCAATACCCAGGGCCGCCCGATGAGCCCGGGTGACGAGGTGGAGGTGCGAGATAGCGACGGGCGCCCCTTGCCCGATGGCGAGTGCGGCGAGCTCTGGACGCGTGGCCCCTACACCTTTCGCGGCTACTTCAAGGCTGATGCCCACAATCAGCGGGCTTTTGATCGGGACGGTTTCTACTGCACCGGCGATCTGGTCTGCCGCTTGCCCGGCGGTCATCTGATGGTGGTGGGGCGTAACAAGGATCAGATCAACCGGGGCGGGGAGAAGATCGACGCCCTCGAGATTGAAGAGCTGCTAATTACCCATCCAGATGTGCGGCAGGCGGCACTGGTCGCCATGCCTGATCCCATGCTCGGGGAGCGCAGCTGCGCCTTTCTGATGTGCCGCGCCCCCCTCAATCTGCCCCGCTTGCGCCGTTTCCTGCGCGAGCAGGGGGTGGCCGATTACAAACTACCCGATCGCCTGGTGCTGGTGGAGCAACTGCCCCATACCCCGGTCGGCAAGATAGACAAACAGACGCTGCGCGAGCAGCTCGCCAAGGAGTGTGCATGACCATTCAATCCCTCGCCGCCTATCCGCTGCCCACTGCTGAGGAGCTGCCCACCGGGCGGGTGAACTGGCCTTTCGAACCGGGCCGCGCCGCCTTGCTGGTCCACGATATGCAGCACTATTTCGTCGACTTCTACGGGGAGGGCAATCCTCTGATCAATCAGGTCATCGACCATATCGCCACCCTGATCCGTCAGGCGCGTGCCCTCGGCATGCCGGTGGTCTACACCGCCCAGCCCGCCGAGCAGAGTCAGGCCGATCGGGCGCTCCTCAACGACATGTGGGGGCCCGGGTTGACCCGAGCGCCGGAGCGTCAACCCATCGTTCCGGCGCTGGCCCCCGAGCCGCAGGATACGGTGCTGACCAAGTGGCGCTACAGCGCTTTTTGCCGCTCTCCACTGGCCGAGCTGATGGCCCAATGGGGGCGGGATCAGCTGGTGATCTGCGGCATCTACGGCCATATCGGGGTGATGCAGACGGCGGTCGATGCCTTTATGCGCGATATCCGCCCCTTCCTGGTGGCAGATGCCATCGCCGACTTCTCCCGCGAGGATCATCTGCTGGCGCTCTCCTACGTCAGCCGCAATGCCGGTCGCGTGATTACCGTGGCCGAGGTGATGGCGGCCAGCAAACGTCCCCTGACTCGGGAGGCACTGCGTGATCTGGTGTTGGCGCGGCTGCCCGCTGAGATGCAGCATGAGCAACCCACCGAGGATGACAACCTGCTCGACTACGGCCTCGACTCGCTGGCTGTGATGGGGCTGGTGGAGGAGTGGCGTCAGCAGGGGCTGGTGGTGGAGCTGGCCGAGTTGGCCCGCACGCCGACTCTGGCTCACTGGTGGGCGCTCCTCTCCCGTCAGCTTAATGCCAGTCAACCCAATGTCAGTCAGGCCACGGCTTATCAGGCTAACGAAGTGCACGTCAGCGAACCGGAGTGCACCCCATGAGCGAGTGGCAAGGTAGAACCGTCTGGGTAACCGGCGCGGCGCAGGGGATTGGCCATGCGGTGGCGCGTACCTTTGCCGAGGCGGGGGCCAGCGTGGTGGCGTTCGATCTGCAACTGGCCGAGGCGTTGCCCGGCAACGTGAAGGGGGTGACTATCGACGTGAGTGACAGCGAGGCCGTGACCCGCAGCTGCGAACAGCTGCTGGACGAGGGGCTGGGGCCTGATGTGCTGGTCAATGTCGCTGGCGTACTGGCGACCGGCAGGCTCGATGAGGTGGATGATGCCCTCTTGCAGCGCACCTTTGCCATCAACACCTTCGCCCCCTTCTACCTGATGCGGGCCCTGACCCCCTGGTTTCAGGGGCGGCACAGGGGCGCCATCGTCAATGTCTCCTCCAATGCCGGTCGGGTGCCGCGAGTGGGGATGGGTATCTATGGCGCCTCCAAGGCGGCGCTGACCAGCCTCACTCAAGCGGCAGGGCTGGAACTTGCTCCCTACGGCGTGCGCTGCAATCTGGTGTCGCCGGGCTCGACCCGCACCCCGATGCTGTACGGCATGTGGCAGGAGGGGGAACAGCGCGAAGGGGAGCTGCGCACCATCGCAGGCCTGCCCGGGCAGTTCAAGCTGGGGATCCCCCTTGGCAAATTGGGAACACCCGACGAGGTGGCTGCCTGCGTGCTGTTTCTCGCCTCCGATGCCGCCAGCCATATTACCTTGCAGGATCTGGTGGTCGATGGCGGTGCCACCCTGGGGGTCTGATCTTCGGCCTGCCGGTGTGGAGGGTACGACTCTCTCTTTATCGAGGAGGCATGGCCTCCTCGCTTTTCAGCCATGCGGGCAGGGGCAAGCCGCTGCCCGCTCGATGTTTGCGCAAGGATATTCCCATGGAACAGACAATGGCGATGCGCGCCACCCACCAGCGTGGGGAGCACCCACGCTGGCCACTTACCACTGCTCAGGCGGGCATCTGGTTTGCCCAGCAAAAATACCCGCAGAGCCCCGCCTGCAATACCGGCGAATACTGGCTGCTGGAGGGGGCGCTGGCTCCCCATCACTTCACCCGCGCGGTGCGCCAGACCATCGACGAGATCCCCGGTCTGCACTGCGCCTTTGTGGCTACTGCCGATGGTCCGCAGATGGTGGCCAACCCCGCCTGCTGGCAGCTGGCAGAGCGAGATTTGCGCAGCGAAGCCGATCCACTCGCAGCCGCGCAGGCCGAGATGCGTGCGCAGCTGGCCGTCCCCTTCAATCTGGCCGGGGGGCCGTTGTTTGCCACGACGCTCTATCGCCTTGGCGAGGGGCGGTGGGCCTGGTTTATCGCTGTGCACCATATCGCCATCGATGGCTTTGGCCTGAGCCTGCTCTGCCAGCGGGTGGCGAGCTGGTATGAGGCGCTTTGCATCGGCGAGCAGCCTGTCCCCTGCCGTTATGCGACCCAGCAGGAGTTGTTGGCCGAAGAGGCGGCCTATCAGGACTCACCGCGCGCCGCGCGGGATCGCGATTTCTTCGTGCAGCAGCTGGCCGGGGTGGATAACCCGGCGTCGCTCTCCCGCCGTCCGGCGCAAGGGCCGGGCCCCACATATCGTCTTGAGCAGCGGCTTGCTGGCCACCAGTGGCAGGCATTGGTGGCGCGGGCGAGTCGCTCGGCCTGCCACCCCTACAGCCTGCTGCTGGCGGCAGTGGCCAGCTATGTGCAGCGAATGAGCGGCGCTGGCGAGGTGGTGCTGGGTATTCCGCTGATGGGGCGGCTGGGCTCAGCGGCGGCCGATACCCCCTGCATGAAGGTCAATGTGGTGCCCCTGCGCATCGAGCTGAGCGGCTCCAGCCGGGTAGGGGCGTTGCTGGCACAGGTCGAGCGGCAATTTGCCGCCCTGCGCCGTCATCAGGGCTGTCGTCAGGAGTGGTTGCAGCAGCGTCAGCCGGGCCAGCCGCTGTTTGGCCCTCAGGTCAATCTGATGCCCTTTGCCCGTACCCTCAGCGTGGGTGAAGGACACAACGAAGTTCGTGGCGAGGTGCAGGTGCTGGCGGCGGGGCCGGTGGAGGAGTGCGCCTTCTATTTTGCCGAGGAGGCAGGCGCGATGACCCTGACCCTCGAAGCACATCAGGGGCGCTTCAGCCAACAGGAGAGCGAACGTCATCTGGCCCGGCTGGTCGCCTATCTGGCGGTTTGGAGTGCGGCGGCTGACGAGGCCCTGGCGGTGCGATTGCCGCTGCTGCTGCCTTGCGAGCAGGCTGAGCTGGCGCGCTGGAACCAGACCGACTATCCGTTGCCTACTACCACTCTGAGCGCACTGCTGGCCGAGGGGCTGGCGGCGGCGGATCAGAGCGCCATCGCGCTGGAGTGTGGCGCCGAGCGCTGGAGTGTTGCCGAGCTGCGCCTGCGAACCCGCCAGCTGGCATGCTATCTGGCGGGGAGGGGCGTGGGCCCCGGTTGTCGGGTAGCGGTGGTGATCCCGCGCGCTCCCGAGCTTATTCTCGCCCAGCAGGCCATCATGGCGGTGGGGGCCGTCTATGTACCCGTTGACCCGGACTACCCGGCGGAGCGGATCGGCTACATTCTCGCCAGCAGCAATCCTGCGCTGGTGCTGACCAGTCGTACGCTTCAGATGCCGCTCGATGTGGCCGCGCCACTTGTTTGCCTCGATGCCCCCGGTGTGGCAGAGCAGCTGGCGACGATAGACGTGGCGGCGACAGCACCTTGTGATCTGCCAGCCCCAAAACCGGAAGATGCGGCCTACATCATCTACACCTCAGGTTCGACCGGTCGGCCCAAAGGGGTGGTGGTGAGCCATGGTTCCATCGTCAACCGACTGCTCTGGATGCAGCACATGTATCCCATCGGCCCGGCGGATCGGGTGCTGCAAAAGACCCCGGCCGGTTTCGATGTCTCCATTTGGGAGTTTTTCTGGCCCTTTATGACAGGTGCGCGACTGGTGCTCGCCAAACCGGGTGGCCACAAGGATCCCGCCTACCTTGCCGAGCTGATTGAGCAGGCCGGGATCACCACCTTGCACTTTGTTCCCTCCATGCTGCAGATCTTCGTCGCACAAGCCGAGCCTGCGCGTTGCCGCGCCCTGCGCCAGGTATTCTGCTCCGGCGAGGCGCTGCCCGCGGATCTGGTGCAGCGCTGGTATGGGACATTCTCAGCCCCGCTGCACAACCTCTATGGCCCGACCGAGGCGGCGGTGGATGTCACCTGGTATCCCTGCCGGGCAGACGAGGCGGTGACCAGCGTGCCCATCGGCTATCCGGTCTGGAATACCTGCATCCACATTCTCGACCCCTGGTTGCAGCCGGTGCCCCCCGGTGTAGCGGGGGAGCTCTGGATCGGCGGCGTGCAGGTGGCGGAGGGCTACTTTGGCCAGCCCGAGCTCACCGCCGAGCGCTTTATTGCCAACCCCTTCGGGGCGGGACGGCTCTATCGCAGCGGCGATCTGGCCGCCTGGCGCGAGGATGGTGCCATCGAGTATCTGGGGCGCCTCGATTTTCAGGTGAAGATCCGCGGCCAGCGCATCGAACTGGAGGAGATCGAGCAGGTGCTGCTGCGCCATCCCCGGGTGGCGCAGGCGGTGGTGCTGGCCCCCGAATTTGCCCCCGGCGATCGCCGTCTGGTGGCCTATGTGGTGGCCGCAGATAGCAGCGAGCTGACGCTGGCCGAGCTTACACCTGCCCTTGGTGCTGCCTTGCCTGACTACATGGTGCCGGGGCTCCTGGTCACTCTGGCTGAGCTGCCGCTCACTCCCAATGGCAAGCTGGATCGCAAGGGGCTGCCACTGCCCGATATGGCGTCGGCGGTCGGTCAGTCACTGCCGAAAACCCTGCTGGAGGAGCGGCTCTGTCGCCTCTTCGCCGAGGTACTGGGGCTGGCGCGAGTCGGCGCCGACGATAACTTCTTTGCCCTCGGTGGCCACTCCCTGCTGGCGGCGCAGCTGGTGGTGCGCATTGAGGAATCAATCGGACAGGATCTCACTCTGGCCAGCCTGTTCGAAGCGCCGAGCCCAGCCCAGCTGGCGCGTCGTCTTGGTGGTGAGCGGGAGGCCATGCCCATGCTGTTGCCCCTGCGGGCGCCCGGTGCGCCGGCGGGTACATCGGGTCCCACACTCTTTTGCGTCCATCCCGCAGGGGGGCTCGGCTGGTGTTATGCGCCGCTGGTGCCCCATCTGCCGACCGACATGGCGGTCTATGCCCTGCAGGCGCGGGCGCTCTGCCAACCGGATGCGCCGCTGTCCGCCAGCTTCGACGAATTGGCTCTCGACTATGTGACCGAGCTGCGTCGTCAGCAGAGCGAGGGGCCCTACTGGCTGCTCGGCTGGTCGCTCGGGGGCATGCTGGTGCACCGGATGGCCGCCATGCTGCAAGAGCAGGGACAGGAGGTGGCCATGGTGCTGCTGCTGGACGCCTACCCCTGTCAGCAGTGGCAAACCCAGCCGTTGCCCGACGAGCAGCGGATGCTCGATGCGCTGCTGCGGATGGGGGGGATTGCGGTTGCGGACGAGGCGCTCGATTCCCTTACTCGGGGCGACGTGGTGGCCAGGCTGGGAGCCGAGGGGAGTGCGCTGGCCATGCTCGACGAGCAGGTGGTGAGCGCCATGATTGAGCTGGTTGGCCACAACAACCGGCTGATCCGCCAGCCGGTCGACTACTGCTACCACGGGGAGGTGATCTTTATCGAGGCGTCAGCCTCCCGCCAGCTCTGGCTGGATGGACGTGGTTGGGAGCCGCTGACAAAAGGCGAAATCCGTTATGAGCGCTTCCCCTGCCTGCATCAGGAGATGGTGCATCCCGACTGGCTGGCAAAGGTCGGCGCCCTTATTTGTGAGCGGGTCGATGGGGTCGGGCAGCAACCGCACATCCGGCAGGAGGGGGATGCATGACCCCGGTTGCCGCCATCCGGGAAGCCTTGCAGGCGGGCAAGCTGGTGGGGTTGGGGGAGCCGCACTGGCACCCGGATTTTATCCGGCGCCAGCACGCCTGGCTGTGTGATCCGGTGCTTTGGGGAATCATGAACGATCTGGTGCTGGAGTGCGGCAACCGCCGCCATCAAGGCTTGCTCGATGCCTGGCTGACGGGGCAGGAGAGCTGGCAGGGTGAGCCGCTGACGCTGGCGCGACTCTATCCGGTCTGGCTCGACTCCTGCGCCTTTCCCGCCTGGATGGCCCCCGAGTTTCCGGCTCTCTTTTCCGCTCTGCGCCAGAGCAATATGGCGCGCCCTGAACATATGCGGCTGCGTGTGCATCTCTGCGAGCCCTCATTCGAGTGGCAGGCGATGAGCCCGGAGCGCTGGCAGCAACACAACAGGGGGCGGGATCAGGCGCTGGCCGACTATCTTCTTGCACTTCCCGCCCGCGGCGTGGTGCTGCTGGCGGGGGCGCGCCATCTGCTCAAAGCCGCAGGGGATCCCCACTTTGCGCAGCCGACGCTGGGCCAGTTGCTGGAAGCAGCAAGACCAGGTTGGCTGCAGGTGATTCACCCTTGGCCAATGGTTGCTGGGAAGGGAGATGGGGAAGAGGAGCGGGTGTGCGATCTGGCCGGGATTGCGACCGCCGATCTCTATCCTCACTGGCCGGCGTATCCGCCGCTGGAAACTCTTATCGATCGGTTGGTGCGCGTGGCTGACCGGGGACGGGAGATGCGAATTTGTCCCACCTTGCTGGCCGAGCCTTGGCGCAGCCGCTTGCTAAGTCGCGCTCACTTGCTGCCAGCTGGCATGGCCCGCCAGCTGCAACAGTGGCTGGCGTAACTGCTGGCTGTCGTAACCGTTGACTTGAGTAACAGAAGGGGGGCAAGGCTCCCCTTTTCAATATTTGGCATCCTGCATTCAGCACTGCAAAGTTGCACCATTTACGGCATACCTTGCCGCTCATCGCCGAAAATTCAGCTCCTTCGCTACTTTAAAGAAGTTTCTACTGGTCTTACCTGAGTAAATCCCTTTGCTTTTTATTTAACAAGGTATTTACATCTAAGTGTCACCAGCATCGGTGACGCCTACAACGGCAAGGAGCCAGTTATGACCCATGTCGACATCCCTTTCCTTCGTTACCTCGATGCGGAAGGGTGCCCGGTCGCCACCTTACCGACCTGGCTGGACAAGGCGATACTGCACACCTTCTACCGCAATATGGTGATGGTGCGCAGCTATGACAAAAAAGCGATTGCGCTGCAACGAACCGGCAAGCTCGGTACTTTTCCCTCCCATCTCGGCGCAGAAGCCGTGGGGATTGGCATTGGTCTGGCCATGCAGCCGCAGGATGTCTACGTCCCCTACTATCGGGACATGCCCACCCTCTATGTGCGGGGCGTACCGATGGAGAAAAACCTGCAATATTGGGGCGGTGACGAGCGGGGGAGTTATTTTCTCAAACCCGATGGGACCCCCTCTGAAGATCTCCCCATCTGTGTCCCCATCGCCACCCAGATCACTCACGCCTGCGGCATTGCCTCTGCCTTCAAACTGCGTAATCAACCGCGCGTCGCTGTAGTCACTATCGGCGATGGCGGCACCTCCAAGGGGGATTTTCTGGAGGGGCTCAACTGCGCCGGGGTCTGGCACCTGCCGATGGTCATCATCGTCAACAACAACCAGTGGGCCATCTCGGTGCCACGCAAGCTGCAATCGAGCGCTCCTACGCTGGCCCAGAAGGGGATTGGCGCAGGGGTGCGCAGCCTGCAGGTCGATGGCAACGATGTGGTGGCGGTCTACGATGCCGCCCGCAGTGCCGTCGAACGGGCCCGCAGCGGTAAGGGGCCGACTCTGATCGAGGCAGTCAGTTATCGCCTCGGCGATCACACCACGGCCGATGATGCCACTCGCTATCGCGACGGGGCCGAGGTCGAGGCCGCCTGGGCGAAAGAGCCGGTCAAGCGGCTGCGCCAGTTTATGCATAGCAAAGGGTGGTGGGATGAGGAGCAGGAGCAGAGCCTGCTGGCGGAAGCCACCCGGGAGGTGGAGCAAGCCGTCGCCCGTTATGAGGCGATGGCACCCCAGCCACCGGAGGCGATGCTCGATTATCACTATGCCAGCCTGCCCGCCGAACTCTTGCCCCAGCGCGAGCGAGTAATTGCCAAGGGGATGAAGCAGGAGGTTGGCCATGAGTGAGATCAGTTTGCTGGAAGCGGTCAACATGGCCCTTCACTACGAGATGGAGCACGACCCTGATGTGGTGGTACTGGGCGAGGATGTGGGGGTCAACGGCGGGGTGTTTCGCGCCACGGTTGGCCTGCGTGACAAGTTCGGTTTCAAGCGGGTGATCGACACGCCGCTGGCCGAGGGATTGATCGCCGGAGTGGCGGTCGGTATGGCCACCCAGGGGCTCAAGCCGGTGGCTGAGTTCCAGTTTCAAGGCTTCATCTTCCCCGGGATGGAGCAGATCATCTGTCAGGCGGCGCGGATGCGAAACCGCACCCGTGGCCGTCTCTCCTGCCCCCTCGTCTATCGCTCCCCGTATGGAGCAGGCATTCACTCGCCGGAACATCACAGCGAGAGTGTCGAGGCGCTGTTTGCCCATATTCCCGGGCTGCGGGTGGTGATCCCCTCCAGCCCGAGACGCGCCTATGGCCTGCTGCTATCGGCCATCCGCGATCCGGATCCCGTGATGTTTTTCGAACCCGACCGCATCTATCGCTCGATGAAATCCGAGGTGGTGGATGACGGTGTCGGCCTGCCGCTGGATGTCTGCTTCACCCTGCGCCCGGGCCGGGATATCACGGTAGTGGCCTGGGGGGCCTGCATTCAGGAGGTGATGCGGGCGGCGAACCTGCTGGCCGAGCAGGATATCCAGTGCGAGGTGCTGGATCTGGCCACCATCAAGCCGCTGGATATGGAGACCATCCTCGCCTCGGTACGCAAGACCGGGCGGTTGCTGGTGGTACACGAGGCATGTGGCAGCTTTGGGGTCGGGGCCGAAATTGTGGCGCGGGTGACCGAGCAGGCACTTCCCAGCCTCAAGGCGCCGCCCAAACGGCTGACAGGCGTGGATGCCGCCGTCCCCTATTATCGCAACGAAGCGTATTACCTCATCACCGAGCAGGATATCGCCGATGCCGCTCACCAGCTGATGGAGAACCAGTGGCTATGAAATTTTTCAAATTACCGGATCTGGGTGAAGGGTTGGCCGAAGCCGAGATCGTCGAATGGAAGGTGAGTGCCGGTGATACCGTTGCGGTCGATCAGGTGCTGTTGTCGGTGGAAACGGCCAAAGCGCTGGTGGATGTGCCCTCTCCGGTGGCCGGGGTGATTGCCCGTCTCTGCGGCGCCGAGGGGGATATCCTCCATATCGGTGCGCCGCTGGTGGAATTCGAGGGGGGTGAGGATGATGGCACCGTGGTGGGCAAGGTGAGTGCCCATCAGCAACATATCGAGGATCACTTCGTGGTGGGGGCCATTGCCCCGGGGGGCTCGCTGGTGCAAGCCATGCCTGCCGTGCGCCTGCTGGCACAAAAACTGGGTCTGGATATCGACCGGATCAAGGGAAGTGGCAGTGGCGGTATGGTGACCGAGCTGGATGTGCAGCAGGCGTTCGAGGCTCAGCAAAGCAGTGGCAACGAGTTTCTCAAAGGGTCACGGCGGGCCATGGCCAAGGCGATGGAGCTCTCTCATCAGACGGTAGTGCCGGTCAGCATTACTGATGAGGTGGATTTGCGTCACTGGCACCCTGATGAGGATGTGACGGTGCGCCTTATCAAGGCGATTGGCGTGGCGTGCCGCGCCGAGCCCTCGATGAATGCCTGGTTTGATGGTGAAACCCTGTCAAGACGGTTGTTCAAAGAGGTCAATGTGGCCATTGCGGTGGATTCCAAGCATGGCCTCTATGTGCCGGTGATGGAGAACGTGGCTGAGCGGGAGGGGACCGATCTGCGGCAAGGGCTGGATCGGATGATCGCCGATGTGAAGGCGCGTGCCGTGCCCCGCGAGATGTTGCAGGGGGCGACCATTACGCTCACCAACTTCGGCGCCATCGCAGGCCGTTATGCCAGCCCTATCGTGACGCCGCCGCAGGTGGCCATCATAGGGGCGGGCAAGTTGTTCGAGAAAGTGGTGTTCATCCATGGGGAGGCTCGCCCGGTGAGGGCATTGCCGTTGTCGATGACATTTGACCACAGAGCCTGTACCGGCGGCGAGGCGGCACGCTTCCTCAAGGCACTGGTACAAGCGCTGGAAGCGCCGACCCTGTAAAGGGTGTGCCCTGCCGTTGGCAGGGCACAAATTTGTTTGCGTAATCTACAAAGCCACGTATAATCCTAGGCAGCTTGAAAGGGCGATAGTTATGTCAATGAATTTGATGTTTTACATCTTTTCCTGTTGTTCATAAATTAATCCCGTTTTTTGAGCTTTACCCGCTGAAAAGCATAAGTAATTATTTTGAATACAGGTTTAAAGATATGTCTAACATGATCACCGGTACCGTTAAGTTTTTCAACGAAACCAAAGGTTTTGGCTTCATCCAGCAAGAAAACGGCCCGGACGTTTTCGTTCACTTCAGCGCCATTCAAGGTAACGGTTTCCGTACCCTGGCTGAAGGTCAGCGCGTACAGTTCTCTGTGACCCAAGGTCAGAAAGGCCCGCAGGCTGAGAACGTAACTGCTCTGTAATTCTTACAGAATTTAAGAAAGCCGTGGTGCCTCTGGTACCACGGCTTTTTGTTTATATGGCCTTTGTTCCTGACTCATACGGTGTGTGAATCATGTTCCAGACCCTGTTGCTCCTGACTGCATTGACCCCGATTGTGGATGAGCCCGTGCCGGTACAGGCAGCTATGGAGGCAGAGCGGGTCTGTCAGCAGTTTGTCCATGTGCGGCTAGGTGAAGAGCGGCAACCGGACGAAATTGAGGCCCGCCTGATCCCCGACAGGGAGTCAGAGTGGCTGGTCGATGGCAAAGTAAAAGGACCCGAAGGTCCTTTGCTGTTTGCCTGTCATCTCCATCAGGGAGAGCGCTGGGAGCTGCTCAACTTTTCGCTGTGGGCTCCCCAGCCGGTCAAAGCGGTTTGAGTGCGACCAGCAGGTGCTGCAGATGCTCTACCATGGTCATGCCAAACGGGGTGAGGTAGCCGCCATCTTCGGCACTGATGAGCCCCTGCTGGTGCAGGCGAACCGCTGCCTGGCACAGCTCTTCAGACATATCGCTGCGTAATTTGATCCCCAGGCTCATGTTGGCCGGATCAAAGCATGCCAGTATCTTCAACTGGTTTATTACGTCATCAGAAATCTGATCGATACCAATCATGGATCTACTCCTTACGCTAAAGATGTATGCAAACTAGCACTCCCGGATCCACTTTAGTGGGCGCTGGTTCAAACTATTGGTCTTTGTCTCTGCCATACCCTGCCGAGTGCTGTTTTTTTGGGCGTAATCAGATGGTTGCCACTTCTTCCTACAAGCCCCTCACCAGGCCAAACGTGATAGGATAGAGCCCTCCTGTTAACCGGACGGTTCGCTTGCGACTGTTCGCCCAGTTCAAGGTATTGCTCATGGTCAAGATCACTCTGGTATCCCTGCTGCATTCACACTCTGCCGGTTTTCCGGTCTACCCCGTCTCGCTGTTGACCTCCTTGCTGGAGAGTCATGAGGGTGATCTGTGGTTGCCTGCCCGCAAGGGGAGCGATATTGCCCAACTGCGCAAGCATGCCAAAGGGGCTCAGGCCCGTGAACTGGCAAGTCTCGATACCGGCTGGTGCGATTTTGCCACCGGTAAGGAGGGGGCGACTGCCGAGCTGGATGCCCTGGCCAACTACGATGCCGAGATGATGGAGAATCTGCAGATGTATTGGCACAGTGCGGCCAAAATCAATAGTCCCATCAGTGACAACCTGTTCGAGCTGCGCCGCGAGGTGGTCGATGAAGCGCACGGCGTCAAACTGGCGACAGCCTGGCTGGCCCAGCAGCAACTCCGCTTCGAGCAGTTGATGAGTGCGGCGGCGAGTGGTCGGGATCAGCTCTGCTTTGTCGAGGTCGAGTCAGCCTACTGGCTGCGGCAAAAACTGAGTGAAACGCCGGATGTGGAGCTGATCACCCCGGCGTTTTAATTCGGCCAATGTGGCGAGCCTGGCTTTTTTATCCGGCTCCCTGCTCTATCCTTATGGGCGTTTCGGTTCCCCCGTCTGGCGTCAGGGGGCGGCAGGCTGGACAAGCTGACCACAAGATGTGAACATGGCGCCCTTTATCGATTGAGAGAGACTTGGCCAATGAGCTATGAATTGAGCGACACCGAGCGCAATGCCGCGCTGCAACTGAACGCTGACTACCGTTACGATCACTTCATCAGCAAGCTGGTCGAGCATGAAGAGCTGTTTGTACTGACCGACGAGCACGGCGTCATGATGCTGACTACCGATGATGAAGATTGCATCCCGGTATGGCCGCACCCGGAATACGCCAAGGCGTGGGCCGAAGGGGAGTGGGCCGAGTGCAAGCCGCAGTCCATCACCCTCAAGGTGTGGCTGGAGCGCTGGATCGACGGCATGGAGCAGGACGAACTGTGCGTCGCCGTGTTCCCGACTCCGGATCAGGAAGGCATTGTGCTGGAGCCGGCCGACATCGCTGACGCTATTGCCCAGAAGCAGGCCAAGCGCGGCTAACTGCCCCAGCTTGACGCGAGCAACTGAGGCTGCAAAAAACCGGTTGCAAAAAAAGACCCCGCCAGCGTGCGGGGTCTTTTTGTATCTGCCGCTGGCTCAGGGCTGCTTGAAGCGGGTATCGACCTGAGTAACGGGAGGGAAGCTTTGCCCGCTCTTGATAGCCTCCAGCGTTTCACTTTTTACCTGTTCGTCGATCCAGAACAGACCGCCATAGCTGTAACCACTGTTGCCGCCATCGAGGGGCCAGTGGAGCAACTCGCTCTTGGGTGTTGCGGGCACCATGGGCAGTTTTATCCAGCGCCAGGCCCCATCACGGGTGTAGGGCACCTGATAGGTGGGCACGAAGCTGGCCAGCTCATAGAGCCGCTGCTGGATCTGGCGCGACAGCTCGGCCTTTTTGCCAAAATCGAAAGCCTTGTCGTACTGCTCTACCAAGGCGGTCATCGCCTCGTCATCGATGTTCATGATGTTGTTGGTTTGCGGTTTGTGGGCATTGATCTTGTGAAAGTGCTCCCAGTAGGCGGGGTAGCGACCAGCACTCCAGGCCATCCAGGCACTCTGGTGCTTTTTCTCCAGCATCGACTTGAAGCCAGCCGAGGCGTCCATCAGGTTGAGCTCCAAGTTGAGTCCCGCCTTCTTGGCCTCTTCCCGCAGCAGGGTCAGACGCTGGGCGTGCTCTGCCGTGGTGTAGGTGATGGTCAGGGTAAGCGGTTCTTCCTTGCCGTTTTGCAAAATGCCGTCAGGGCCGGCGGAGGTGAAACCCGCCTTGGCAAAGTAGGTGCGCGCCAGTTTCGGATCGAAGGGGCGGGCCTTGAGATCGGTGTTGGTAAAATCTCCCTGACCCGCGCCGTAGCTGTTGAGGCGCTGATAATCCCCGCGCAGCAGGGTGGTGAGCATCTTGTCGATATTGAGGGCGTGCTGGATGCCGAGCCGCACATCGAGATTGCTCAGCAGCGGATCGGCGGTGTTGAGATAGAGGCCCGTGGGGGATTGCGGGGTCTGGTTGTAGAACCAGAGCCGCTCGATATAGCCCTTCTCGAACTCCGGCGTTTTGCTCTTGTCATGCCACCAGTTGGGCATCACCAGCGGGAAGGTATCGAGTTCGCCGCGCAGGAAGTGCTGCCAGGCGATGTTCTGATCCCTGATCACCTTGATCTCGAGTCGTGCGGGATTGAAGCGGTGCCGGAAGTAGCGCTCGTCATCGCCCCACCAATCCTTGACCCGTTTGAAAGTGACCGACTTGCCCTTCTTCACCTCGTCGATCTGGTAGGGGCCGGTGACCGGCAGCACCTTCCAGTTGTACTCCTTGACCCAATTGCTGGTGAGCTTGATGGCATGGCTTGGCTCCGGGCTGATGGGCAGTGACTCCAGCAGATCCTGGCGACTCTTTGCGGTGCCGCTGGTAATGGAGAGGGTGTGGTCGTCAAAGCGGGTCACATCGACAATCTGGGTACTGTAGTAATTGTTGTACCAGGGATCGTTTATCTCCTTGCTGCGCATCATCTTGAGGGTAAACACCCAGTCATCGGCGGTAACCGGTTGGCCGTCCGACCAGCGAGCTTTCGGGTTGATGCGAAAATAGAGGGTCTTGTTGTCGGAGCCGAAAGCCCATTCACTCGCCAGCATCGGCATGGGGTTGCCGGTAATTGGGTGAGTGGCCAGCAGCGGCAGGTTGGTCTCCCTGACATAGGCGGCAAACGCCCCGTTGGAGTCGGGCCCGAACTTGCGCAGGGTGAGGGGGAAACTGGTGACGAAGTCGCGGAATGTCCCCCCCCGTTTGGCAGCAGGATCCGCGTAAACGGGATCCGTGTTGTTGCTCTCCCACTTCAAATCGGCTGGCAGGGTGGCGCTCCAGCCGTAGTGACTCAAACAGAGGGTCAGGGTGATGGCACTGGTGCGAAGAAGGCGCGGGATGATCCGGGATCCGGCGGTGAATGTCGATGGCATATCCTTGCTCTCCTGATAGCTGCGTCCTGCAGGTCACCAGATGGTGACTTCAGCCCCGTTGGGGGCTGGCTCATCATGGAAATTTTCCTCGCCCCGGTCAATGGCGGCGGGCAAATAACGGATCAGGCGGCGGTCTGAGGTTTGAACCAGCGCAGCCGACCACCCAGCAGATGTACCACGAAGCCGAGTAGCACCAGAGCAGAGCCCAGCCACTGCAACGCAGTGGGATGCTCGTCCAGCAGCAGGGCTGCCGCCACCATGCCGACACAGGGCACCAGCAGGGAGAGGGGAGCCACCTGTGCTACCGGATAGCGCATCAGCAGCCGCCCCCACAGGCCGTAGCCGAGCCAGGTGGCGACAAAGGAGAGATAGAGCACGCACAGGAAACCCTGCCAGCTGATATTGAGCAGGCTGCTGGCCATCAGCTCCGGCCCCTCGAACAGCCAGGAGAGTGCGAAGAAGGGGAGGATGGGCACCACTCCGCCCCAGGCGATAAGGCTCGGCAGCGTGGTTTGGTAGTGCAGCCCGATCTGGCGATTGATGACGTTGCCAAGGCCCCAGCAGGCGGCCGCGCAGAGGGTCAGCACAAAGCCGAGCAGAGTGAGATTGCCTTCGCCATGGGTGGCGATGAGATAGAGGCCGGCCCCCGCCAGCGGCAGGGCTACCCAGTGGTGAGGTTGCCAGCGCTCACCCAGCCAGATCATGGCGAACAGCAGGGTGAACACCACCTGGGATTGCAGTACCAGTGAGGCCATGCCCGCCGGCATGCCGAACTTCATGGCGCAGAACAGAAAGGAGAACTGGCCCAGACTGATGGCACCGCCATAGGCCAGCAGCCAGCGCCAGGGCATGGCGGGTCTGGGGACCAGCAAGATGGCGGGAAAGACCACACCGACGAAGCGCAGCGCCCCCAGCAGCAACGGGGGAATGCCCTCCAACCCCCACTTGATGGCGACGAAGTTGAGCCCCCAGCAGAGGATGACCAGAGCGGCCAGAAACTTGTCCTTGATGTGCATGCGGCGTCCTTCGGTTCGTGGCCCGGGAGAGGCCAAAAGAGGACGAGCATACCCCAGCCTCGGTGGGCTCAGTCAAGCCTCGGGACGGGATAGCGGCCTGGCAACGGGGGGGCAAGGTGCGATTCAGGCGGCGACGCAGTGCACTGTGATGCCACGCGCAGCCAGGGTGGCTCGCATGGGGGCGGGCAGGGCGTCGTCGGTGACCAGCACGCCGATCTGGCCCGGCGTACCGAGCGGGCTCGGGTGGATGGCGCCGAACTTGCTGCTGTCGGTGATGACCACATTGGTCACCCCCTTGGCCAGCACGCTATTGACCACGTCGGCGCGCATCATGTCTCGGCCGGTGAAGCCCATCTCGGGATGAAAGCCGTCCACCCCGATGAAGGCCTTGGAGAAGTGCACCTGCTCGATGCAGAGGCGCGTCAGCGGTCCCACCACGCTCTCGCTCTGATGCTGGAACAGGCCGCCGAGCAGCACTACCTGAGCCTGGGTATCGCGCAGCAGGTGAGCGATGTAGCTGCTGATGGTGATGATGGTGACCCGCTTGTGCTGGGCCAGATGGCGGGCCAGCAGGGCGTTGGCGCTGCCCCCCTCGATAAAGACCGTCTCGCCATCCTCCACCAGCTGGGCGGCCCGCTCGGCGAGGCGCTCCTTGAGCAGGTAGTTAATGTTCATCCGGGCATCGGGGTCGTCGCTCTCCAGCGCCATGGCCGAGCCGTGCACCCGCTTGAGCAGCCCCTGCTTTTCGAGAGCGGTCAGGTCGTTGCGCACCGTCACCTCCGAGACCCCGGTACGTTGGGATAGCTCGCTCACGCTCATCTTGCGGGCCTGATGGACCAGGGTGAGGATCAGTTGGTGGCGTGGGTTCATGGGACCTCGCTGGTTGACAGTGGATAGCGGCAAGCCACCCCGCGGGTGGCTTGCCGGTCATATAAGGGGCACAGCTGCCCCTGGTGGGGCCCGTCAGAGACTGTGCTCGGTTCGGGCGATGATATCATCTTGCGCATCGGGGGATAAGGCTGTGAAGAAGGCCGAGTAACCCGCCACCCGCACTACCAGATCCCGGTACTGATCGGGATGGGCCTTGGCCGCCAGCAGGGTTTCCCGCGAGACGATGTTGTACTGCACGTGCCACCCCTTGTGTACCTCGAAGAAGGTGCGCAGCAGGCTCATCAGCTTGGCCTTGTCCCGCTCGTTTTCAAGGCTGGCCGGGCTCAGCTTCTGGTTGAGCAGCACGCCGCCGAGGATGGCCGCCGTGGGCAGCTTGCCAAGGGAGTTGAACACCGCCGTGGGGCCGAGACGATCCGAACCCGACGAGGGGCTGGCCCCTTCCGCCAGCGGCGTACGGGCGTGGCGGCCATCCGGGGTGGCCATGGTGGCCGCACCGAAGGGCACGTTGGCCGAGATGGAGGAGGTGCCCGCATAGTAGGTGCCGCCGATGGGACCGCGGCCGAAACGGGTGTTGTGCAGCCCCTTGAGCTCGTCGATGTAGCTCTGGTAGGCCTGTACCAGCAGCATATCTACCTCGTCCAGATCGTTGCCATATTTGGGGGCTGCATTGGTGAGGCGCATGCGCAGTTGCTCGCCTTTGACCCCGGCAAAATCCTGCTCGAGTGCTTCGGCCAGTTCACTCTGATCTACCACCCCCTGTTCGAACACCAGTTTCTTCAGTGCTGCCAGACTGTTGCCCAGGTTGGCGATCCCCACCTGCAGGCCGGAGACCCAGTCATAGACGGCGCCCCCCTGCTTGATGGTCTTGCCGCGCTCGATGCAGTCATCCACCAGCGCGCTGCAGAGGATGTCGTGGGCTTGAGCCTCCAGCACGCTGTCGACCACGCAGTCGATCTCGATGGATTTGCGGGTGAAGTAGCGCACCTGCTCGTCCCAGCGGGCCATCACCTCGTCGAAGTGGCCGAACGTGCCGTCCCGCAGCGACTGGGGCTGAGGCAAAAAGACCTTGCCAGTGGTGGCGTCGCGGCCACCATCGAGCGCCGCCAGCAGGATGCGGGCGAAGTTGATAAAGCTCATGCCGGTGCAGCGATAGCCCCACTTGCCGGGTACTGCGGTCTCGATGCAGCCGATGGCGGCGTAGTGGTGGGCATCCTCCTCACTTACCCCGAGCTTGATGAACTCGGGGATCACCACCTCGTCGTTGTTGAAGGCGGGCATGCCAAAGCCGCAGCGGATCACCTGAATGCAGGCGCCGAGAAAATCCTCGCTCATGCCGGCGTGGTAGCGCACCGAGAGGTTGGGCTGGGTCGACCGCAACTGGCCACAGGACTCCAGAATCGCGTAGGAGAGACCGTTGACCGCGTCATGGGCTTTGCCCCCCTGCCAGTTCTGGCCGCCGATGGTGACGTTCTGATAGAGCGGGCTGCCGGCGGATGCCTTGGAGTGGGTGCCGGAGCGGATCTTGTTCACCTCCAGCAGCTTGAGCCAGCACCCTTGCAGCAGTTCGATGGCGCGTGTGCGCGGCAGGGATTCCGACAATTCCACCTCTCGGCGATACCAGGGGTAGAGGTACTGGTCCATCCGGCCAAACGACACCGAGTGGCCATTGGACTCGATCTGCAGGATGAGCTGGATGAAGTAGCAGAGCTGCAGCGCCTGCCAGAAGGTCTCGGGGGGCTGGTGGGCGATGTGGGCGCAGTTGAGCGCGATGGTCTCAAGTTCACTGCGGCGCTCGGGGCGCGATTCCTGTGCTGCCATGTCGCGGGCCAGTGCGGCGTAGCGTTCGATGTGCAGGCTGACGGCATCGAAGGTGATGGCGACGGCTTGCAAAAACTGTTCGCGTTGCAAATCGGCCCAGTCAGCCAGATCGAGCCGACCACGCCGCTCGGCTACCTTGGCCTTGAGGCCATCGAGACCGAGGGCAAGCAGTTGCTCGTAATTTACCGCGAGGTGAGCATCCCCCGAGGTCATGTTGCCCTCGGCCTTGATGATGCCGCTCTCCAGCAGCCCCTTCTGTTCATCGGTAAAGAGGCCGTAGCAGCGATCCTGCACCGTCTGGCCGCGCCAGAAGGGAGTGAGGGTGTGGATGATCTGCTTGTCTCTCATGCTCACCGCAAAGCCGGCACCGGGGCGGTCAGCCAGCTCGTCGATCTCCTTCTCGATCCAGCCCACCGTGTATTCGGGAAAGAGCGGCGCCGCCCGCACCTGACTGGCCTGGTTGCCGACGATGAGCTCGTCGTGCTTGATCCAGATGGTGCGCTCCTTGAGGTGGTGGGCCAGCGCCAGGGCGCGGCGCACCGGCAGCGGCCGGGCCAGATGGGCCTGATAGGCCTCGGTGTAGTGACGGGCGCGCTCGGTGCAGACCGGCGGTTGGACGATGTGGATCAGGCTCTCCTTGTGGGCACGGATCCGCGGGGGCAGGGTAGTGAGGTCGAGCTGGGTCATGGTCTTATCCTCTGGTCATTGGGCAGTGAGTGGCTGATGTCATGGGGTGCTGCTAGCCCCGGGTGAGCGGGGTAAGCCCCTGCGCACGGGCACACTCATGGGCAAAGGCGAGCAGTGCCGGGTCATCGAGCGGTTGCGGGGGGGCCTGATAGGGTTGGTCGAGCAGGGCGTACTTGCCTGCGCCCAGGGTGTGGTAGGGGAGAAAGTGGATCTCCTGCACAGTGCCAAGGTTGGCGGCAGCTTGGGTGATGGCCTCTATGGATGCGCGGTCGGCATTGAAGCCGGGGATGAGCGGCACCCTGATCTGCATGGCCACGTCGCGCTCGGCCAGACGCTTGAGGTTGGCCAGGGGCAGGGCTACCTTGCCGCGGGTCCAGTCGAAGAAGCGCTCCTCATCCACATGCTTGAGATCCGCCAGCAGCAAGTCGAGATGGGGGAGGCTTGGCTCAATCTGGTGCCAGGGCACGTGCAGGCAACTTTCCACTGCGGTATGCAGCCCCTCGGCCTTGCAGCGGGCCAGCAGATCGGCAGCAAATTCGGGCTGCATGAAGGGCTCGCCGCCGGAGAGGGTGACTCCGCCGCCGCTGCGTTCGAAGAAGGGGCGATCCCGCAAGATGGTGGCCATCAGGGTGTCCAGGCTCTCCTCCCGGCCGCACACCTGCAGCGCTTCGCTCGGGCAGAGGCCGCGCAGCCGTTCCACATCCTGATTGCCGAGGGCTGAGCGGACGAGCTGGACACCCTGGCTGTCACGCAAGATTGCCGGACAGGCATCGCTGCAGAGCCGGCATCCCTCGATGCATTGGCGCCGGTCGAGTAGTATGTCCGGCTTGGGAGCGCGGCTTTCCGGGTTTTGACACCAGCGACAGGCCAGCGAGCACCCCTTGAGAAATACCAGGGTGCGAATGCCGGGGCCATCGTGAGTTGAATATCGTTGCAGGTCGAAAATCATACCGCCTCCTTTTGTATTTGTATTCTATTTGCTTTCGTTCGAAAGTTGATTTGATTTTGATCAACTAAATTGCGGATGTTATCTGGCTAAAATGGCGATAGATCGAACATCCCTTTAAGGAGTCAGAGATGGAGCTTTATCTCGATACTGCCGATGTGGCTGCGGTGCGCCGCTGGTCACGGATCCTGCCGCTGGCTGGCGTTACCACCAATCCGTCTATTGCTGCGGCAGGCGGCATGCCGCTGACCGAGTTGCTGCCCGCCTTGCGGGAGGTGCTTGGGCCCAAGGCACGGCTGTTTGCCCAGGTGATGGCCAAGACCGAGACCGAGATGGTGCGCGAGGCGTTTTCCCTGCGTGAACTGGACCGCGATCTGGTGATCAAGATCCCGGTATGTGAAGAGGGATTGGCGGCCATCAAGACCCTGACGGCCAACGGGGTGCCGACGCTGGGGACGGCGGTCTATACCCCGCTGCAGGGTTGGCTGGCGGCGGTAGCGGGGGCTGAGTATGTGGCGCCTTACGTCAACCGGCTGGATGCGCAGGGGGGCGACGGCATCGCCACCGTGCAGGAGCTGCAGCAACTGCTGGCGCTGCATGTTCCGGGCAGCAAGGTGCTGGCGGCGTCGTTCCGCACGCCCCGCCAGGCGCTCGACTGCCTGCTGGCGGGCTGCCAGTCCATCACTCTGCCGCTCGACGTGGCCGAGCAGCTGCTGAGAGTGCCGGCGGTGGACGCGGCGCTGGCGAAATTCGATCAGGATTGGCAACAGGCATTTGCCTGAGCCTGATTGAAGGCAAGATGACGGGGTGGCAGAGGGCTAAGCTATAAAGGAGAGCCCGATGTGACGGGCTGGTGTCGATGGCTGACCGGAGGTGCCCCATGAGCGACCACTCCCTGCTGCCCCATGGTGAAGATCTGCGCCGCGCCGTGCGCTGGCTCAGCGAGCACCATCAACACGATATTCGAGCCATCGAAGAGGCGTGTATCCGTTTTGATTTGTCGCCACTGGATGAGGAGTTTCTCATCCAGCATTGCGCCGAGCGGCGGCGAGAAGGCGAGTCGGGCTAGACGGAGCGGATTTAGACGAAGTTGGCCAGATTGATGCCAAACTCCTTGGGATCAACCGTGTTCTCGATGGTTTCCTGAACCCCGTTTTTGGCGAGATCCAGCCACTGCACATCAAGGTAGTGGCGCTGGGTCGCGTGATAGATCACCTTGACCACCGGCTTGAGTGGTTCCTGCTGATTGCGTTGCATGACAATGGCCAGCCGCTGGTTTGACAGCTGCACCAGCGTACCCACCGGATAGACCCCCATGCATTTGATGAACTTGGTGACCAGCTCGGCATCGAAGTGACTGTGCAGCCCCTTGAGCAGGATACGAAACGCCTGGGTCGGTTGCATCCCCGCCTTGTAGACCCGATCTGCAGTGATGGCATCATAGACATCGACAATGCCGCTCATGCGGGTATAGAGCGAGAGTTGGTCGCCTTTGAGCCGCTGTGGATAACCGGTGCCATCGAGCCGCTCGTGGTGATTGGCGGCTACTTCCAGCATGGTGGGGGTTATGCCGGGAGTGTTGCTCAGGATCTCGTAGCTGTGCACTACATGCTGGCGCATGATGGCGAACTCCTCATCGGTCAGCTTGCCCGGTTTGTTGAGCACCTCGTCGGGCGTCATGATCTTGCCCACATCGTGCAGCAAGCCCCCGAGCGTCAGCTCCTTGAGCACGCTGCGCTCCAGCCCCAGATAGCGGCCAAAGTTGGCCAGCAGGATGGCGACGTTCATGGAGTGCTCCATCAGGTAGGCATCCTTGGCGCGGATGCGGGCCAGACAGAGCATGGCGTCGCCGTGGGTAAACATGGTGTCTACCATCTCTTCGGCGACTTCGGCCAGCGGCGTGATATCGATGGGCTCGCCCGCCTTGAGATGGCTGATGAACTTGCCTTGCAGCTCGCGTGCTTCCTGATAGAGGCGGCGGATCTTGAGCTCCTTGCCCTCACCGTTGGCACTGACCCGGCGTCTGGCCTGATCGCTGCCGTTGCCAAGTTCGGGCGACGCGACCGCTTCGCTCTCGGCATGACCCAGCTTGCTGCGGGAGAGATCGATCCGCACCGTGAGAACACCCTGACGAACCAGATTGGCAATTTGTCCCTGAGTGGTGACCAACCCCATCTGGGCAATTTCCATTCCGCCGGTCTGACTGGCAATAGCGATGACATACATGCCGGGTTTCAGCTGATTGACGGGGATGACAGGATAGGATGCTTGAGACTTCATGGCGGCTTCCCGAGATTTATTATTATGAGTATCGCCCGTGATGGGTCATAGCGCAGTGTAACATTGGATGGCCACTTCGTCACAATTGGCCGCCCGTTAACAGTGGCGTTGTCGCCCCCGCCAGATATAATGTTGCCCCTTTACTTTTTGGACTCCGAGGTTGTGAATGCGGCTTGATAAATTTCTGTGCGACTGTTCCGATTTGACCCGTTCGCTCGCTGGCAAACTGATCCGTCAGGGGGAGGTCATGGTGGATGGCATCGTGGTCAAGCAGCCGGCGTTTCACATCAATGAAGAGAGCCAGATCGAGTTCGACGGCGTCACTCTCACTCTGGATCGCCGCAATCGCTACTTCATGCTGCACAAACCCGAAGGATATGTCTGCTCCAACGAGGATCCCGATCATCCGACCGTCTTCTTCCTGATGGATGAGCCCTCCATGGGCAAGTTGCACGTGGTGGGGCGCCTTGACCTCGACACCACCGGACTGGTGCTGGTGACCGATGATGGCCAGTGGTCCCATCGCATCACTTCTCCCCGCCACGAGTGTGCCAAGACCTATCACGTCTGGCTGGCCGATCCGGTGAGCCCGGATGCCATCGCCCTCTTTGCCGAAGGTGTGCTGTTGCGCAGTGAAACCGAGAAGACTCGCCCCGCCCAGCTGGAGTTACTGGGGGAGTGCGAGGCGCGTCTCACCATTCATGAGGGCAAGTACCATCAGGTGAAGCGGATGTTTGCCGCCATCGGCAACAAGGTGGTGGGTCTGCACCGCGAGCAGGTCGGTGGCTTGGCGCTGGATGCAGATCTGGCACCCGGCGAGTACCGTGAACTCACCGCAGACGAGATTGCTCTCTTCTAAATCCTCCCGGGTGTCAGTGGCCACTGGCACCCAGTACCAGCACTGTGCCCAGTGTGGCGAGCAGGGTTCCGCACCATGCCGCCGCCGAAGGCCGTTCCCCCGAGTGCCACCACAAGAGCGGCAGCAGGATGACCGGCGTGGTGGAGGAGAGGATCGCCACCATTCCCACGTCGCCGTGTCGCAATGCGAGCAGGATCAGCGTCATCCCGAGTGCCATGGCCAGAAAGCCGTTGATGGCGATCATGCCGAAGATTTGACGGTTGATGGGACGAAATGCTCGGGTCAGCGGCAATCCTGTCAGCCGCAATGCGCAGTGGGCCAGCAGGGCACTGACCATCCTGACTCCCGATGCACTCACCGCATCGACGTTGCCGCTCATCATTACTGGCTTGGCGATGATGGCGCCCAGACTCTGACAGAGGGCGGCGGTGAGGCCAAGCGCCACACCGATAGCCAGACTTCCCCGTATCCGCTCCCATTCACTGCCACTGCTGCGTCGACCAAACAGAATGGCCAGCATGACGCCGGCAAAGACCAGCAGGGCACCAGTCAGTCGTGAGCCGGTCAACTGTTCGTTGAAGATCCAGAGTCCGAGCAGGGCAGAGAAGAGGGCATGGCAGGAGAAGAGCAAACCGCTGCGCCGCGGGCCGAGCCGGTTCATGCAGGCGTAGAGCGCGGTATCGCCGATAAAGATGCCGATCAGTCCGGACAGGGCGAGCAGCGGGAGGGCGCTGCCGGAGAGGGTGTGCCAGCCGCCAGTCAGCAGACTGATGCTGCCAAGCATCAGGCTGACCAGAAACATCCGCCAGCGGCTATAGGCAAACGGGCCCAGATGGCGGGCTGGTTTGACCGAAATCAGGGCGGCAACTGCCCATAAACTGGCCGATGCGAGAGCCAGCCACTCATAACCCATAAAAACTCCCGAAAAAATTAACCCTAAAGACTCCATCTCCGGGGCAAGCCCGATACAATACGGGGCGTTTTCGGGGATAACAAGGGCGGCATCAGGCATTCATCAGGCGCGCCGTCGGCCTTCCCCTCCTGCAGTGGTTTTATTCGAGGTTTTGTCATGAGGTATGGTCTCTTCCCCCGGCTGGCGCAACGCTGGCTTTCCCCGCTTTTGCTCGGTGTACTGGCGTTGCCGCCGGTATACGCCACTACGGTGGAGATGGCGCCCCGCTTGTCGGATCGGCAGGTGCTGGTCAAGGGCAATGGCGGTGAACCCGACTCTCTGGATCCGGCGCTGATGCGCAGCGGTTTTCCCGGGGAAGAGGTGCTGGTGGATCTCTTTGAAGGTCTGGTTAGCGAGGATGGCCAGGGACGCATTGTTCCTGCCCAGGCTGCGCGTTGGGAAGTGAGTGAAGATGGCCTCGAGTGGCGGTTTTTCCTGCGCCCCCAGTTGAAGTGGTCCAATGGTGATCCGCTGGTTGCCGATGACTTTGTCTACGCCTGGCGCCGGCTGCTTGATCCTGCCCTCGGCTCCCCCTCGGCGACCTTGCTGCTGACTGCCGGGATCAACAATGCCCAGTCCATCTATGCCGGTGCGCTGGAGCCCGCCAATCTCGGGGTCGAGGCGCAGAGCGCCCAGATCCTGAAAGTTACTCTGGAACGACCGGTGCCCTATTTCCTGCAGCTCATCAGCCAGCTGCCATTCGTGCCGGTCAATCAGCAGGCTATCGTTCGTTTTGGCAAGCAGTGGACCGAGCCCGGCAAGCTGGTAAGCAATGGTGCTTACCGCTTGGCAAACCGGGTGACCAACGAGCGGCTTGAAGCGGAGCGCAACAGCAATTACTGGAATGATCGCCATACCCGCATTCAGCGTGTCACTTACCTGCCCATCGCTTCACAACATGCCGAGCGCTTGCGTTATGAAGCGGGCGAAATACAGCTGACCAACCGGGTATCGCCCGACTATTACCAGAAAATGAAGCAGAGCGATCCGCTGCGAGTCTGGGGATCGCCGTTGCTGGGCACCTATCTCTACACCTTCAATATGCGCCGCCCCGAGTTGCAGGATGTGCGGGTGCGCCAGGCGCTCTCCATTGCCATCGACCGCTATCAGTTGGCCAAGTCGGTGATCGGTCAGGAGGAGCTGGCGGCCTGGTCTCTGGTGCCTGATATGCCGGGTTACTCCCACCTCTCTCTCCCTGTTGCACTGGAGGACCAGATGACCCGCCAGGCCAGGGCCGTTGCATTGCTGACCGCTGCCGGTTACAGCAGTGCTCATCCACTCAGGCTTAGCATTACCTACAACACGGCTGATACCCACAAGAAGATTGCCACCTTGATTGCCGGTATGTGGCGTCAGTTGGGGGTTGAGGTCACGCTCAACAATCTGGAGTGGAACAACTATCAGGTCGCCAAGGATAGCGGTGATTTTCTGGTGGCAAGAAGCTTTCTGTTCGGTGATTACGTCGAGCCCTCGGCCATGCTGAACAGTTTCCGCTGCCAGGATCTGCGCAACGAAAGCGGTTACTGCAATCCCGATTTTGATCTGTTGCTGGAACAGGCTGCCAGCACTCTGGATGAGAAGAGCAGGGTTGCACTCTATCAGCATGCCGAACAGCTGCTGATGGAAGAGGCGCCCATCATCCCCGTGTATCATTACAACCAGATGCGATTGGTTGATCCCACTTTGCACGGGCTGCCCAGCCAGAATCTGAAAGGGACGATTGCCACCAAGGATCTCTATTTCGGCCCGCTGTAAGGAGCACCTAATGAAACTTGCCATTATTTCCGACATTCACGGCAGCATCACTGCACTGGGTCAGGTGCTGTCACGGCTGGACACCTGGCAGCCCGACCACTACCTGTTGCTCGGCGATCTGCTCAACCACGGCCCTCGTAATCCCGTACCTGAAGGATACAACCCGGCTGCAGTTGCCGAGCGGCTCAACGAGCTGGCCCCCTATATCATGGCGGTGCGGGGAAATTGCGATTCCGAAGTGGATCAGATGCTGCTCGCGTTTCCCATCACAGCCCCTTACAACCAGCTGCTGGTTGATGGGCGCCGCTGGTTTATGAGCCACGGGCATCTCTACCGCCCCGATGAGGTGCAACTGCCTGCGGACAGTGTATTTTTGAGCGGCCATAGCCATGTTCCGGTACTGGAGCGGCAGGGAGACCAGATCTTGATGAATCCTGGCTCCATCTGTTTTCCACGCGGTGAACTGCCGGCCAGTTATGGCTGCTATGAGGCGGGAGTCCTGAGCGTCAAGAATTGTGTCGACGGGCGAGAATTACTGCGACTGGCGCTGTAGGTCTTATTGATTGCAGAAAGTGGCAAGGCCCGACTCGTCGAGAGTCAGGCCTTGATACCGAAGGAGCGGGTGCCTGAGCGGGTATTGCCCTTGGCGTCGTAGGTGAGGCTGTTGCGATCGCGCAGCTGGCTCAGAAAGCTCGCCAGACGGCGATTGGAGACAATACTGAGCTCCAGCAGTCGACCGTTGAGGTCGTTTTGTTCTTGACAGGCATCCAGTTTTTCCCGGATCCGGGTCATTTCGTCAGGATAAGCCGCCAGTTGCTGAGCCAACTCAGGCAATTGGGCCAGCTGCTTATCCAGACTCTCTATTTCAGCAAGCAGCAGCTGTTTTCGCTCGGTGAGTTCGGGCAGGGCCAGTGCCTGATGCTTTTCGAGCAAGGAGAACTCCTCCTCCAGAATGCTTTGCATCTGGCTGAGGTGTTCATCCTGGGTGTGCAGTAACGAAGGCAGATCCATCATCCGAGAACTTTGTCCAGATTGGTCTCAAAGCTGAACATCTTCTTGGCCACAGCTTCGCTGTTCACCTGATATTCGCCACTGGCAACGGCTTTCTTGAGCCGCTCGACCTTGCTTTCGTTGCCGGTAGAGGCCGTATTGAGATTCTGCTGCATCTTTTGCAATTGTTGGGCCTCACTGGTCAAGGAGACGGAGTCCAGCTTGACTGCAGCCGCTTTATTTTCGGGCTCTGGCGAAGAAGATGTGACTGACTTGCTGCCTGTCCCTTGGCTGCTAACGGTGTTTTGCAACCGATTATTCGCCAAGTTGTTGATATTGTTGATGGCCATTTGAGTTACCTTCGTCTGCTTTAAGGTTTGCTTACCTGTTTATCGGTGCGGCAGGTCAAAACTTTAGAAAAAAGTTGGTGATAAACCCGACATTTAAAAAGCGACCGTTACGGCACCGACTGCACTGACTTTTCCTTCGACAGTTTTTCCGGAGCGAATATTAACAAGCTTGATGATCTCTCCGAAGCTGCCATCTTGCAAGGCTCGGGCCATGGTTTTGATCTGGAAGCTGCTATTTTCGGCTGTCAGAGTGACCTGATCACCTTTGCATACTACACACACCTGACTCAAACGGATTGGTTGCCCCGGTTTGATTTCTCGTTTGCTGCGTACGCCGACCAGCATGCTCATGTCAGTCAGGTAGTCGCCGCGGATCAGCGTCTGATCCTGATAGCCCAGTTGCAGCTGGCTTTCACTCAATAGGTCGCCTTTGGCAATCGGAGTGTTGACAGTCACATATGGCTTTTGAATGCTCACTCGTACCGGAAGATAGACATCCCAGGGTTTGTCTTCCTCACATTTCAGGTAAACTGTTGTATTACGGCGAATTTCCATTTTTCCAGGTAAGCTTATGGTCAATAGATCGTCGCAGCGGGTCAATGGAAGTCGCTCATCAAGGGTTGCCGCCGTTACTTCAGCCCTGGCATCTAATGGCACCTCGAGCTGGTTAAACACGAACTCTTGTGCTTTTTCTTGCAAATAGGTGGTGACGTCCGAGGCGTGGCTGGAAGAGATGCTGCCAAAAAAGAGGCTGATGAGTAAAAGTCGGTTAATCATTTTTGCTCGTTGGTCGATAAGTTGTTCACGCATATCACCATATTTAACTATGATTGCTTCAGAATCTGTTCGTTGTCTCATCGATAGTCTGACGCAATCCATCACGCATGCATGATTAATGCCAAGCGTTTTTAGGGAGTGTTTATGGCCAGTATCCTGGACTCGGTCAACCAACGTACCCAGCTAGTGGGACAAAACCGGCTGGAATTGTTGTTGTTTCGTCTCAATGGACGTCAAAGATTTGGCATCAACGTATTCAAAGTGCGTGAAGTGTTGCAGTGTCCTCCCTTGACTGTGATGCCCAAGTTGAACTCCTGCATTCGCGGGGTAGCGCATATTCGGGGTCAGACTATTTCGGTTATTGACCTGAGCATGGCGATGGGCAAACGTCCCATTGAAGACCTGAGCAAGTGCTTCATTATTATCTCCGAGTACAACCGCTCCATTCAGGGATTTTTGGTCCACTCGGTCGAGCGCATCATCAACATGAACTGGGAATCAATTCTACCGCCGCCGAAGGGTGCAGGCCGTATCAACTACATGACGGCTGTCACCGAAGTGGATGGTGAGTTGGTTGAAATCCTCGACGTTGAACGCATTCTCAACGAGATCTCTCCGGTCTCCACCGAAGTTAGTCAGGAGCTGGTTGAAGCAAGTGTTGAACACCCCACTCTCGGACGCCCTGTGCTGGTAGCTGATGACTCATCGGTTGCTCGCAAGCAGGTTCAGCGTGCACTTGAGGCTATCGGGGTCGAGTGTGTATTGGCAAAAGATGGTCGTGAAGCATTGAACATGCTGCTTGAGATGACCAAGAATGGCCCTATCAAAGAGCAGATTGCTCTCGTCATTTCGGATATCGAGATGCCGGAGATGGATGGTTACACCTTCACTGCCGAGATCCGCAATAATCCCAACCTCAAAGATTTGCATGTTATTCTGCACACATCCCTCAGTGGAGTATTCAACCAGGCAATGGTGCAGAAAGTGGGGGCCAACAATTTTATCGCCAAGTTCCAACCGGATGAATTGGCCAAGGCCGTACAAAACGCACTCTAATAAAGAAGAACAGCTGCATGAAGACACTTTCGGACGACTTATACAAACAGTTCAGCAACTTTCTGGCAGTTCAGAGCGGAATCGTGCTGGGTGATAACAAACAGTATCTGGTGAAGAGCCGTCTTTCACCTTTGATGGCTCAGTTTGGCATCGAGAGTCTGTCTGACCTGGTTACCCGTGCAATGAGTGTGCGAGAGCGTGACCTGAAAATGGCAGTGGTAGATGCCATGACAACCAACGAGACTCTCTGGTTTCGTGACACCTATCCGTTCCAGTTGCTGACTGACAAGATTTTCCCTGAACTGGGTAAAAGTGGCCGCCCCGTCAAAATTTGGTCTGCGGCGTCATCATCTGGTCAGGAGCCATACTCCATTGCCATGACGGCGCTGGAGCAGCAAATGAAAAAGCCCGGCACTTTGCCTGGTGGTGTACAGATCGTAGGGACGGATATTTCGACCACCATGCTCAACCAGTGCAAAGAGGGTGTCTACGATAGCCTTGCTTTGGCACGGGGCTTGTCACCTGAGCGCAAGAAGATGTTCTTTGAACCCTACGGTGACAATAAAATGCGGGTGGTGGAACGAGTCAGAAAATTGACCACGTTCCGTCCCTTGAATTTACTGGAAAGCTATAGCTTGCTCGGTAAATTTGACATTATTTTCTGTCGTAACGTGCTGATTTATTTTGCTCCGGAAGTTAAGTCAAAGATCCTCAATCAGTTTGCTGCAAGCCTCAATCCGGGAGGATATCTGATGCTGGGGGCATCAGAGTCACTGGCCGGTTTGACTGATCGATTCGATATGATCCGTTGCAATCCGGGGATTGTTTACAAGGTGAAATAGGCCTTCAATCCGCACTCCAGCTGGATTGACAGAATAGCGGCAATCTCACCCCAGAGGGAGGCACAATGCCTCCCTCTTTATTTATGCTAGAAGCCCTCTGTGCGTGGATCTTCCATCGTCAGCCTGTTTATTGGTGTGTTCCGTGCTTTCTGATGATGCAACCCCTTCCTTGCTTACCTTTCATTACCAGTTGTTTGTGGCATAGCTCTTGCTTGGAAACAGTATCAAGCAGGAGGTGAGCTATGGCTCTTTCATTCGACAAGGCATTTGGTGTTCATCAATACACGCTGGGGGTCCGTGCCAAGCGTGCAGAAGTGCTCTCCAGCAATATTGCCAATGCCGATACCCCAGGCTACAAGGCCAGAGATATCGACTTTGCACAGGCATTGCAGGATGCACAGCACCAACAACAGGGGTTTGGTCTGGCGACCACCAGCGAAAAACACTTTGCCTTGAATATGGATGCCCCTGGTTCGGTTCAATATCGCAACCCGTTGCAGCCTGATACCGGAGACGGCAATACGGTGGATGTGCAGCAGGAGCGCACCGAGTTTCTGCGTAACAGCCTTGAGTATCAGACCTCCCTTGAATTCATGAATAGCAAGATCAGTGGCCTGCTCAAGGCGCTGAAAGGAGAACAGTGATGAGTTTGTTCAAGGTTTTTGATATCGCAGGCTCTGCCATGAGCGCGCAGACCGTGCGGCTCAACACTGTTGCCAGCAATATGGCCAACGCAGATAGCGTTAGCTCCAGTGTGGAAAAAACTTACCATGCCCGGCGGCCAATCTTTGCCGCTCAGCTCGATCAGGCTATGTCTGATAATCAGGGTTCGGTTGGGGTAGAGGTGAAAGGCATTGTCGAGAGCAAGGCTCCATTGCTCAAGGAGTACAACCCCAATCATCCAATGGCGGACAAGGATGGCTTCATTTTCAAGCCGAACGTCAACATGGTGGAAGAGATGGCGGACATGATCAATGCCTCGCGCAGCTATCAAACGAACGTTCAGGTTGCAGACTCGGCCAAGAAAATGCTTCAGCAGACGCTGAATCTTGGCAAGTCCTGATAGGGGGAAGGCAACATGGCCAATGCAAACGGTGTGAGTGGCGTTAACTATGCGTCCACTCAGACAAATGGTACGACAACAGCGCCAAAGAAGGAGCTGGATCAGGCTTCATTTCTGAAATTGCTGACGATGCAGCTCTCGTATCAGGATCCTTTCAAGCCTGTTGATAATGCCCAGATGCTTTCTCAGATGGCGTCTATGTCCACCTCGGAGGGTATTAGCAGTTTGTCTACCCAGATGGGCAAGCTAAATGAGCAGATGATTTCCAGTCAGGCTCTGCAAGCTTCTTCTCTGGTTGGACAGAATGTGTTGCTGCAAAGCAGTACCGGTTTTTTGGATAAGGAAGGTTCTTTGTCTGGGGTTGTTGCGGTTGGTACGACTAACAAGTATGCAAGCGTCAAAATTACTGTCGAAGACGAGAAAGGGCAGGTTATCAAAGAGTTTCCCCTTGAAGGTGATCAGATGGGTAACGTCGAGATTGCTTGGGATGGAACAGATAAAGATGGTAAGCGTGCCCCATCAGGTAAATATGTGCTTAAGGCCAGTGGCAATCTCGATGGCAAGTCGGAAAGTATTACCACTTTTGCTTATGGCAAGGTGGAAAGTGTTGCCTTGGGTACCGCCACAAGCCCGACTCGGCTCAATTTGAAGGGGCTGGGTGGAGAGTATTTAAACAACATCCTACAGGTGTCAGGAATTAATTCAAATCAGACGAGCACGTCCACCAAGACAACGTCATCCAAGACCACGTCGACATCATCGATCTAAGGAGCTGGATATGTCATTTAACAATGCTTTAAGCGGTGTCAACGCGGCACAAAAAGACTTGAACGTCACCGCCAATAACATTGCCAACGTGAATACCATGGGCTTTAAAGAGTCCCGAGCCGAGTTTGCGGATGTTTACGCCAACTCCATTTTTGTCAATGCGAAAACTCAGGTTGGTAACGGTGTAGCAACCGGTGCTGTTGCGCAGCAGTTCCACCAAGGAGCGCTGCAATTCACCAGTAATGCGCTGGATCTGGCGATCCAGGGTAACGGTTTCTTTGTGACTTCCGATGGTCTTACCAATCTGGACCGAACCTATACCCGTGCAGGTGCTTTCAAGCTCAATGAAAACAGCTATATGGTGAATAATCAGGGCCATTACCTGCAGGGATATGAAATAAACGCAGATGGTACTCCAAAGGCCGTCAGTATCAATGCAACCAAGCCGATCCAGATTCCAGACCGTGCAGGTGAGCCGGTGAAGACTAGTAAAATTGACGCTAGTTTTAACCTGCCGTCTACGGCCGCCCCATTACCATCCGGTTTTGGTGGTGGTCCAGCATCAACATTTGATCCGAAGGACTCAAAGACCTATTCATCATCGACTTCTGTAGTGATTTATGACTCGTTGGGGGAGCCTCATACAATAACCCAGTATTTTGTCAAAGAAGCTGATCCAGCAAACCCGGGCAAGCCGACCACCCCTACTTCTTGGCGGATGTATCTGTATCAAGGAGATAAACCGATCGATATCGTTGGTGGTGCGGCGCCTACTATGGCTGCGGGCTTGAACCAGGCCCCGCTGGGCGCACAGATTACGTTTGGTGCTGATGGCAAAATGATCACACCGACAGTTCCGGCAACCATCAAGACAGAGCAGTTGGGTGTCGCGCCCCCTGCTGGCGCCGGTATTATCACTAACGGTGCAGATCCTACTCAGCAGGTTGATATTTCGTTTGGCACGGTGACCCAGTATGCGTCACCGTTTGAAGTCAACAAGCTGTCACAGGATGGTTCGACCGTCGGTCGTTTGACCAAGGTTGAGATCACTCCAGATGGGATTGTCTCTGCTACCTATAGCAACGCTACCACCATCAAGGTTGCTATGGTTGCTATGGCCAAGTTTGCCAACTCGCAAGGGTTGACTCAGGTGGGCGATACTTCCTGGCGGCAATCACTGCTCTCTGGCGATGCCTTACCGGGTACCCCCAACTCGGGCACATTCGGTACCATCAAGTCCTCGGCGCTGGAACAATCCAACGTGGATTTGACCTCAGAGCTGGTGGATTTGATCACCGCCCAGCGTAACTTCCAGGCTAACTCCCGTTCCCTGGAGGTCAACAGCTCGCTGCAACAGACCATCCTGCAGATCCGTTAATTGATCTACTGACCATTTAAGAGGGGGGACTGATGTCCCCCTCTGTATTTCTGACTCTAGGCTCCCCGCAATATCCCTCCAATTTTTCCTGTTGGCACTCAAATTGCAGTTCCCTCATCAGAGTCATCTGTTTGACGGAGAATCCCATGGATCACCTGCTTTACATCGCCATGTCCGGGGCCAAAGAGAACATGAATAGCCTGGCTATTCGCAGTAACAATCTCGCCAACGCCAATACCACCGGCTTCAAGTCCGACTTCGAGCAGGCCCGCAGCATGCAGGCCTTTGGGGAAGGCTTGCCCAGCCGGGTATTTGCCATGACGGAGCGTCCCGGTCAGAACTTGCAGCATGGCATGTTGATGACAACAGGTCGGGATCTTGACGTGGCTGTTGATGGCCCGGGCTGGATTGCAGTGCAGGACCCCAAGGGGGGCGAGGCCTATACCCGCATGGGTAATTTGCAGGTGAATGCGACTGGCAATCTGCAGACCTCAACCGGTCTGAACGTGGTGGATGATGGTGGCCAACCCATCGTGTTGCCGATGCCGATGGAGAAGCTTGAGATTAACCGTGATGGCACCATCAGCGGGCGTCCCGAAGGTGCGGCGGCCAACCTGTCTGAGGATTTTCAGCGGATCAAGCTGGTTAACCCGGCTGCCAATGCGGTAGAGAAGGGAACCGATGGCCTGTTTCGCCGCAAGGACGGCCAAAATGAGCCAGCCTCAGCGGCTGTCGGTCTGATCGCCGGCTCTCTGGAAGGTAGCAACGTCAATGTGGTGGATGAGATGACCAACCTCATTCAGCTGCAGCGCCAGTTCGAAACCCAGATCAAATTAATGAAAACGGCCGAAGAGAATGACGAGGCCCAAACCCAGCTGCTGCGTATCAGCTAATCAAGGAGTTACCTATGAATCCTGCACTCTGGATCAGCAAGACCGGGTTGGATGCTCAGCAGACCAATATTTCGGTTACCTCGAACAACCTGGCGAACGCCAGCACCGTGGGCTTTAAAAAGTCGCGGGCCATCTTTGAAGATCTGCTTTATCAGAACATCAACCAGCCCGGTGGCCGCTCCTCGGCTGATACCGAACGACCCTCAGGCTTGATGCTGGGGGCCGGTGCCAAAGTGGTGGCGACTCAGAAAGATCACAGCCAAGGTAACGTGCAAACCACAGATAACTCTCTGGATCTGATGATCAGTGGTCGCGGTTACTTTGAAGTTCAGTTGCCGGATGGCAGCTCTGCCTACACCCGCAACGGTCAATTTACCCTGAACAGCGAAGGGACCATCGTTACTCCCGGCAACGGTTACACGCTGCAACCGGAGATCCAGATCCCAGAAAATGCCCAGAGCGTGACGGTTGGCGAAGATGGCCAGGTCTCTGTCCAGCTCAAGGGAGATGGCGCATCTCAGGTGGTCGGTCAGATCACTCTGTCCGATTTCGTCAACGCCAGCGGCCTGCAGCCGATGGGGGAGAACATGTTTGTGGAAACCCAGTCCAGTGGCGCGGCCATTCAGGGGACTGCGGGTGCCGACGGTATGGGTGTGGTGAAACAGGGGATGCTGGAGACCTCCAACGTCAACGTGACCGAGGAGCTGGTGAACCTGATCCAGGCCCAGCGGGTCTACGAGATGAACTCCAAGGTTATCTCGGCGGTGGACGGCATGATGTCCTTCCTTATCCAGCGTACCTAAGTAGGAGGTGCATGATGAAAGCCGTATGGATGCTGGGCTTGCTGGTGCTGGGTGGTTGTACTTCGACCCCCAATACTCCCAAACCCGATGATCCCGAGTTTTCCCCCGTTTACGGGGAGTCGGAGCCGGTCTCGGTGAGACCGACAGGGGCGATCTTTCAGCCGGAGCAGGTCAACGGCATCTATTCGGATATCAAGGCGCACAAGGTGGGTGACATCATCACCATTCAGCTGGCTGAATCGACCTCGGCATCCAAAAAAGCCAACACCCAGAGTGGCAAGGACAACAAGTTCAATTTGGATGCGGTCAGCCTGGGCGGCGTGCCGGTGACGGCGGGGCCTTATGATCTCTCGGCCAGCATCGGTCAGACTGGCGCGTTCAAGGGACAAGCCAAGGCGGATCAGAGCAACAGCCTGCAGGGGAATATCTCGGTCAGCGTGGCCAAGGTATTGCCCAACGGCAATCTGCTGGTGCGTGGCGAGAAGTGGATCATGCTTAACAATGGCAACGAGTATATCCGTATTACCGGTCTTATCCGCCCAGAGGATGTGACCTCTGATAACAGCGTGTCATCCCAGAAAGTTGCCAATGCCCGTATCTACTACGGTGGTACCGGTGATCTGGCCAATACCCAGGAACAGGGATGGCTGACCAGCTTTTTCAATGGTCCTTGGTGGCCGCTCTAGGAGATGTTATGAAGTCACTCCGTCTTGCCACACTCCTCTGCTGTCTGTTGCCGCTGGGCATGGCTCATGCCGCCCGGATCAAGGACATCAGCTCGGTTGAAGGGGTTCGTACCAACCAGTTGATTGGTTACGGGCTGGTGGTCGGTCTGCCCGGTACTGGCGAGAAGAACAACGCCTTCACCGAGCAGACTTTCCGTACCATGCTCAACAACTTTGGCATCAAGGTGCCGGACAACATCAAGCCCAAGATCAAGGATGTGGCGCCAGTGGCTATTCATGCCGACTTGCCGCCCTTCTCCAAACCGGGCCAGACCATTGATGTCACGGTTTCCGCGATTGGCGAGGCGAAAAGCCTGCGTGGCGGTACTCTGCTGCAGAGCTTCCTCAAGGGGCTTGATGGTCGGGTCTATGCGGTTGCCCAGGGCAGTCTGGTCGTTGGTGGTCTGGGCGCCGAAGGGGCGGATGGCTCCAAAGTGGTGATCAATACCCCGACCGTCGGGCGCATTGCCAACGGGGCGACCGTCGAGCGGGAAGTGCCCAATGCGTTCAGTCAGGGCGATACCATCACCTTCAACCTGAACCGCCCGGATTTTACTACTGCACGCCGACTGGCGGATGTGGTGAACGATCTGGTCGGCCCCAATACCGCGCAGGCACTCGACGCTACTTCGGTCAAGGTCTATGCACCGCGTGATCCGGGTCAGCGGGTCTCCTATCTCGCGACCATCGAGAATCTGGAAGTGGATCCGGCCAATGAAGCGGCCAAGATCATCGTCAACTCGCGAACCGGCACTATCGTCATTGGCAGTGAAGTCAGGTTGAAACCGGCGGCTATCAGCCACGGTGGTTTGACCGTCACCATCGCGGAAAACCAGCAGGTCTCCCAGCCCAATCCACTCTCTGGCGGGCAGACCACTACCACCAACAGTTCGACTATCAACGTCAAGCAGGAGCAGGGGCGGATGTTCAAGTTTGACACCGGCGCCACGCTTGATGAGCTGGTTCGGGCCGTCAACCAGGTTGGGGTTGCTCCCGGTGACCTGATGGCCATCCTCGAGGCGCTGCAGCAGGCAGGCGCCATCGAAGGACAGTTGATCATATTGTAACAAGCGGCAAGGGGTTGCCACGGGCGGCAAAGAGGTAAGCAAAATGGCGGACTTTGACACTAACAGCGGTATCAATCTCGGGGTCGTGCAGGACGTCAAAAACCTTGATCGCCTCCGTCAGATGAGCAACAGCAAAGAGGGGCAGGCGGAAGCGCTCCGGAGTGCATCGCGCCAGTTCGAGTCAATTTTCACCCAGATGATTTTTCAGGGGATGCGGCAGGCCAATCAGGTGTTGACCCAGGATAGCCCGTTCAACAGCAGCTATACCCAGTTTTATGAAGGGATGCTGGATGAGCAACGTGTTTCCGATATGACCAATAAAGGTGGATTAGGATTGGCAGACATGGTGGCCAAGCAGCTCTCACCGGCCACCTTTACCCACAAGGATGGACGGGTGCTCAAGATGCCGCAGCGCACCGAGCGTGCCTACAAACCCTACGAACCGCCCACCGGGGCAGCCAATGATTTGATTGAAGCCTCTAAAGTTGGCAAGGATTTTGCTGAAAAGGGGATGGCAGAGGATAAACCTGCGCTCACCATGCCGGTACGCCCTCACCGTACCGTGCCGCCGATGGGCATTGCCGCCCAAGCTGGTAGCAGTGCCGATGGCAAAGAGTTTGATAGTCCGGAAGAGTTTGTGCAGCGCTTGATGCCACTTGCCAAGAAAGCGGCCGACAAGCTTGGACTCAGTCCGGCGGTACTGGTGGCTCAGGCCGCGCTGGAAAGTGGCTGGGGCAAGCGGGTGATCAAGGATGGCGAGGGGAACGTAACTCACAACCTGTTTGGCATTAAGGCTGATCCCCGTTGGGAAGGGCCCAAGGCAGTGGTGAGTACGCTCGAGTATGAGGAAGGGGTTGCATCGCGCCAAAAAGCGGCCTTCCGCTCCTACGACTCTTTTGAAGAGAGCTTCAACGATTACGTGGATTTTCTCACCTCCGGCTCCCGTTACAAGGGGGCGTTGGCCAAGGTAGACAGTCCGGATCACTACTTTGAAGCACTGCAAAAGGCCGGTTATGCCACAGATCCTCACTACGCCAACAAACTGAAACAGGTATTGCGCAGCGATGCGATTGCGCAATACAACGAGATGGAGCTGTAACATATGGCAAGCGATCTGCTTGGGATTGGTTCATCAGGTGTGCTGGCACAGCAACGCCTGCTGCAGAGCACCAGTAACAACATAGTAAACGTCAATAGTCAGGGCTATGTGCGTGAGCGTACGCTGGTGTATACCAATTCAGTTGGTCTGGGTACTGGCGACATCAAGACCGAGCGGATCCTCAACAGCTATATGCAGGGGGAGGTGCGTCGTGATACCTCTGCTTACTATGCATCCTTGACTCACTATGATCAGCTTTCCTCTGTGGACAGGTTGCTTGGGGATACCAGCAACAGCGTAGGGGCTGCTATGACCTCGTATTTCAATGCTTTCCACTCTGCCAATGAGTCACCGGCCGACATTGGTGGCCGCAAGGTTGTCATGACCGAATTGAGCGGTATGGTCAACCGGTTTCATACTCTCTCGGCCCAGCTCGACAAGCAGAGTGACACCATCAGCACCCGTATTGAGGACGAGACCAAGCAGGTCAACAGCCTGCTCACCAGCATCAATGACCTGAACAAGGCGATTATACGGACCCAGGGCTCGCCCGAAGAGAACCTGATGCTGTTTGATCAGCGCGATGAGGCGATTCGCCAGCTCTCCGAAAAGATGGATATTCGCACCATACCTCAGGCCAACGGCAGTATGCTGGTCAATATGAGCACAGGTCATTCATTGATCCTTGATGGTGGCGTGGCTCAGTTCAAAGTTGTGGCAGGGGATCCTGATTCGCGCAATCAGGAGTTGCAATTGACGCTTGGTGATAATCAGGCGCTTATCGATCACGATACCTTCGGGGGGACTGTGGGTGGGCTTTTCAAGGCTCGAACTGATCTGGAGCCGACCAAGCGCGAGTTGGGGCAACTTTCTATTGCCATGGCCGATGCCATGAACCAGCAAAACCGGCTGGGGATGGATCTGGATAACGAGCTGGGTAGCGATATTTTCAACCTGCCAACCAGCAAGGGGTTGCCTTACAACTCCAATGGCGGTACTGCCGGTGCTACGGTCAGTTTTGTACCCGGTAAGGGAACAGAAGTGACCCCCTTTGACTACGAGATCCGCTTTAGCAGCGCCACAGGTTATGAGGTCTTTTCACTGGACAAGGATGGCAATGCGACCTCGGTTGCGACAGGAACTACGCCACCTGCCACTTTCCAGATCCCGGGTCACGGCATTTCTGTCGATTTGACCGGGGCGCCAGTTGCCGGCGACAAGCTGCTGTTGCAACCAGCCAAGAGTGCCGCCGCTGGCATAACACAAAATATAACCAGACCGGAAGATTTGGCTTTGGCTTCTCCGCTCAAAGCGCAAAAGACCACAAATAACGGTGGTAGTGCAGATATCAAGTTGGGTGGGGTGTTCAATACCGGAGCCGGTTCCGGTTTTGGTACCAACACGCTCAACGTTGCGGCTCCTCAGGTTGTCAAAATAAACGGAGCTGGTGACTACGAAGTCTATGACAAGGGGGGAACGCTGCTCGGTGTGGCTCCGGCAGCCAGCAAGGGCCAAAATCTGATGGCGGCTTTGCAACTGCCGCCTCCCGCAGTTGGGGCTGTCTATGCCAATCCCAAACAGACTCCTGGCTACGAGTTCAGCATTACCGGTACTGTCAACGCGGGTGACAGTTTCACACTCAGTTACAACAGTAATGGCTTTGCCGATAACAGCAACGGTCTCGCACTGGCGGAGCTGCAAAACAAGGATTTGGTGCGCAAAGGCAGTAGTGGCGGTACAGCCAATGACAAGATGACTTTCAATGAAGCCTACTCTGGGCTGGTCATGTCGGTAGGTAACAATACCAGCCAGGCGAAGACTTTGCTCAAGGCCAATGAGTCCAAGCTGATCCAGAGTACCGGAATCTATGAAAGCGTCTCCGGGGTCAATCTGGAAGAGGAAGCGGCCAATCTGATTCGGTTCCAGCAATCCTACGCGGCATCGGCCCAGATCGTCAGTACCGCCAAAACCATTTTCGACACACTGCTTGCTTCCGTGAGGTAACGTCATGCGCATTACTACCAACATGATCTACGACCGGAATATCTATTCCCTCAACAGTGCAAATGAGCGGCTCAATACCGCTTATCAGCAGCTGCAGACCGGCAATAAGTTCCAGACGGCCGGTGAAGACCCGGCTGGCATGAGCCAAAAAATGGCGCTGACCAAGGAGATCGACCTCTTCAAGCAATATGGGGTCAATGGTAGTCTTCTGGAAAACAGCCTTGGTCATGAAGAGACGGTATTGACCTCTCTGAATACCGCCATGCTGAGTGCTCAGACCCTGATCCAGAAGTCAAATAACGGTTCCATCAGCATGGAAGATCGCAAGTCGATCGCCAGCGAACTGGAGGGCTTGCAACAGCAGATGTTTGATCTGATGAACAGCAAGAACTCTCAGGGGGAATATATCTTCGGCGGCAACCAGAGCAAGACCCAGCCCTATGTGAGAGATACCAACGGCAAGTTCATCTATCAGGGGGATACCGGGCAGCGCGAGATCCAGGTCTCGCCGACCGTCAAAATTGCCGCCAACGACTCGGGGCAGGATCTCTTCGAGATTGTGGCAACCAGGCGCACAGCCAGTGCAGGGACTGCCAATATCAAGGTGGGTATCGCGGATCAGGGCAACTTTGATAACTTTTTCCAAGCAAACTACAACTCGGCGCTGGCCAGCAATGACTACACCGTTTCCACCACAATAGGGCCTCCCGATACCTATCAGATCAAGGATTCCGGTGGTGCTACGTTGCAGACGGGAAATTACACGCCCGGGACCAAGATTCCGTTCAACGGTCTCGAGTTGACGCTCGATTTGCCAGCAGGTGGGACGGCACAGCAGTTTTCGCTCAATCCGCCAAAGAATGACAACATCCTCAATGGCATGTCTGACTTTATCAATACGCTGCGTGATCCGAGCGTATCTGCCGATACGTTTCAGAGCAAGGTGGCTGATGTAACCGTTCATATGAAGAATGCTCGGCAGAACATCGATCATGGACTAGGTGAACTGGGCGGCCGGATGAACAGCCTTGAACAGGTGATGAGCTCCAACGAAGGGCTGAGTAACCTGAACACCGAGGCGAGGGCCAAGGTTTCCGAGGCCGATCTCTACGAGGTAATATCCACGCTGGCGAAAGAGGACGCAGCGCTGAGTGCGTCACAACTTTCCTTCAGCAAGATAAGCAGGTTGACCCTGTTTGATTACATCCGCTGAATCTACAAAAGGCCCTATCAGGGCCTTTTTGCATATTGGGCAATCCCATCCTTGAGCATGATTGGGTCAGTAATTGTAACAAGCTGTTACCTATGGCGGTTTCTGGCTAAACCGGGGTTGACCTTGTTGTGTGATTGGACAATTATGCCGCCCGCACAACAGAGCGTTGTGCAAGTTTAATTGCAGCATCTCGTTAGGCGAGGCTCCTGTATAAACACAGGCCACTGATCTCACGACGTCCAGAGACGCCCAAGATCAGGACAGTTTTCATCGGATTAAGGTGTAAACCCAAGTGGCTTCCGGCATGCCGGATACGTTATGCAGTGCTAAAGCTGGTACGTGGGGATGATGACACGCCGAACGGCGTCATTTCCTGCCTATTACTCGTCAATCAAATTGCTGTTTTCTTTCAGATGGCGAACGGATCTCCGCTCGCGCTCAGGCTTGCCTGGAATCACATGGGATTATTTGTGATGAAGAAAACACACACCATTCTCAACCGTCATCAACTGCTCGATCTCGCCAGCCTGCAGGGCTGGTTGGAACACAATCTGGATCCGGTTCAGCGCGCCGATCAACTGCTGACCCTGCGTCCGGAAGAGCTCAACTGCATCTTTGATACCTTGCCTGTGCCGCAGGGGGCTGAACTTATCGCTTCTCTCTCGGCAGAGAGTGCGGGTCGCCTGTTGCAGCGCATGCATGGCAGCATAGTTACAGTCTTGCAAGAGGCCATTCCCCGTCGCGAGATGGTGGCGATCCTGCGCAAGCTCGGCCGTCAGGATCGCACCATGCTGTTGGCGCGTTTTCCGACCCAGGCTCAGGCCATGTACTACTCCCTGCTCGACTGGCCTACCGAGTCGGTCGGGGCCAACATGCGTCATGAATACCTGGCCGTGAGCGAACAGGATACCGTGGGCAAGGCCAAGCAGCTGATCCACGATGCTTGGGATAATGCCCAGCTGTTTCGCCACATCTATGTGGTCAACGCGGATGGGCGTCTGCAGGGGAGCATCTCGCTCAAGACGTTACTGATCGCTGACCCGCTGGCCAGCGTCGCGACTCTGATGGATCGTGAAACGGTGCGGATCAACGCCCGTGCGGATCAGGAGCTGGCTGCGCGCCTGCTGATTGACCGCGACCTGTCGGTGTTGCCGGTCGAGGATCAGGGGCGGCTGGTCGGTATTTTCCACGTTGATGATGCAGCCGATATCCTGGAGCTCGAATCCACCGAGGATGCCGAGATGCAGGGTGGTTCATCGCCGCTGGATACCCCCTATCTGCAGGCAACTCCCTGGCAGTTGTGGCGCAAGCGGGTGGGCTGGTTGCTCATTCTGTTTGTGGCCGAAGCCTATACCGGCACCGTGCTGCGGGCTTTCGAGGAGCAGTTGGAAGCTGCCATTGCCCTGGCATTCTTTATCCCTCTGCTGATCGGTACCGGTGGTAACAGCGGTACCCAGATCACCACTACCATAGTACGCGCCATGGCGGTCGGGGAGGTGAGTCTGCGTAACCTCGGCACTGTGCTGAAGAAGGAGCTCTCTACCGGTCTGCTCATTTCGGCGGCCATTGCGCTGGCGGCCTGGGTGCGGGCCTGGAGTCTGGGGGTGGGTCCCCAGATTGGCATGGTAGTTACTCTGACCATCATCGCCATCGTGCTCTGGAGCGCCACTGTGGCGTCGGTGATCCCCATGGTGCTGCGCCGATTCCGTATCGACCCGGCGGTCGTATCGGCCCCCTTTATCGCGACGCTGGTGGATGGTACCGGTCTTATCATCTACTTCGAGATTGCCAAGTTGCTGCTGCCCGAGCTGCAGTAAACTACAACCTGAGAATGCAAAAGGCAGCCCACGGGCTGCCTTTTTTACATCTCTCTTTGCGGTTCAGCCGAGCTGGAACAACAGAGGCCAGCCCTGCTCTTGGCAATAACGGTGCTCCTTCTCCAGATTCTGCATCAGGAGACGGTTCTCCTCACACCAGTCGATCGGCAAGGTTACTACCAGCTGATCCCCTTGTACCGCGACTTTCCACTCTGGCAGCAGGTTGTCCTGGCGCTTGTGGTGCGCGGCGACTGCGAGGCGCAAAATGCGGATGCAGCGCAGCACCGTCTGCAGGTCGTGGTTGGGCAGGGGCGGTAGCTCGGCGAGTTTTAGCCCCTTGCGCTGGAAGCGTACCAGCGCGGCCAGCAATGCCTGATCGTCCTGGTTGAAGCCGGGCAGGTCGGTGTGTTGCAGGATATAGGCGGAGTGGCGGTGGATGCCGCTGTAGTTGATGGCAAGGCCAATTTCGTGCAGCCGCGCCGCCCAGCCGAGGATGGCGCGATAGGGCTCTATCTCCATCTGCCAAGGCTCTTGCAGGGCATCAAACAGGGTCAGCACGCTCTGCTCCACCCGGGCGGCTTGTTTGCGGTCCATCCGGTAGTGGGTGCCGAGGGCTTGTGCGGTGCGCTCGCGGATATCGTGGTGCTGCAAGCGCTCCTCGAACTCATACAGCAATCCTTCACGCAGGGCACCGTCAGAGTAGTCGAGCCGCTCGATGGGCAGCGAGGTAAACAGGCCGAGCAGGATGGCGACCGCGGCGGCAAACACCTCCTGACGCTCCTCGGTGAGCCCGACCAGTTTGAGGTTATCGACCCGTTTATGTTCGATCATCAGGGCCTTGAGGCGCTCCAGCCCCTCCAGCGTAATACTGCCATCGGTCAGCCCCTCACCCTGCAGCACGTCGCGCACTGTGCGGATCGAACCTGAGCTGCCAAGACAGCTCTGCCAGCCCAGCTTGCGGTACTGGTTGACGATGGGCGCGAGCTGGTGCTGCGCCTCCAGCACTGCATTGGTGAAGTGCTTGTCACTCAGCTTGCCGCTGGCAAAGAAGCTCTGGGTAAAGCTGACGCAGCCCATCTTGCGGCTGGTGAGGGCCTTGTGTTCAAACCCTTCACCGATGATGAGCTCGGTGCTGCCGCCGCCGATATCGATGACCAGTACCTGACCCTCGATATGCTGGGTATGGGCGACACCCTGATAGATGAGCCGTGCTTCTTCCTGCCCGCTGATGATCTCGATGGGGTGATTGAGCACCTTGGCCGCTTCGCTGACGAACTCGCGCGCGTTGCTGGCACGGCGCAATGTGTAGGTGCCGGCGATGCGGATCTGATCCGGTTTGATGTTGGTGAGCCGCTCGGCAAACAGCGACAGACAGGCGAGGCCGCGTTCCATCGCCTCCGGGCTCATGCGCTTTTGCTCATCCATCCCTTCCGCCAGTCGCACCCGCTCCTTGATTCGATCGACGATGCGAAAACGCCCTTCGCTCAGATGGGCGATCACCATATGAAAACTGTTGGAGCCGAGATCGACGGCGGCGTAGAGGCTATTGTCCATTGTTTGACTCGATACGTTTGAGATAGTCGTAAATCGCGACCTGAGAGCGGATTTTGCGGCGGTTGCCCCGCTTCACATATTCGTTCTGCTGGTCGGCATCGATCACCCGCGCCTTGCAGGTATCACTCAGTTGTAGCTCGAGAATATCCATGATGCGCTGCTTGAGCCGCTCGTCATAGATGGGGGTGCCCACCTCGATCCGGCCGTCAATATTGCGGCTCATCCAGTCGGCGCTGGAGATATAGAGCTGGGGGTTGCCCTTGTTGTGGAACACCATCACCCGCGGGTGCTCGAGGAAGCGGTCGATGATGCTGATCACCTTGATGTTGTCACTGAGACCCGGCACGCCCGGGCGCAGGGCGCACATGCCGCGGATGATCATCTGGATCGGCACCCCGGCCTGACCGGCGGCATAGAGCCGGTTGATGAGATCCCGGTCCACCAGGTTGTTAATCTTGAGGGTGATGCCGCTGGGTTGCCCCGCCTTGGCGTTCGAGAGCTCGTTGTCGATGAGACGATAGAGCTGACGGCGGCTGTTGATGGGGGAGACCAGCAGGTGGTTGAACTTGTAGCGCCGGTAGGGGTACTCGATGTACTCGAACACGCTCTCCACCTCGGCGGTGATGTCCGGGTGGCGAGTCAGCAGCGAGAAGTCGGTATAGATTTTGGCGGTCTTCTCGTTGAAGTTGCCGGTCCCGATATGGGCGTAGCGCACCGCCTCGCCGTTTTCGTGGCGGGTGATGAGGCAGAGCTTGGAGTGGATCTTGAGGCTCGGCACACCGAACACCACCTTGACCCCGGCATCGGTCAGGATGTTGGCCCAGTCTATGTTGGCGGCTTCGTCGAAGCGGGCGCGCAGCTCCACCACCACGGTCACCTTCTTGCCGTTGTTGGCGGCATCGATGAGAGAGTGGATGATCCGCGACTTCTTGGCGACCCGGTAGATATTGATGCGAATGGCGCTGACCGCCGGATCGAACGCTGCCTGACGCACCAGCTCGGTGAAGTGGTGAAACTTGTGGTACGGGTAGTAGAGCAGGATGTCCTGCTTGGTGATGGCATCGAAGGCATTGACGAAGCCGTCAAAGTCGCGGCAATCGATGGCCGGCAGCTTGGGGTTTTCCAGATAGTCGCGACCCACGTTGGGGAAGCCGATGAAATCCTTGAAGTTGTGATAGCGTCCGCCCGGCATGATGGCGTCGTAGGAGCTGATCTGCAGCTTGAGCTTGAGGAAGCTTATCATCGCCGCCGGCATCTCCCGCTCGTAGACGAAACGTACCGGCATGGCGGTGAGGCGCTGCTTCAAGCCATCACTCATCTTGTCGACCAGACTCAAGTCCAGCTGGTCGGAGAGATCATATTCGGCATCCCGGGTCAGCTTCACCGCATAGGCGGCAATCTCGTCGTAGTCGAAGAAGCCTTTGAAGATCTCGTCCAGACAGAAGCGGATGACATTGTCCAGAATGATGATCTGCTTCTTGCGGCGGGTCCCTTCCGGCGGCAGCTGGAAGAAACGGGGCAGGTCATCGGTCGGCACTTCCACCAGCGCATACTGGATCACCTGGCCATTCTTTTTCATCTCGATGGCCAGATAGGTGTGCTCGTCTTTCAGGAACTTGACCGGGTTGACCTCCTTGTTGAGCAGGATCGGGATGATGTGGCGCAGCACCTTCTCCCGAAAGAACACCCGCAGCCACTTCTGGATGGCGTCGGAGAGCTGGTTTTCGTTGACCAGAAAGATGTTGTGGCGAGCCAGGGCGATCAGCAGCTCCTTGTAGGTGTTGTCGAATGCCTCGCCAAGGGCCATCACCTTCTGCTGGATGGCGCGCAGCAGAACCTTGGCTTCATCGTCGCCGCCATGTACTTCGTTGATCAGAATGCGGCGCTTGACGTCCGACACCCGAACTTTAAAAAACTCATCCTGGTTGGAGGAGAAGATCCCCAAAAAGCGGACCCGCTCGATGAGGGGGACCGTCTTGTCCATCGCTTCTTGCAACACCCGTTCATTGAATGAGAGCCAGCTCAGCTCTTTCTCTTCATACAGCTTGTCGGTGCTCATGTTATGCCTCTGGTCTCTAATCAGTTCGCCTCTGCGCGGCAGGTATGACGTGAATATATGACAGAAAAGTGACAGCAATATTACTCGGGCATCGCCTCGTCAATATCGACCACCAGGTCATCGGAGAGAGACTCCAGCGCAGAGACAAGACTCTCCATCTCCAGCCCGTCTGGCAGGGCAACCAGCGCATGGGCGTAGAAGAGCGATGCGCCGGAGTGGGGGGCTGGTTCACAGCCGGTGGTGAGATCGGCCACATTGATATCAAGTTGTCGCAGGATGCTCGCTACTTCGTGGACGATGCCGGGGCGATCATTGCCGGTGACCGTCATCATCACCTGATGGGCCGGCTCGGCGGTGGGGGTCCCTTCGGCAAAACTGATGGTGAGGCCGGGCAGCAGGGCCAGCGCTTCGCACAGGCTGCGGTAGTGCTCCTCGGGCACGGCTACATGGAGGATGCCGGCAAACTGGCCTGCCAGCTCGCTCATGGCACTGCCCAGCCAGTTGCCCTGCTCGCGACTGATGACGGCAGCCAGACTCTCGACGATACCTGGCTTGTCTGCACCGATCACGGTGACCACCAATTGCTTTTGCATCCTGCTCTCCTTGGAATTGGGTTTCTCCAGCATTGTGCCTGCTGTGGCTGGTCATATGAAGCCCCGTCCGCTGGCAAATGGATAAAAAGCAGGGACTTTTACACTTTCCATACGCTTGCCTGCTGCCTTGCGTGACGCTGGCTGTGGTAAAGTGTTCCCCCTTTCGTGTTGTGAACTGGATTGTGCTCTCATGAATACCCTCGTCCTGTCGGGATTACTGCTGCTGGCCCTGCTGGTGCTGGCGATTTTCTGGAGCAGAAACAAGGAGCAGAAGCAGCTGCCCTACGATCTGCAGGAGACTCTCTTCACTCCGGCCGAGCGCTCTTTTCTCGGGGTTCTGGATCTGGCGGTAGGCGACAAGGCCAGAGTGCTTGCCAAGGTGCGGGTGGCCGATGTGCTGACTCCGCAAGCGGGGCTCGGCAAGAGCAAATGGCAGCAACACTTCAACAAGATCAGCGGCAAGCATTTTGACTATCTGCTCTGCCATCCGACCGACCTCTCGTTTATCTGCGCCATCGAGCTGGATGACAGCTCTCACCGTCATCAGAAGCGCAAGGCGCGTGATCTCTTTCTGAAAACTGCCTGCGACAGCGCCGGTCTGCCCCTGCTGCAAATTCCGGCCAGCAGCGGTTATCAGGTGGAAGAGCTGCGCGAACAGATTCTGCCGTTGCTGGTCAAAACCAGCGAGCCGGTGGTCGATGATCTGCTGCCGGGCCAGCGGCGCGAACCTACCTTCAATCCTCTGTTGCTGGACGGGGTCGATCTTGGCACGCCGCTGCGCGGTGGCTCGCCACAGGCAACCGTTCGCCCGGTCGATGAAGAGCCGCTTCACTTCCCAAATCTGGAGAGCCCTGCGCCGAGCGCTGCAGTTCCCGTGATGGAGCCGGAGCTTGCCGACAACCTGTTTGCCGATCCGTCTGAAGACGAGGATGAAGAGGTGCACCTCTGTCCTCGCTGCGATGCGCCGCTGGTGGAGCGTGAAGCCAAGAAAGGGCCCCATGCCGGCCGCCTCTTTCTGGCCTGCAGCCGTTTCCCCGAGTGCCGCTACGCCACCCCGCGCCACCATATCCACCCTTGAACTGCTGCATCTGAGTGATACCGCCGCCGGCAAGGCGGTATCACCTGAATATTCCCTGCGAAAAAAATGCCGTAGCCATTTCGTTTATCCCCCTTTTATGTCGATACACTTAGCCTGAATACGACAATTTTTGACAAAGTGTCGGAATTTTGGCACTTTGTCTGTCTGCAATAAAATAAGTGATATATGTTTTATATCTATATAAAACAATGAATTATATTCGGTCGTCGCGAGGGATTGATATGGTGGAGATGGGCGTGTTGATTGTTGATGCCGATGCGCAGCGGCGTCAGCAGTTGGGAACAGTGCTCTCGTTTATGGGGATCCCGTGGCAAGAGGTAGCTGAAGGCGATCTGGATGTCGCCATCGACTCCTCCGGCCCCCTGCAAGGTGTACTGGCTGGCGAGCTCGGCGCCCGTGTTCTGCCGGATCTGCTGGCCGCATTTCCCCGAACCCCCTTTATCTCTCTGGTCGAGGCCGATCTGCCCAACAGCAACTTCATCGGGGTTGCCGAGGCGCCGTTTACCTATGAGTCGCTGACTCGCCACCTGCACTTCTGTCAGGCGTTTGTTTCTCTCCATCCCCGTCAGCAGACCCATGACAAGGGGCAGGCTCTGCTGCGCCTGCTGGTGGGTAAGGGGAAGGGGATCCAGGAGGTGCGTCGTCTCATCAGCCAGGTCGCCGAGACCGATGCCAACGTGCTGATCCTCGGTGAGTCGGGTACTGGTAAAGAGGTGGTGGCGCGCGCCATTCACGAACTCTCTGGCCGTAGCCAGGGGCCGTTCGTGCCCATCAACTGCGGTGCCATTCCGGCGGAGCTGTTGGAGAGCGAGCTGTTCGGCCACGAGAAGGGGGCCTTTACCGGCGCTATCGCTGCGCGGCGTGGCCGCTTTGAGTTGGCGCAGGGGGGCACTCTGTTCCTCGACGAGATTGGCGACATGCCGATGCCGATGCAGGTCAAGCTGCTGCGGGTGTTGCAGGAGCGGCTCTTTGATAGGGTCGGTGGTGGCAAGCCCATTCAGGCCGATGTGCGTATCATCGCCGCGACTCACCGGGATCTGGAGGCGCTGATCCGCACCCAGGGTTTTCGTGAGGATCTCTACTATCGCCTCAACGTCTTCCCCATCGAAACCCCGCCGCTGCGGGATCGCATCGACGATATCCCCCTGCTGTTACAGGAGCTGCTCAACCGCCATGCCGAGCAGCACCACAGCACCATCCGTCTGACCCAGCGGGCAATGGAGTCGCTGATGCAGTATCCCTGGCCGGGCAACGTGCGCGAGCTCTCCAACCTGCTTGAGCGGCTGCTTATTCTTTATCCGCAGCAGATTGTCGATGTGGCCGATCTGCCGAGCCGCTACCGCTTGCTGCCAAGCGAGCCGCGTGATGAGCGGCTGACCGAGATGGATGAGCGGGATGCGCTGGCCGCGGTGTTTCAGGATCCGCCGGAGATCGACCATCCGCTTTCCTCGCCTCGAACCATGCAGCTGCCGGAGGAGGGGGTCAATCTCAAGGAGATGCTGGCCGACCTCGAAGTGGAGCTGATCCGCCAGGCGCTGGAGTCGCAGGACGGGGTGGTTGCCCGCGCTGCTGATCTGCTCGGCATGCGCCGTACTACCCTAGTCGAGAAGATGAAAAAGTACGGGATGAGCAAGGACGTCTGAGGGTCAAAGCCTTGACGCAGAGCAGTAATCTATTGGTTTTAATAGATTAATTTAGTGGCATGGAAATTGAATAACCTGACCAGGTCGCCAGTTTGAGGTCAGGTTTATGACAGCACAACAGCAGGATATCCCACTCCAGTCTCACGAAGTGAGCCAGCTTTACGCCATCTTCAAGGCGCTCCCGACCGGGGTGCTGTTGCTTGATGGCACTGGCATCATCACCCGTGCCAATCCGGCGGCGATAGACCTGCTGGGGGAGCCGCTGGAGGGGGAGCTCTGGCGTCATGTCATCACCCGCTGCTTCGAGCCGCGCGAGGATGACGGCCACGAGATCTCCCTGCGCGATGGTCGCCGGGTCCAGCTCTCGACTCAGCCGCTGCAGGATCAGGCGGGTCAGCTGGTATTTATCAACGACTTGACCGAAACCCGTCAGTTGCAGGATCGCATCAACCACATGAAGCGGTTGTCGGCCCTTGGCAATATGGCCGCTTCGCTGGCCCACCAGATCCGCACCCCGCTCTCGGCCGCCATGCTCTATGCCGCCAACCTGGCCAACCGCACCCTCAAACCCGAATCCCGCACCCAGTTTCAGCAAAAGCTGATGGCCCGGCTGCAGGACTTGGAGAAGCAGATCAACGACATCCTGCTGTTTGCCCGCAATGGCGACAATCAGGTGGTCACCCCCATCTCGGTGCAGGGTCTGCTGGCTGAAGTGCAGGCGGGGGCAGAGGCGTTCTGCGCCCAGCAGGGTTGCGAGCTACACATGGAGGCACCGGAGCCCGATCTCTGCCTGCTGGCTAACAGTAGTGCGCTCTCCGGAGCCATCAACAATCTCATTGCCAACGCCCAGCAGGCGGGGGCAACGTCACTTCTGGTGAGCGCGGTGCGCAGCGGTGCCCGGGTCGAGATGCGGGTGATTGACAATGGCAAGGGGATGCCTGCCCACCTGCTTAGCCAGATTTTCGAACCCTTCTTTACCACTCGCTCCCAGGGAACCGGCCTTGGACTGGCGGTGGTGCAATCCGTCGTGCGTGCTCATCAGGGCGAGGTCGGTGTGGCCTCGGTTCCCGGAGAGGGCACCTGTTTTACTCTGTCGTTCCCCCTGCATCAGCAGCAGGTACAACTTGGAGGTGCAGCATGAGCCTTGTTAAGGCGCTGTGCCGGCCGAGAGGGAGCCATATCAATGCGGCCAGGTTGGCTGTCGTGGGAGGTGTAGCATGACTCAGGCCCGGATCCTGGTAGTTGAAGATGACAATGGCCTGCGTGAAGCGCTGGTCGATACCCTGTTGCTTGGCGGCTATGAGTGCCGCGAGGTAGACAGCGGCGAGCGGGCCTTGCTGGCTCTCTCCCGTCAGCCGTTTGACATGGTGATCTCCGATATTCAGATGGGAGGAATGGATGGCCTGACCCTGTTGGCGACCATTCGCCAGCAGTATCCGCAGGTGCCGGTACTCCTGATGACCGCTTACGCCAACATCGACGGCGCGGTGCGTGCCATGCGGGAAGGGGCCATCGACTATCTGGCCAAACCCTTTTCGCCCGAGGTGTTGCTCAACCAGGTGAGTCGCTATGTCCCGGCCCAGAAGGTAGAAAAACGTGCCGTAGTGTATGGCGATTCCAAGAGCGCCGAGCTGTTCCAGCTGGCGACCCGGGTTGCCAGAAGCGAGGCCACCGTCATGGTGACCGGCCCGAGCGGCACGGGTAAAGAGGTGCTGGCCCGCTATATCCACGACAATTCCAACCGCGCCGAGCAGCCCTTTATCGCCATCAACTGTGCCGCCATTCCGGAGAACATGCTGGAGGCGACCCTGTTTGGCTACGAGAAGGGGGCATTTACCGGCGCGGTGCAGGGGTGCCCCGGCAAGTTCGAGCAGGCGCAGGGGGGGACTCTGCTGCTCGACGAGATCACCGAGATGGATCTGGGATTGCAGGCCAAGTTGTTGCGGGTGCTGCAGGAGAAAGAGGTGGAGCGGCTCGGCAGCCGCAAGATGATCCCGCTGGATGTGCGGGTCATCGCCACCAGCAACCGGGATCTCAAGAAGGCGGTGCAGGATGGCCTGTTTCGCGAAGATCTCTACTACCGTCTCAACGTTTTTCCGTTGCGCTGGTCTGCCCTGTGCGAGCGACCCGGTGACATCTTGCCGCTGGCTGAACATCTGCTGGCCCTGCACGCCAGCCAGCAGGGGCTGCCGACTCCGCAGCTGGAGCCGCAGGCGTGCGAGCGGCTGCTCTCTCATCCCTGGCCCGGCAACGTGCGCGAGCTCGACAACGTGGTACAGCGGGCGCTGATCCTTAGCCCTGATGGAGTGATCGATTGCAGTCACCTCATTCTGGAAGAGGTGGACGAGCAGGAGATGGAGTTTGCCGTCGCGGAGCGCGCTTATGGCGGTGATCGCCTCGGCAGCGAACTCAAGCAGCAGGAGCACCAGATCATTCTCGACACCCTGCAAGAGTGCAACGGCAGTCGCAAGGATGTGGCCGACCGGCTCGGGATCAGCCCCCGCACTCTGCGATACAAGCTGGCCCAGATGCGGGATGCCGGCATCGACTTGCCTGCCTGAAACAGGCTGGTGCCTCACTAGAGGGAAGTATCACTGTGTGGGAACCGTCATGGTCTTGATGGCGGCTCTCGATTATCATAGGGCCCTTGGCGTTTTGAGCCGGGGCCTTGTTTTTATTGGTAAAACAGGGAATCGCGCCGTTATAAAGGGACCCTTATGATCTCTCATCGAAAATTGGAAACCGTACTCAACCACCTGCTTGAGCCCCACGCCATCAAGGATTACTGCCCCAATGGTCTGCAAGTCGAGGGGCGCGAGCGCATTCGCAAGGTCGTGACCGGCGTGACCGCCAGTCAGGCCCTCATAGATGCGGCCGTGGCTGCCGATGCCGATGCCATTCTGGTTCACCATGGCTACTTCTGGAGCGGTGAACCGGCCCAGATCACCGGTATGAAGCAGCGCCGCATCAAGACCCTGCTGGCCCACGATATCAACCTGTTTGCCTACCACCTGCCACTGGATGTCCATCCCGAGGTGGGCAATAACGCCCAGCTCGCCAAGCTGCTCGATATCAAGGTGCGTCGTGGCCTGGAGCCGTGGAACAGCAAGAGTGTCGCCATGGTGGGCAAGCTGGAAGAGCCGATGAGCGGCAGCGATTTTGCCAAACTGATTGCCGAGCGTCTCGGTCGTGAGCCGCTCCACTGTGGCGACAGCGGCCCCGAGCTAATCCGTTCCGTGGCCTGGTGCACTGGCGGCGGCCAGAGCTACATCAATCTGGCGGCGGAGCAGGGCATCGACGCTTTTATCTCTGGCGAGGCTTCCGAACAGACCATCCACACCGCTCGCGAGATGGGGATGCACTTCTACGCCGCTGGCCATCATGCTACAGAGCGCTACGGCGTCAAGGCGCTGGGAGAGTGGCTGGCGACCGTGCACGGGCTGGATGTGGCCTTTATCGATATCGACAATCCGGTCTGATTAGCCCCGTAGCGGCGTCATCGGAGATGAACGTGGTCACTGCGTTGAACTATGGAAATGACAAGGGAGGCCTGGGCCTCCCTTGTTGTATTTTGCTTGCTGTGGTTAGCGGTTACTCGCAGGCATAGCCAGCCGGGCCAAGTTGCTTGCTATCGAGAAAGGCAGACCCATCTCGCATCTGCAAGCGTCCTTCACAGAACCACTGCACCACCAGCGGGTAGATGCTGTGCTCCTGCACCTGTACCCGTGCTGCCACCTCATCGGCCTCATCTTCTTCGAAGATGGGAACGCTGGCCTGCAGGATCACCGGGCCACCGTCGAGCTCTTCGGTCACGAAGTGGACGCTGGCGCCATGCTCGCTATCACCAGCATCGATAGCGCGCTGGTGGGTGTGTAGCCCCTGATATTTCGGCAGCAGGGAGGGGTGGATATTGATCATCCGTCCAGCGAAGTGGCGCACCAGATCACCACTCAATATGCGCATAAAGCCGGCCAGTACCACCAAGTCCGGCTGATAGTCAGCCATCACCGCCAGCAGGGCGGCGTCATACTCCTCCCGGCTGGCAAACTGCTGCTGGCTGAGGGTGGTGGTAGCCACCCCTGCCTCTTGTGCGCGGATCAGGCCATAGGCATCGGCCTTGTTGCTGATGACGCCGACCACCTCACCGGCAATCTTGCCGCTGGCGCAGTGGTCGAGGACTGCCTGCAGATTGCTGCCGTTGCCTGAGATGAGGACGAGGATGCGTTTCATAGGGGAGGTCATTTGGCTGTTGATCCGGTCATTCATTGAATGATGACCTGCTCCTCACCATCGGCGGCCTTGGCGATATGACCGATGTGCCATGCGTTCTCACCCTCGGCTTTGAGCAGGGTCAGCGCCTTCTCCAGCTGATGGGCTGGCAGGGCGATGATCATGCCAACGCCGCAGTTGAAGGTTCGATACATCTCGTGGCGAGTGACGTTGCCAGCCTGCTGCAGCCAGCTGAACACTGCTGGCCACTGCCAGCTCTGCTCATCGATTACTGCCTGAGTGTTGGCGGGCAGCACGCGCGGGATGTTCTCCCAGAAGCCGCCACCGGTGATGTGGGAGAGAGCGTGGATCTCGCACTCCTTGATGAGCTTGAGCACAGGTTTCACATAGATGCGGGTCGGCTCCAGCAGGGCGTTGGCCAGGGTGGTGTCACCCAGCGGCTGCTGCACATCGGCTTTGGAGACTTCCAGAATTTTACGGATCAGGGAGAAACCGTTGGAGTGGGGGCCGCTGGCAGCCAGCGCGATCAGGGCGTCACCCTCAGCAACCTTGCTGCCGTCGATGATCTCGCTCTTCTCCACCACGCCGACGCAGAAACCGGCGATATCGTAGTCTTCCCCTTCATACATGCCCGGCATCTCGGCGGTTTCGCCGCCCACCAGAGCGCAGCCGGACTGCTCGCAACCGGCACCGATCCCGGTGACCACTGCGGCCGCGGTGTCCACATCCAGCTTGCCGGTAGCGTAGTAGTCGAGGAAGAAGAGGGGCTCGGCACCCTGTACGATCAGGTCGTTGACGCACATGGCCACCAGATCGATACCCACGGTGTCATGTTTTTTCAGATCGATGGCGAGGCGCAGCTTGGTGCCCACACCGTCGGTGCCGGAGACCAGCACCGGCTCCTTGTAGCCCGCAGGGATTTGACACAAGGCCCCAAAGCCGCCAAGACCACCAAGGACTTCAGGACGACGAGTGCGCTTTGACACGCCCTTGATACGTTCAACCAGTGCATTGCCGGCATCGATATCCACGCCAGCATCCTTGTAGCTCAGTGAGGTTTTGTCAGTCACGAGTAGTCCCCGTCATGTGAGAAGTGGAGGGTAAAATTCGGGGCGTATTCTAACAGTGGCGGTGAAAAACCAGAAAGGAAATCGTTTGCGCGTTTTTGCGCAAAACTGCTCTACAAGCGGCGGCTTTTGTTGTATGATTCCGCGATTTTTTTGCGGCAGGTTAGAGGAGATAATAATGAAAGTCGTTGAAGTCAAACACCCCCTGGTCAAACACAAGATCGGTCTGATGCGTGAAGGCGATATCAGCACCAAGCGTTTCCGTGAACTGGCCAAAGAAGTGGGCAGTTTGTTGACCTATGAAGCTACCTCTGACTTCGAAACCGAGAAGGTTATCATCGATGGCTGGAATGGGCCAGTAGAAGTTGACCAGATCAAGGGCAAGAAGGTAACCGTCGTACCGATCCTGCGTGCCGGCCTTGGCATGATGGATGGCGTACTGGAGCACATGCCGAGTGCCCGCGTCAGCGTGGTCGGTATCTACCGCGATGAAGAGACCCTGCAGCCGGTTCCCTACTTCGAGAAGATCGTCAGCAACATCGAAGAGCGTCTGGCGCTGGTCATCGACCCCATGCTGGCCACCGGTGGCTCCATGATCGCCACTATCGATCTGCTGAAAAAGAAAGGCTGCCAGTCCATCAAGGTGCTGGTGCTGGTTGCCGCGCCGGAAGGCATCAAGGCGCTGGAAGCCGCTCACCCGGACGTGGAGCTGTTCTGTGCCTCCATCGATCAGGGCCTGAACGAGAAAGGCTACATCGTGCCGGGTCTGGGCGATGCCGGCGACAAGATCTTCGGTACCAAGTAAGTTGCTGTGACACGCCGCCTCTGCCGAGGCGGCTGACGGAGCCGGCGTCCTGCCGGCTTCGCTGTTTATGGCCTTTGTCCCAGCCTTGCCGCAGGACGCGCCTTGCCGCTACCATAAGCACCATCTCCCATTTCGAGACTCTGTTCATGTTTAAACGTGTTGTGACCGCCCTCTGCTGCGGCTTGTCATTCATTGCCTCGGCCGCTCAGGTTACCGACCTCTATCAGGGCAAGGCCCCGACCACCGGCGACATGGTGGCTGCTCAGGGTCAGGCGCTGGGCGAGGTGTTGATCAAGGTGACCGGCAAGCGGGACATTCTGACCCAGCCTGCCGTGGTCAAGGCGCTGGCTGCGCCGGGCGACTATGTAAAGAGCTATGGCTATCAGGATGTGGATTCGGTCAAGTATCTGAAGGCCGAGTTCAAGAGCGACAAGGTCAACAGCCTGGTCTCCGAGAGCAAATTCGCTCTGCTTGGCCCGGCTCGTCCCCAGATGGCCCTCTGGCTGGTGGTGGATCAGGGGGAGCGCCATCTGCTGGCAGACCAGTCTACCGATGGCTGGGCACAGGCACTGCGCGAGCAGACCCTGGCGCTGGGGCTGCCGGTCAGCATTCCCCTGATGGATCTCGACGACAACATGGCGGTCAGTGCCACCGATGTATGGGGCCGTTTTGCCGATCCCATCCTCAAGGCGAGCCAGCGTTATGGCGCCGAGATGGTTGTGCTGGGCAAGCTGACCCCGGAAGGGGACAAGTGGAGCATCGACTGGGGACTCTACGGTCCCAAGGCTGCTGGTGAAGTGGCCGAACTGACCCGAGGCAACACCACGGGTACCCAGGCCGAAGTGGCGCAAGGGCTTGCCGATACCCTGGCGACCTGGCTGGTGAAAAACTACGGCGCCCGTATCTCTGGGCCGGCAACCAGCCAAACCCTGGTGGTGGATGGCCTATCCGATGTGGACAGCATGATCTCCGTGCAGAAGATGCTGCAGGGGATGGCCAATGTCAGCAAGGTCGAGATCGGCAAGCTGGAAGGCAATCAGGTCACCTTCAACTTCACCCTGCAGGGGGAGCAGAGCGAGTTGGTGCGCGCCCTGCAGCTGGAGAGCCGCTTGCACAAGGTTGACGATAATGGCAGCAATCTGCGTTACCAATGGTCGCAGCCCTGATTTCACAAGGCTTTTGTCTACCGCCCGGCTTGTCCGGGCGGTTCTCTATCTGCCATTGCGATGGTACACTTAGCCACAAATGTCACAGTCAAAGCCCAACGAGTGAAGCAACCGGCCCAACTGTCCCTAGCCGTACAACTACCGGATGATGAAACCTTCGTCAGTTTTTATCCCGGCACCAATGCTCATCTGATCACCGCCCTCAAGAATGCGGCCATCGGTCAGGGGTCGCCTTTCCTCTATTTCTGGGGAGCCAAGGGCTCCGGGCGCTCTCATCTGCTCCACGCCACCTGTGCCGAGGTCAACGCCCGCGATGCGGCTGCGGCCTATCTCTCCCTCGATCAGTTTGAACAGCTCGATCCCAGCATGCTCGATGCTCTCGAAAGCCTGCCGCTGGTCTGTCTAGACAGCCTCGAGGCGATCGCCGGCAATGCCGTGTGGGAGCGGGCGCTGTTTGATTTTTACAATCGCTGGCAGGAGAAAGGGGAAGGGACGCTGATCGTCACCGGTTGCAGCGCGCCGCGCAAACTGGGGCTGCAGCTGCCGGATCTCGCCTCGCGCCTCGACTGGGGTGTGAGTTTCCATCTCGAAGAGCTGGATGACGAAGGCAAGCTCAGTGCCCTGCAGCTGCGTGCCGAGCTGCGGGGCTTCAAACTGCCCATCGATGTGGGCCGCTTCCTGCTCAACCGACTCTCCCGCGATATGCGCACCCTGCTCACCACTCTCAATCAGCTCGACAACGCCTCATTTCGCGCCAAGCGCAAGCTCACCATTCCCTTTGTCAAAGAGATCCTCGAGCTCTGATCCTCTCTGCGGTCTGCGGTCTGCGGTCTGCGGTCTGCGGTCTGCGGTCTGCGGTCTGCGGTTGTGGCCTGACTTTCGTTTGAATGGCAGATAAAAAGAAACCCCGGCTTCAGGCCGGGGTTTTGCTATTTCAAGACAGCTCTGCCTATCAGTGGAACTGATCTTCTTCGGTGGAACCGGTCAGCGCGGTGACCGAGGATTGGCCACCCTGAATGACGGTGGTCACCTTGTCGAAGTAACCGGTACCGACCTCCTGCTGATGGGCTACGAAGGTGTAGCCACGGCTGGCGGCTGCAAATTCCGGCTCCTGCACCATCTCGACGTAGTGCTTCATCCCTTCGCCACGGGCGTACTGGTAGGCCAGTTCGTACATGTGGAACCACATGTTGTGGATACCCGCGAGGGTGATGAACTGATACTTGTAGCCCATGTCGGAGAGCTCCTGCTGGAAGCGGGCGATGGTGGCATCGTCCAGATTCTTCTTCCAGTTGAAGCTCGGGGAGCAGTTGTAGGCCAGGATGCGATCCGGGAACTTGGCCTTGATCGCTTCGGCAAATTTACGCGCTTCGTCCAGATCCGGCTTGGCGGTTTCACACCACACCATGTCGGCGTAGGGGGCGTAAGCCAGACCGCGAGCAATGGCCTGATCGATACCGGCACGCACCTTGTAGAACCCTTCGGCAGTGCGCTCGCCAGTCAGGAAGTCTGCATCGTACGGGTCAGCGTCGGTGGTCAGCAGGTCAGCGGCGTTGGCGTCGGTACGGGCGATCACCAGAGTGGTGGTGCCGCACACATCGGCTGCCAGACGGGCTGCAACCAGCTTCTGCACCGCTTCCTGGGTCGGCACCAGTACCTTGCCACCCATGTGGCCGCACTTCTTGACTGATGCCAGCTGATCTTCAAAGTGCACGCCAGCGGCACCCGCTTCAATCATCCCTTTCATCAGTTCGAAGGCGTTTAGCACGCCGCCGAAACCGGCTTCCGCATCGGCCACGATGGGCAGGAAGTAGTCGATAAAACCCTCATCCTGCGGCCCGACCTTGTTGGCCCACTGGATCTGGTCGGCACGGGCGAAGGAGTTGTTGATGCGCTCCACCACGGACGGTACGGAGTTGGCCGGGTAGAGGGACTGATCCGGATACATGGTGGAGGACAAGTTGTTGTCCGCCGCCACCTGCCAGCCGGAGAGGTAGATTGCCTCGATCCCCGCCTTGGCCTGCTGCACCGCCTGACCACCGGTCAGGGCGCCGAGGCAGTTGACGTAGCCTTTCTTGGCGTCGCCGTGGATCAGACCCCACAGCTTGTCGGCACCGCGCTGGGCCAGGGTGTGCACCGGCTGCAAGCTGCCGCGCAGGTTTACCACATCTTCGGCGCTGTAGCCGCGCTTGATCCCTTTCCAGCGGGGGTTTTCCGCCCAGTCTTTCTCGATAGCCTGGATCTGTTGCTCACGGGTCAGTGCCATATCAGTTCCCTCTTTCATTGATTTCACGTTTCCATTGACTTGTTATTGGCGAGCCCCGCCCGGGGCCCGGAGTTCAGAGCCGCTCGTAACCGGGCAGCGTCAGAAAATCGATCAGGGTATCGGCGCAGGTGATCTCTTCCATCAGCTCGCTCGCCTCGGCAAAGCGACCCGCCTGCCAGCGCTCGGCACCCACTTCGGCTTTGACTACCTCCTGCTCTTCAGCCAGCATCTGGCGGAACAGCTCCTTGGTTACCACCTTGCCGTTCGACAGGCTCTTGCCGTGGCGGATCCACTGCCAGATTGAGGTGCGGGAGATCTCTGCGGTGGCGGCATCTTCCATCAGACCGTAGATGGGCACGCAGCCGTTGCCGTTGATCCAGGCCTCCAGATATTGCAGGGCGACCCGGATATTGGTGCGCATCCCCGCCTCGGTGCGCTCGCCCTCACAGGGGGCCAGCAGGTCGGCGGCGGTGATGGGGGCATCCTGCTCGCGCAGCACGCCTATCTGGTTCTTGGCGCCAGCCGCAATGGTGGCGTTGAATACCGCCATGGCGGTATCGGCGAGGCCAGGGTGGGCAACCCAGGTGCCATCGTGGCCGTTATTGGCTTCGCGCTCCTTGTCGGCCTTGACCTTGGCGAAGACCTGTTCGTTGACGGCAGCGTCCTTGGCCGGAATAAAGGCGGCCATGCCACCCATCGCCAGCGCACCGCGCTTGTGACAGGTCTTGATCAGCAGCCGCGAGTAGGCGGAGAGGAACGGTTTGTCCATGGTCACCACCTGGCGGTCCGGCAGGACGCGATCCGGATGGTTCTTCAAGGTCTTGATGTAGCTGAAGATGTAGTCCCAGCGGCCGCAGTTCAGCGCAACGATGTGATCCTTCATCTGATAGAGCAGCTCATCCATCTCGAACACGGCTGGCAGGGTTTCAATCAGCACGGTGGCCTTGATGGTGCCGCGGGGCAGACCGAACTTGTCCTCGGTCCAGGCGAATACCTCGCTCCACCAGCGCCCTTCCAGATGGCTCTGCAGCTTGGGTACGTAGAAGTAGGGGCCGGAGCCTTTGGCCAGCAGCGCCTGATAGTTGTGCAGGAAGTAGAGGGCAAAATCGAACAGACCGCCGGGGATCGGCTCGCCATCGAAAGTGACATGTTTTTCCGGCAGGTGCAGACCACGCACCCGGCAGATGAGCACCGCTGGATTGGTGTTCAGGGTATAGGCCTTTCCTTCCGGACTGGTGTAGGAGACGGTGCCGTTGACTGCATCGCGCAGGTTGATTTGGCCCTCGATCACCTTGTTCCAGGCGGGGGCCAGTGAGTCCTCGAAGTCTGCCATAAACACCTTGACGTTGGCGTTGAGGGCGTTGATTACCATCTTGCGCTCGACCGGGCCGGTGATCTCCACACGGCGATCTTGCAGGTCGGCGGGAATGCCGCGAATGGTCCAGTCACCTTCACGGATGTGGGCGGTTTCCGGCAGGAAGTCCGGCAGCTCGCCACCATCGATACGGGCCTGACGTGCCACACGTTGTTTCAGCAATTCCCCTCTTTGGGGAGCAAAACGTTCCACCAGTTCGGAGACCAGCGCCACCGCGTCCGGCGTCAGAATTTGCGCGTATTCGGGCAGCATCTCGCCCTGGATGCGAAGGCGGGCGCTACAGTGGGTCTGAGCCGGTGCCGACATAAGGTTCACTCCTTTGATAATTACATTTTGAACTAACTAACTACGACTAAAGTCGAATTCCTGTTCCTGAAACGTTCCCGCAACAACGGGATAACACGATTGATAAGGTGCGAAATATTGTCGATTACGTCAACAGTTTTTTTAAAACGCCTGTTTGGGGTAGATATTTAAGTTGATGTTTTTAATTGAGTTATTGGGTTGGTATAAAAGCTCTACACAGATGGTTATGCTCCTGGTTTTTCTGCCCGGGCGATGGCTCGTCCGGTCACCCTTCTTGTTATGCAATTCGTAACTTATTACGTAATAAAATTACAAATGCAAAAACAAATCCCGACCTTACTCCAGGCTTTTTAAAAACAGCTGTATGAAGTGTGTTTAAATATTTCAATCAATAGGCTGATGGCGTTGATGCTGGATAGTGAACGTTCGTTTAAAACTATCAGGCTTTCGCAGGGCTCTGTTGGTGCTGACGGCTTGCCGCATTGAAAGTGGAGCGCAATAACGTAGGTTTGTATCAGCTGATGGGGATCAACCGGGCGGGGAGCGGTGGTTAAATAGCAGTCAATTACACTGAGTAATCATGTTTTGGTAGTGGTTTGTCGTTTTTTTAAGACGGTACGTCTCAAGAGGCATAAGACGGGGAAAAGCAGGGAAAAAATCAGGCAAAGAGAGGGAAAATCGCCCGCAGGCGGGCTCAGTAGTCATCGTCAGGTTCGGCCAGATCGATGACATCCAGCTGGATGACCAACTCTTCCTCTTCACCCTGCGGGGTGCAGGAGTTGTCGTGAGGAACAGGGTAGAGCGGAATGAGCGGGGTGAAATCGGTTGTCTGGTTCATGCTTGCTCCCGTGTTGAATGCAAGCCGGCCAGTGATCCCTTCACTTGTGCCTCCACCTCCCTGTCTTGATACCGGCGGAAAGTTGCGCATATTAATGATCGCATCAAAAAGATTCAAGCGATTCTGTACGTTTTTTGTTCCTGACGATGATGGCGCGGGTTGAATCGGGCAAAAGGCCGGGAAAGGGAAGGCTGGTCAGAGCAAAAACGGGAGCAAAAAAATAGCCCAGTCGTTTGACTGGGCTATTTTCGGGGAATAATGGTCGGCGTGAGAGGATTTGAACCTCCGACCCCTGACACCCCATGACAGTGCGCTACCTGGCTGCGCTACACGCCGACAAGGTCAGTCTGAGCTGACGGGGAGGAAGTCTAATGATCTGCACCCATGGGTGCAACTCCTTTTTTATCATAGAGATGCCGACTGCTTCTTTATTGCGCAGCCAAGATGCGGCTTGGGCGGAGGAGGGAGTTTTGGCATAATCGCCGCCCCGCAGCAGCCACTATTCATGCAAGATATTCATGATGTCGGCTGAAAGGTGTGGAAGTATGGAATACCAATGCAGAGATTGAACAGACAGAGAGGCATGGCCGTGAAACCAGCAGAGGGGGCCGATGCGCCGGAACAGGCCGCAACGGATGAGAAGTGGATGCGCCACGCCATGGCACTGGCGGGACGCGCCGAGGGGATCGGCGAGATCCCGGTTGGGGCCGTGCTGGTGCTGGGTGACGAGATCGTGGGGGAGGGGTGGAACCGCTCCATCAGCGAGCACGATGCCTGCGCCCATGCCGAAGTGATGGCCATCCGCGCGGCAGGTAGCCGGCTGGAGAACTACCGCCTGCTCGACACCACCCTCTATGTGACGCTGGAGCCCTGCTGCATGTGTGCCGGTGCCCTCATCCATAGCCGGGTCAAACGGGTGGTCTTTGGCGCCCGGGATCTCAAAACGGGTGCGGCGGGGTCGGTGTTCGAGATCTTGCAGGACTCGCGCCACAACCACAGGGTCGAGCTGACCGCAGGCGTGCTGGCCGAGGCCTGCTCGACCCAGCTCTCCGATTTCTTCAAGCGGCGCCGCGCCGAGAAAAAGGCGGCCAAGCTGGCGCTGCAACAATCGGGTGAGGCCTCCGCCTGAGCCGGTCGGCGGCGGGATGCGCTAACCCGCCGTATGCCATTTCTATAACCACTTTAAAAACAATCAGTTATTAAGCCTTCACTCCCTCTCTCCCCTGGTATTCCGTGCCCCTGTTTATCCTGCTTATTTAAGGTGGCGGGTGTAACAAAACTGTCATGCAACCGCCATATAATGCCGCCAAGCCTAGCTTACATTGAGGTTTTGCATGTCATCGGAATCGTTACACCTGGGTATGGCGGGGAGTCGAAAACGCCGCATCAAGGACAAATTAGCCAAGTACGGCGTCACCACGGGTGGGGCGCTGGTGCTGGTGGCGCTCCTGCTTATCTTCTTTTACCTGCTCTATGTGGTGAAGCCCATTTTCAATGGCGCCACGATGGAGCCGACCGCCTCGTTTACCCTGCCGACAAGCGGCAAGACCGCCTGGCTCGGGGTGGAAGAGCAGAACGAGATCGGTTATCGCTTCAGCGACAACGGGCAGGTCAACTTCTTCGCCGTGCAGGGCGATGGCAAGATCAAGGTCGGTCAATCCCTCGGTCAGGCTGAGGTAGCCGGTGACGTCACTGCCGTGGCGCCGCCCGCGCCGGGTCAGAAGCTGATCGCCTACGGTTTTGCCGACGGCAAGGCGCAGGTGGTACAGCCCTCCTTCAAGGTCTCCTATCCCAACGATGTGCGTGTCATTGAGCCCAGCCTCCAGTACCCCTTCGGCGAAGAGCCGGTGGTAGTGGATCCCGAGGGCAAGGCGCTCAAGACCATGGTGTTTGAAGCCACCAAGGACAAGATGGCCGCCGCCGCCGTGACCGAAGATGGTCGTGGCGTGATGACGGTGATGAGCGGTGAGGAGAACTTCCTCTCCGGCGAGATCGAGTGGAGTGCCCAGAACTACACCATTCCCTCCCTGCCGCGCCATGTGGATCAGATGCTGCTCACCCCCAACCTGCGCATTCTGTTCGTGCGCGAGGGCAACCGCCTCTCTGTCTACGACATCCAGAACCTGAGCGATATCTCGGTGCGCAATGTGCTGGAGATCAATGCCCCCAACGCCAACGTGACCCGGGTCGAGCTGCTCTCCGGCGCCTCTTCCCTGCTGGTGGGCAATGACAATGGCGTCATCTCCCAGTGGTTTGAAGTGGCAAAGGATGGCAAACGCCAGTTCACCCAGATCCGTGACTTCAAGGGTGATGGTGCCGTAGCGCAGCTGACCCCGGAGCACTTTCGCAAGGGCTTTATCAGCGCCGACAAGGATGGCACTGTCAGCTTCTTCCACGCCACCGGCGAGACCAAGCTGCTGAGCGAGCATGTCGATGGCGGCGCCTTCTCTGCGCTGGCCATTTCGCCGCGCCACAACCTGCTGCTGACCCAGCAGGGCGATACGTTCAAACTGTTTGCGGTGGAGAACGAGCACCCCGAGGTGACCTGGTCTGCCCTGTGGCAACAGGTGTGGTACGAAGGGTATCCGGAGCCCCAGTATGTGTGGCAATCCACCTCCGCCAGCAACGACTTTGAAGCCAAGCTGAGCCTGGTGCCGCTGGTATTCGGTACCCTGAAAGCCTCCTTCTATGCCATGGTGTTTGCGGTGCCGCTCGGTGTTGCGGGCGCCATCTACACCGCCTACTTCATGTCGGCGGGGCTGCGCAAATATGTCAAACCGACCGTCGAGATCATGGCGGCCCTGCCGACCGTTATCCTCGGCTTCCTGGCGGGTCTCTGGCTGGCGCCCATCATCGAGGGCTCTCTGCCTGGCGTGGTGCTGCTGCTTATTTTGCTGCCGGCAGGAATGCTGCTGACCGCGCTGGTGTGGAACTACCTGCCGGAGCGCAGCCGTACCTGGCTGCCGGAGGGGTGGCACGCCATCCTGCTTATTCCGGTGCTGCTCTTCATCGGTTGGGGGGCGTTCGCGCTGAGTCCGCTTATCGAAAATGCCTTTATGCACGGTGATTCGCGCATCTGGCTGACCCACGACATGGGCATCAAGTTCGACCAGCGCAACTCGCTGGTAGTTGGTATCGCCATGGGCTTTGCGGTCATTCCGACCATCTTCTCCATCGCCGAAGACGCGGTCTTCTCGGTGCCCAAGCACCTGACCCAGGGCTCGCTGGCCCTCGGTGCCACCCCGTGGCAGACCCTGAGCCGGGTGGTGATCCTCACCGCCAGCCCGGGCATCTTCTCGGCGGTGATGATGGGCCTTGGCCGCGCCGTGGGTGAGACCATGATCGTGCTGATGGCCACCGGTAACACCCCCATCATGGACTTCTCCATGTTCCAGGGGCTGCGTACCCTCGCCGCCAACATTGCGGTAGAGATGCCGGAGTCGGAAGTGGGCAGCTCTCACTACCGGGTGCTGTTCCTCGCAGCCTTCGTCCTGTTCGTGTTCACCTTCTTGTTCAACACCCTGGCCGAGTTCATCCGTCAGCGGTTGCGTGAAAAATACAGCTCTCTGTAAGGACCAAGGAATGACAATGGGTAAGTGGTTTAAATCAGGGGCCCCGTGGATCTGGATGACCGGCGGCGCCGTCAGCCTGAGTCTGGTCGCGGTACTGGGGCTGTTGCTGCTCATCGGCTGGCGTGGTCTGGTCTACTTCTGGCCGCACCCCATCTATGAGTGGCAGTTGGAAGATGCGAGCGGCAACAAGAGCGTGCTGATCGGCGAGATCAACGATCGCGAGCTGGTGCCGGTGGAGCGCCTGCGCGCCGCAGGCCTGCCGCTCAAGGGGGAGGAGCGCGAGCTGCTGACCCGCTATCTGGTCAAGACCGGCAACCGCGAGTTTGTCGATCTGGACTTCCGCTGGGTGCTAGAGACCGACATCAAGTCACAGAGTCAGCCGGTCGAGCTCGCCATGATTGAGCGCGCCACCAACGGCAACTTCTACGGCTACATCAGCTCGGTCAAAGAGGATGGGCGCGAGATCACCACGGATCTGCACGCCGCTCTGCAGCGGGTGCTGGCGCGGGCCAATGGCCTTTCCGAACAGGCGAACGACCTGCAAAAAGGGGACATCGGCAGCATCAACTATCAGCTGGAGCGGCTGCGCCTCAAGGAGCGCAAGGCCGAGCTTGAGAATAACCTGACCGATCAGCTCAAAGCCCAGCTGGCGAGCGAGCGTCAGGCTCTCAACGATCGCTATCAGGTGCTGGAGAAGGAGCTCTTCTCCCTGCGCAGTCAGGCTGACCGAGACAGCATCACCGTCAAGGATATGCGTGGCGAGCAGGTAACCATGCCGATGTCCAAGGTACTGGATGTGGTGTGGCCCAACGACATGAGTCTGCTGGCCAAGGTAGGTTACTGGTTCCACCAGATCGGCAAGTTTGTCTCCGACGATCCCCGTGAAGCCAACACCGAGGGCGGGGTGTTCCCGGCCATCTTCGGCACCGTCTTCATGGTGTTCCTGATGGCGATCATCGTCACTCCGCTCGGCGTGATTGCGGCTGTCTACCTGCACGAGTATGCGGGCAAGAACAGCCTGACCAAGCTTATCCGCATCGCGGTGATCAACCTGGCGGGCGTGCCCTCCATCGTTTACGGCGTGTTCGGTTTGGGCTTCTTCGTCTATACCCTGGGGGGCAGCATCGACCGCCTCTTCTATCCGGAAGCGCTGCCGAGCCCGACCTTTGGCTCACCCGGCGTGATCTGGTCGGCGCTGACCCTGGCCATCCTGACCCTGCCGGTGGTGATCGTCTCCACCGAAGAGGGGCTGGCGCGGATCCCGAGCACCATCCGTCAGGGCTCGCTGGCGCTGGGTGCTACCCAGGCCGAGACCCTGTGGCGCATCGTGTTGCCGATGGCGAGCCCGGCCATCATGACCGGCCTTATTCTGGCGATTGCCCGTGCGGCCGGTGAAGTGGCGCCGCTGATGCTGGTGGGGGTGGTGAAACTGGCACCGACCCTGCCGATGGATGGCAACTTCCCGTATCTGCATGTGGAGCGCAAGTTCATGCACCTGGGCTTCCACATCTATGACGTCGGCTTCCAGAGCCCCAACGTCGAGGCGGCGCGTCCTCTGGTCTACGCCACCTCCTTCCTGCTGGTGACGGTGATCGTCGGTCTCAACCTGACGGCTATCGGTATTCGCAACCACCTGCGCGAGAAATTCCGGTCGCTGGAACATTGATAGGCCAGCCACCACAGAGACGGGCAGGAGACAGGTCCCCTGCCAGCCAAGCGTTCCGGCCGCGGGCGATGAGATTGCCCGCCGCCACCGACAGATTTTGAGGTAACAGATGATCAACGTAACGACCGCCGCGACCCAGCATACCGCGACCGACCTGCTCAACCTGAGCCCGGAGCAGACCGCGCTGGAGGTGAAGGATCTCAACCTGTACTACGGCAGCAAACAGGCGCTGTTCAACGTCAACATGAAGATCCCCAAAGGTCAGGTGACCGCCTTTATCGGCCCCTCCGGCTGCGGTAAATCGACCCTGCTGCGCTGCATCAACCGGATGAACGATCTGGTGGAAATTTGCCGCATCGATGGTGAGATCCAGCTGCACGGTCAAAACATCTATGACAAGAGCGTCGATGTTTCCGCCCTGCGTCGTCGGGTGGGCATGGTGTTCCAGCGCCCCAACCCCTTCCCCAAGTCCATCTACGAGAACGTGGTTTATGGCCTGCGTCTGCAGGGGATCAACGATCGCCGTACCCTGGACGATGCCGCCGAGCGCTCCCTGCGCGGCGCGGCGCTGTGGGATGAGGTGAAGGATCGTCTGCACGACAACGCCTTCGGTCTTTCAGGTGGTCAGCAGCAGCGTCTGGTGATTGCCCGCGCCATCGCCATCGAGCCGGAAGTGCTGCTGCTCGATGAACCGACCTCGGCACTCGACCCGATTTCCACCCTCACCATCGAGGAGCTGATCAACGAGCTCAAGAGCCAGTTCACCGTGGTGATCGTGACCCACAACATGCAGCAGGCGGCGCGGGTCTCGGATCAGACCGCCTTCATGTACATGGGCGAGCTGATTGAGTACTCGGATACCAACACCATCTTCACCACCCCGGCCAAGAAGAAGACCGAAGACTACATCACCGGTCGCTACGGTTAAGGAGAGGAGAGGATGAACCACCACAAACAGATTGGCAGTCAATTCAACGGCTAAGGCATAATCGGAGCATCAAGGACTATTTGTATGGACAATATGAACCTCAATAAACATATCTCCGGTCAGTTCAATGCCGAGCTCGAGAGTGTGCGCAACCAGGTGCTGGTGATGGGTGGCATGGTAGAGCAGCAGCTCACCGACGCCATCGCGGCGATCCACGACCAGGATCTGGAAGCGGCGCGCAAGATTGTGGCCAATGACCACAAGGTCAACGCCATGGAAGTTGCGATCGACGAGGAGTGCACCCGTATCATCGCCAAGCGCCAGCCGACCGCCTCCGACCTGCGTCTGGTGATGGCCATCATCAAGACCATCACCGATCTGGAGCGCATTGGCGATGTGGCGGACAAGATCGCCCGCATGCTGACCGACAACGCCAACAAGCCGCAGCCGCCGCTGGTGTCGTTGGAGAACATGGGCCGCCGTACCATCAAGATGCTGCACGACGTGCTCGATGCCTTCGCCCGGATGGATCTGGACGCGGCACTGGCGGTCTACAAGGAAGATGACAAGGTAGACCGCGAGTACGAGTCCATCATCCGCGAGCTGATGACCTACATGATGGAAGATCCCCGCACCATACCGCAGGTGCTCAACGTGCTGTGGGCAGCGCGGGCTATCGAGCGGGTTGGCGATCGCTGCCAGCACATCTGCGAGTACATCGTCTACTACGTCAAGGGCAAGGACGTGCGCCACACCAAGGCGGACGATCTGGGCACCCTGCTGGGCAAGGGCTAAGCGAAAAGTGAATAAAAAGGCGCGTCAGGCGCCTTTTTTGTTGCATAACTGGTCGGAGTAAGATAAAGCCCCCAACTGGCTGTTTTCTGATAGAATACTCCCCCTGTGTGAGTCCCGGATGGACTCACGGTCCGGTCTCCCGGGCCCAGTTTGCCGTCTTGTGCTAAGGCGGGCGTAGCAATTAGGTTAATCATGAGTTTTGCCGATAGTTTGTTCTTTCTGATGCTGCTGGTTGGCGGCAGTGTGTTCTTCTCCCTCTCCGAGATCTCCCTCGCGGCCTCCCGCAAAATCAAATTGCAGGTGATGGCGGACGAAGGCAATCGTCAGGCCGAAAAGGTGCTGGCACTGCAGGCCCAGCCGGGCAATTTCTTTACCGTGGTGCAGATTGGCCTCAATACCGTTGCCATTCTGGGCGGTATTCTGGGTGAGTCTGCCCTCAACCCCGCCATCAAGGGGATCGTCTCCGAGTTCTATCAGGGCCCCTGGCTTGGCGAAATCAGCTCCGGTGCATCTTTCGTGTTCGTCACCGGTATGTTTATCCTGATCGCCGACCTGATGCCCAAGCGCCTCGCCATGATCATGCCCGAGCAGATCGCCGTGGTGGTGGTGCGTCCCATGCTCTTCTTTGTCACCGTGCTGATGCCGCTGGTGTGGATCTTCAACGGACTGGCCAACGCCCTGTTTCGTCTGATGCGGGTCTCCACCGTGCGCAACGACGAGATCACCTCGGATGATATCTATGCAGTGATGGATGCCGGTGCCGAAGCGGGGGTCATCCAGCGCGAGGAGCATCAGCTCATCGAGAACGTGTTCGAGCTGCAGTCCCTTGGCGTGACCTCCGCCATGACCGCGCGCGAGAGCCTCATCTACTTCACCCTGCAAGAGGATGAAGAGAGCATCAAGGCCAAGATCGCCGAGCACCCGCACAACAAGTTTCTGGTCTGTGACCACAACCTTGACAGCATCAAGGGCTTTGTCGATGCCAAAGAGCTGCTGATCCGCGTCATCGGTGGCCAGAGCATCGACCTCAATAGCGGCTCGCTGGTGCAGAACGTCATCATCATCCCCGATACCCTCAACCTCTACGAGGCGATGGAGTACTTCAAGAACCACAGAGGCGACTTTGCCGTGGTGATGAACGAATACGCGCTGGTGGTGGGTATCGTCACCATGAACGACCTGATGAGTACCGTCATGGGCGAGTGGGCCACCCACGTGGTGGAAGAGCAGATTGTGCAGCGGGACGAGAGTTCCTGGCTGGTGGACGGGGTGACCCCCATCTCCGACGTGATGCGTGCCTTCGATATCGAAGAGTTCCCGGACGATCAGAATTACGAGACCATCGCCGGCTTTATCATGTACATGCTGCGCAAGATCCCCAAACGGACCGATTCGGTCAAATATGCGGGTTACAAGTTCGAAGTGGTGGATATCGACAGCTACAAGATCGATCAGCTGCTGGTCACCCGGATTGAACCCGCCGTCGTTACCGACAAGCTTGCTCAGGATGCGTAAAAGGAGCTTTCAGGAGTCATGAAAATGCAGTCTCATTCCCGTGCGATCGCCTGTGTGGCGCTCGCTCTGGCACTCGGCGCCTGTAGCCAGAGTGCACCGCGCAAGGCGACCGTTACTGCCAAACCGGTAGCGCCAAAGCCCGCCGTGGTTGTGCCGCAGCCGGATCCCGATGCGGTGGTGCAGAGCGCTGTGGCTGAGCCCAGCCCGGTGTTTGACGAGGAGTATCACGGGCCGGAGCAGGGATCGCTGGAGTCGGTGACCGCCCTGTTTGCCCGTGGCTACATCGAGTCGGCCATGCGTGAAACCATGCTGGCGGCGGTGAAGAATGACTATCCGCTGCTTGGTATGCGAGATGTGCGGCTGACCGATCCGGTCTACAAGTTCCTCACCTCTGCCCATGCCACCACCACGGCGCACGACTACCTCTATGCCGGTGTGCAACGTCGTCTTGGCCGCCCGCTCAGCCCTGCCCAGTGGGAGCAGATCTGGCGCCGCTTGCCGCAGGATGGTCGGGTATCCGACTGGGTCAAACAGATCAAGCGGGTACTGGCCGGACATTAAGCGGCCAGCTCACCATATCGCCACAAAAGGCCACCTTCGGGTGGCCTTTTGCATTTCTGCGTGTGTCTCGCCGTGTGCATGCTGATTTCTGCTGCGACGGATTGCCGTCAGTGGCACTTTGTTTTATCTTGTTTTGGCCATCTAAACATCCATATGTTTTTATGGCCATGTCGTCGGGTACTTCACCCGGATGAAGCCGGACGATCTGTTGCGATTCAACATGAAACCGCAGATCAGCAAGACACATACGCACATAACAAAGAGACACGACAGATGGAAACCAGGGAATTGTGGGTGCTTGATGGGGGCATGGGGCGCGAGCTGGCACGGCGGGGGGCGCCGTTTCGTCAGCCGGAGTGGTCGGCGCTGGCCCTGATGGAGGCGCCAGAGACGGTGCGCGAAGTGCATCGGGCCTACGTGGCGAGCGGTGCCCGGGTCATCACCACCAACAGCTATGCGCTGGTGCCGTTTCATATCGGCGATGAGCGTTTCTTTGCCGACGGGGAGGGGCTGGCAGCGCTGGCTGGGCAACTGGCCCGCGAGGTGGCTGACGAGCAGAAGGGCACCGTGCAGGTGGCGGGTTCCCTACCTCCGCTGTTTGGCTCTTACCGTGCCGATCTGTTCAAGGCGGACAAGGTGAGCGAGCTGGCTATCCCGCTTATCCGGGCGCTATCCCCTCATGTGGATATCTGGCTGGCCGAGACCATGAGCCTTGTCGCCGAGCCCTTGGCCCTCAAAGCGCTGCTGCCGGAAGATGGCAAGCCGTTCTGGGTCTCTTTCACCCTGGAAGATGAGGCGCCGGGCAACGAGCCGCTACTGCGTTCCGGCGAGCGGGTGGCCGATGCGGTGACTGCGTTGGTAGCGGTCGGGGCTGATGCCATCCTGTTCAACTGCTGTCAGCCCGAGGTGATCGAAGGGGCCCTCGAGGTTGCCCGCACCCGATTGCAGGCGCTGGGTCGCATCGACATTCGCCTCGGTGCCTATGCCAACGCCTTCCCGCCGCAACCCAAAGAGGCCACCGCCAACGACGGGCTGGACGAGATCCGCACCGATCTGGGGCCGCTGGATTACCTTGGCTGGGCCGAACGCTGGCGTGCGGCCGGGGCGAATCTTATCGGCGGTTGCTGCGGTATCGGCCCCGAGCATATTCAGGCGCTGAGCAGCCGGTTGCGCTAAGGAGTCCCCATGAAAAAGAACAAGATTGGGCTCTGCTCTCTCACCGCTCTGGTGTTCAGCTCCATGGTGGGGGCGGGGATCTTCAGCCTGCCGCAGAATATGGCCGAGGTGGCCGGCGCGCGCGCCGTGCTGATCGGTTGGGGCGTGACCGGGGTGGGCATCCTGGCGCTCGCCATGAGCTTCCTTTACCTGTCGCGGTTAAGGCCGGATCTCGACGGCGGCATCTACAGCTACGCCCGCGCCGGTTTCGGCGATTTGGTGGGCTTCTTCTCCGCCTGGGGTTATTGGCTCTGTGCCACCATCGGAGTGGTGGGTTATCTGGTCATCGCCTTTGCGGCGCTGGGCAGTTTTATCGATACCCCCGAGCAGATCTGGTTTGGTGACGGCAATACCCTGGCGGCGTTTGTCGGCGAGTCCTGCATCCTCTGGGCTGTACACCTGCTGGTGGCCCGCGGCGTGCAGCAGGCGGCGCTGTTCAATCTGGTGGCGACTCTGGCCAAGAGCCTGCCGCTGCTGCTGTTTATCCTGTTCGCTTGCTACTGGTTCGACCCGGTCACCTTCGCGGCGGATCAGCAGGGCAGCACCCTGGCGGTGCCGGTCTCCGAGCAGGTGCGCAACACCATGCTCATTACTCTCTGGGTCTTTACCGGCATCGAGGGGGCGGCGGTGTTGTCGGCCCGCGCCAGAAACCGGCGGGATGTGGGTACGGCCACCGTGCTCGGCGTGGTACTGGCGCTGCTGCTCTATGTGCTTATCTCGGTGCTGGCGCTGGGAATATTGAGCCGCCCTGAGCTGGCTGCGCTGCCCAACCCCTCCATGGCAGGGCTGATGGCCCAGATGACCGGCTCCTGGGGCAAGTTGCTCATCAGTGTCGGTCTTATCGTCTCGGTGCTCGCCTCCTATGTGAGCTGGACGCTGTTCTCGACCGAGGTGCCGTTCAGCGCGGCTCGCCACGGCGCGTTTCCTGCCATCTTCCGGCGCCAGAACCGCAACGGCACTCCCATCGCATCGCTCTGGCTCACCAGCCTGACGGTGCAGACATGCCTGCTGCTGGTGTGGCTGCTCGGTAAGGGCTACACCAGTCTGCTGCTTATCTCCACCTCGATGATCCTAGTGCCCTACCTGCTGATCGGCCTGTTCCTGCTAAAGATCTCGTTCAGCAGGAAGGGGGAGAGCGTACAGGGCCGCGGTCTGATGCGGGCGGTGGCACTGGTGGCGAGCGGTTACGGCTTCTGGCTGCTTTATGCTGCCGGGGTGGAGTATCTGCTGCTCTCCTTGCTGCTCTACGGGCCGGGTCTGTTGCTGTTTCTCTCCAGCCGTCGTCAGCTGGGCGCAGATCTTTGCCTGAGTGGCCGCGAGCGGCTGTTGGCCGGCGTGACCTTGCTGAGCCTGATCCCCGCCGTCTGGTCGTTCGCCCATCTCTGACATCGAGGCGGTGACTGACCATAAAAGAGAGCGCCACCGTGGCGCTCTCTTTGTTATCAGGGACTGGTTATCAGGGGCTTGCTATCCGGGAGTTGTTGTTCGGGGCGAAGGCCTAGCGGCTGGCAGGTCCGGCCGGTTTGCCAAACAGCACGGCGAGTTTTTGTCGCCACGGCAGGCCACGGACGTCGCGCAGCATGTCGCGCCACTCGTGGAAGGTGAGGGTGAGGGGGTTGAAGCTGTGGATCGGCTTGGTGATGCCAAAACGACACGGCTCGGCCGGATCTTCCTCGACAAAGGTGCCGAACAACCGATCCCAGATAATGAGCACGCCGGCGAAGTTGCGATCTATGTATTTGGCGTTGCTGGCGTGGTGCACCCTGTGGTGGGAGGGGGTGTTGAAAATCCACTCCAGCCAGCCGAGCTTGCCCACCACCTGGGTGTGGACGAAGAACTGAAAACCCAGGCTGAGCAGCACGGTGGCCACTACCGCCTCGGGCGGGAAGCCGATGACAATCATCGGGATCCAGAACAGCCACATGCCGGAGACCGGATACATCAGGCTCTGGCGAAAGGCGGTGGAGAGATTGAGCCGCTCCGAGCTGTGATGTACCACGTGGGAGGCCCACAGCCAGCGCACATGGTGGCTGGTGAAGTGGAACAGCCAGTAACAGAGATCCTGTAGCAGGAAGAGCAGCAATACGCTCCAGAAGTTCAGCTCGATATCGAACAGTCGCCAGCCCCAGAGGGTGTCATACAGATAAGCGATGGCGATGGCTGCCAGCGCATCGCCCCCCTGATGCATCAGGGCCAGCGCGGCGTTGGCCAGCAGGTCTTTCCACTGGTAGGTGGCGGTTGGAAAAGCTGCGCCATGTTTGCGCAGATAGGCCATCTCCCAGCCGATAAACACCAGAAAGAGGGGAGAGAGGTAGAGCAGGATCAGTTGCACATCCATGAGCAGGTATCCATTCAGAGCAATTGCTCTCCAGCATAAAGGATGAAAGCAATATTTCATTAACATTTTCGAGCCTCTTGCCCGATGGCTGGTTATGCAGTGAGGTTGCAATTCAATCCGATGAATGGTGACCGCTGACTATGCTTGATGCAGATTGAGCGTCAGAGGATTGGGCGATGCGTATCTGTGTTTATCTGTTGCTGGGATTCTGCCTGCTGGCACAGGCCAAAACCCGGGTGGAGATAGTGGCGGATGCCAGCTATCCCCCCTACTCCTGGCAGGAGGGCAAAGAGGTGCGGGGGATCTATGCCGATATTATCCGCGAGGTAACCTCCGCCATGCCCGACTATGAGGTTGTGCTCAAACCGATGCCATGGCGGCGCGGTCTGAGCATGGTGGAGCAGGGCAGCGCATTTGCCATTTTCCCTCCCTACTATATGCCGGATACTCGCCCCTATATCTGGCCCTACTCCCAGCCGCTGCTTGATGAAGAGCTGGTAGTGATGTGTGGCGCCAGTGTGGCTGCCAATACCCCGCAGGCAAGGTTTCCGCTCGACTATCAAGGTTTGCGCTTTGGCATGAATGCCGGTTTTGCGGTCGGCGGCGATGCCTTCTGGCAGGCGGTGAAGGAGAAGAAAATCGATGTGGAGGAGGTGAAGAGCAACCGGGAGAACCTGCTCAAGATCGTGCGGGGGCGGGTGGATTGCACCATCAACGATCGTCTCTCTCTGCTCTATGAACTGCTCGCCATGATCAAGGGGGAGCAGCTGGCGGTGACCGATATCTCGTTGCTCAAACAGGGGCCCGTGCTCAGCCGGGAGCAGGGTTTTCTCGGTTACAGTCGCAAGGGGGATTTTCCCTACAAGGGGAGCTTTATCGAGCAGTTTGACAAGGGGCTCTATCAGCTCAAAAAGCGCGACGGGATCAAGCCCATCGTCGAGCGCTATCTGGGAAAGTCCCCGCGCTGAACCGGTAACCGCGGGAGCGGCTTCAGCAGCGAGTGGGTGTTGTGTCATCCGATCCGCAAAGAAAAAGAGAGAGGAGCCATGGTTCCTCTCTCTTTTTTACTGGCCATTTTAACTGGCTGTGGGTCTGCGTTTACAGCACCTGGCTCAGGAACTGGCGCAGGCGCGGGGAGGGGGGATTGTCGAAAAACTCCGTTGGCTTCTCATCCACCAGCAGTTCGCCACTTTCCATAAAGAGCACCCGATCCGCCACTTCCCGGGCAAAGCCCATCTCGTGGGTCACCACTACCATGGTCATCCCTTCGCGGGCGAGCCCCTTCATGACATCCAGCACTTCGCCAACCATCTCGGGATCGAGCGCGCTGGTGGGCTCGTCAAAGAGCATGATGCGCGGCTGCATGGCGAGCGCCCGGGCGATGGCCACCCGCTGCTGCTGACCACCGGAGAGCTGGGAGGGGTAGCTGCCCGCCTTGGCCGAAAGCCCTACCTTCAGCAGCAGGGCCTTGGCGCGATCTTCGGCCTCCTTGCGGGGCAGTTTGCGCACCTTTTGCGGGGCGAGGCAGATGTTCTCCAGCACCGTCAGGTGGGGAAAGAGGTTGAAGGACTGGAACACCATGCCCACCTCTTCCCGCAGCTTGTTGACATCGCCCGGCTGGGTGAGGCAGATGCCGTCCACCACGATATCGCCGTCGTTGATGGTCTCCAGCTGGTTGAGGGTGCGCAGAAAGGTGGACTTGCCGGAGCCGCTGGGGCCGACGATCACGACCACTTCCCCTTCGGCGACCTCGGTGCTGACGTTTTTCAGGGCATGCACTTCACTGCCGTAGAACTTCTCTACACCGGTCGCCTTGATGATGGGATCAGTTGCTTTTCGCATATTTTACCTCGAGACGGCGCACCAGAAAGGAGAGAGTACCGGTCAGCACCAGATAGAGCAGCGCTACGGTGAACCACACCTCGAACGGGCTGAAAGTGGAGCTCACCACCTCGCGTCCCGCCTTGGTCAGATCGGTGATGGAGATGACCGACACCAGCGAGGAGTCCTTGATCAGGTTGATGAACTGACCCGCCAGTGGCGGCAGCACCCGTTTGAACGCCTGCGGCAAGATGACGTAGCGCATGGTCTGGGCCGAGGTGAGGCCCAGACTGCGGCCCGCCTCCATCTGCCCCTTGTGAATGGAGCTGATGCCTGCACGCACAATCTCCGCCACATAGGCGCCGGTAAAGACGGCCAGTGCCGCGACCCCGGCAGTGAAGCGATCGAGGTTCAGCACTGTGCCGATAAAGAAGTAGACGATGAAGATCTGTACCAGCAGCGGGGTGCCGCGAATGAGCTCCACATAGGTGACGGCCAGATTGCGCAGGGCCGGGTTGGGGGATAGTCGGGCCAGTCCGGCCAGAGTGCCGAGCAAAATGGCGAAGATGCCCGCCACCAGCGAGAGCTTGATGGTCATCCAGACGCCCCAGGCGATGGGGCCGGCGGTCCAGCTCAGCTGGATATCGAGGGCATCGCCACGAAAGACGGTATCCCCTTCGCTGACCTGCACACCACTGGTCGCGATGGGCTGGCGCTGGTTGGGGTCGAGATCGTTTTGCAGGAACAGTTTGCCTTTCTCTGCGGCAGTGGTGCCGGCCACCACGGTGCCGTCAAACTCGGCGTAATTCTTCTGTTCGGCCTGATAGGCGATGTACTGGGGAATGCGTTCCCAGCGCCAGGTGTAGTCAACGGATTGCACCGCCTTGTAGATGCCGAACACGGCCACCAGCAGCATCAGCAAAAAGACGCCGTGCCAGAGCAGCGGGTTGGGCTGTTTTTCCATCTGTCTTGTCGGTTTGGGTGTGTGCACAGTCACAACCTCTTCTCGTTATTGTGTGGGGGGTTGCGAGAGGGGGCGGCAAGGCGCCCCCTTTTTGAGGTTATTTGAGCTGACTCAGCCAGGCGTTGGATTCGAACCACTTCTTGTAGAGGCGGTCGTAGCTGCCATCGCCCTTGATTTGGCGCAGGTAGTTGTTGAACCAGTTGAGGGTGTCTTGATCTCCTTTTCGGATGGCCCAGGCCAGCGGCTCGAAGGTGAACGGCTTGTCGAGGTGTACCACGGCGCCCTTGTTCTGGGAGGCGAAGATGGCGTTGTAGGGCAGGTCGTAGACGAAGGCATCGACCTTGCCGTTGATCACTTCCAGCTTGGCGTCATCCTGGGTTTCAAACTGCAGCAGGGTGGCTTTCGGGATGAGGCGCTTGACCGCCTGCTCGCCGGTGGTGCCTAGCTTGACCGCAATCTTGTATTTTGGGTCGTTGAGGTCGGTGAAGGATTTGATCTCGGCAGCCTTGTCCTTGCGCACTACTATGGTCTGGCCGACCACGATATAGGGATCGGCAAAGTTGACGCGCAGGTTGCGCTGTGGAGTGACGGTCATGCCGCCCATGATGACGTCGAACTTGTTGGTCAGGAGCGCGGGAATGATGCCGTCCCACGCGGTGTTGACGAACTCGACCTTCACGCCCATCTCCTTGGCGACCATCTTGGCGAGATCGACGTCAAAGCCGATGTACTGGCCCTGTTTGTTGGTCATCTCGAAAGGTTGATAGCCGGCGTCGAAGCCAACCCGCAGCACACCGCGCTCCAGCACGGCATCCAGGGTTGAGGTGGGGGTAGTGGCGGGGGCGGCGGTCGCCAGCCCGCAGAAGAGCAGGGTAGAAAGAATCAGTTTTTTGATCATGGGTGACGTCTCTGTCGATGTTGTGTTCGGCCTTGAACCTGATCCCGTGCGACTCCGTGGCACAAGAGACTGCTGCATCCGGCAACAGGCAAGACAGGATGAATGTCTTGGGTCGGGGGAAAGCCCCATATGGGATGCTATGAATCGAGATTGAGCGAAAAATGTACCAAAGACCAATTGTGTCAGAATACTCAATAGGTTAGAGGCACTTTTTGCTCACCGCTTCACTCATAAAATCACACGAAAACAACATATCTATCTAACGTGGCCGGTTCAAGCCCAAATTGTGTTCAATACCTTTTGTTACATATGATGGGGTTCGCTTGTGACTTGTTTTGTACTCTGACGTTTTCTGTACCTGCGGTGGTGCGATCCCGACAGGGCAAGCAGTCTACAGAGACAGTAAACAATATGTTTTTATTGTGAAAATAGTCAGTCCCCTCTGGGTCTTGGCAAACGCTTCTCATATACTCAGTTACCTTCTGAAACTGGTTCTTGTATGGCGCTCTCACTGCTGCTGAAACTGGACGTTTTTACCCTGATGCTGATGGCGCTGGGTGGCTACAGTCTTGGCTTTATTACCCTCTCCATCATCTGGTCTACCCACAGGGAGATCCCCGGTATCGGTTACTGGTGGTGGTCTGCACTCTGTGCGCTGGTGGCCCAGACGCTCTTCTCGTTGCAGGCATTTTTCCCCAGCCCATCCGGCATCTGGCTGGCCAACACCCTGATCACGCTCTGCATCGCGCTGATGCCGCTGGCGCTGCAGCGCTTTTTCGGCCAACCCCCGAACTGGCGTGCCGGTGTGCTATTCATGCTGGTCTATCTGGTGATCCTGAGCTGGTGCATCGTGAAGGGGGGGATGGAGTCCCGGGTGATGCTGGCCTGCCTGAGCTACATGGTGCTGGGGGCGGTGATCGTCTATCTGGTCTGGCGTCACGGCTATCCCGACTATTTGCCGGCGGTGATGGTCTTTACCGTGGTCAACATCCTGCTCTACGCCTTCTACCTGATGCGGCTCTGGTTCCTGTGGCAGGACAACGTGCAGATGCTGATGGATAAGAGCGGGGTCAATGTGCTGCCCTTCCTCTCCATGCTGATGGGGAGCTATCTCTCCACCTTCGGGGTGCTGCTGCTCTGTACCCAATACCGGGCGCTGGCGCTGCACCAGCAGGCGAGTCACGACCCTCTCACCGGCCTGCTCAACCGGCGCGGCTTTATGGAGCAGCTGAAGCAGCAGAAGTTGGGTGACGGCGGCGCGCTGGCCGTGCTCGACATCGACGATTTCAAGCAGATCAATGACCAGTATGGCCACGAGGTGGGTGATCGGGTGCTGGCCGAGCTCGGCGCCTATCTGGGGAGCCAGCCCGATCTGATGTGCAGCCGTTTCGGTGGCGAGGAGTTTGTGCTGCTTTTCTCGCAGCCCGGTGTGCTGGCCCTGCAGCGCTGCGAGGGATTGCTGGAGGGGGTCGCGAACCGCAACATGGGCGGCCTCTCCATCACGGTCAGCATGGGGCTCTCCCACTGGCACGGGGAGTGGCACTTTGATCCTCTGTTCACTCAGGCCGACCATGCGCTCTATTGCGCCAAGCGGCAGGGCAAGAACCGGGTCTGTCAGGCTGGTCGGGAGGCGTAACTCCCACTCAGTCCGGTATCACATAGTGTCGGCAGGTTGGGGGCGCGGTGCCTGCGCCTTGAGGAAGGGAAGCAGCAGCAGGGCCGAGACGCCCGCCGCCACCGAGATCACCACGAAGAAGCCGTTCCAGTGCCAGATCTCCATCACCTTGGCCAGCGGATAGCCCGACAGCGCCGCCCCCATGTAGGCAAACAGGCCGACAAAGCCGGTGGCCGCTCCCGCCGAGTTTTTGTGGGAGCACTCTGCTGCCGCCATGCCGATCAGCATCTGGGGGCCGAACACGAAAAAGCCGATGGTGAAGAAGCAGGCCGCCTGCATCACATAGCTGAAGAAGGGCATCAGCCAGAGTGACCCCACCGCCAGCAGGATCCCCACCGCAAAGATGAGGTTCATCGGGCCGCGGTTGCCGTTGAACAGCTTGTCCGATCCCCAGCCCGCCACCAGGGCGCCGATAAAGCCCCCCACCTCGAACATGGAGATGGCCGAGTTGGCGCTCATCAGATTGAAGCCGCGCTGCTCGGTCATGTAGAGGTTGCCCCAGTCGTTGATGGCGGTGCGCACCACATAGACCAGCACGTAACAGCAGGCCAGCAGCCAGATATAGGGGTTGCCGAGCACATATTTGCGCAGGATCTGGCGATGGGAGAGCCCCGCATCCTGAGTCTGCTGGGCCAGCTCCATCGCATCCTTGCGCCACTCGCCCACCGACGGCAACCCCATGGCGGCCGGGGTATCCCGCAACCGCCAGCAGAGCAGCAGACCGGCCGCAATGGCGATAAGACCGGGCACTATCATGCCGTAGCGCCAGCCATGTTGCAGGGCCAGGGTGCTGACGATAAGGGGGATGAGCGCCCCGCCGGCATTGTGGGCTGTGTTCCAGGCCGACCACCAGACACCCCGCTCACTGCGCGAATACCAGCTGGTGAGCAGCTTGGAGCAGGGGGGCCAACCCCAGCCCTGAAAGAAGGCGTTGGCCACCCAGAGGGCGGCAAACATCCAGAGAGCGGACGAGAGGCCGAACAGGATATTGATGACGCCGGTGGCCATCAGCCCGATCCCCATGAAGTAGCGCGGGTTGGCGCGGTCGCTGATGATGCCGGAGAAGAACTTGGAGCAGCCGTAGGTGATGTAGAACAGGGTCCAGAGCATGCCGATGTCTGACTTGTCCAGCATGCCGCTCGCCAGCATGTCCGGCATGGCGAAGTTGAAACTCTTGCGGGTGAAGTAGAAGACCGCATAGCCCAGATACATGGTGAGCAGCAGATGCAACCGCCAGTGACGATAGGTGGCGTCGATCTCGGCCTGCTCGCGGATCGGCGGTTGCGCCGGTGCGCTTCTCATAAAGCTCAGCATGGGGCTCCTCCCTGATGAAGGGCGAGGTTACTCATGGCTCTCCTCCCGCTTGCGGCAGGGGAGGTTGACCGTCAACTGGGTGCCGTGGACGCAGGAGAGCTGCAAGGTGCCTCCCAGCGCCTGCACCCGCTCGCGAATACCGAGCAGACCATAGCCCTGCGCCGCGCGGCTTTGCGGCAGTCCGCGACCATCATCCTCCAGCACCAGTTGCAGCTGTTCTTCACCGTGCCGCGCCCGGATTGTCACCGAGTGGGCGTTGGCATGCTTGACCACGTTGTTGAGCCCCTCCTGACAGACCCGAAACAGGGTGACCCGCTGGGCATCGGAGAGATCGCTGTCCGCCAGCTGCCACTCCAGCCGGGTGACGATGCCGTGGCGCTCCAGCTCCAGCTCTCTGAGCAGTGCCCGCACCGCCTGCTCCAGGGTCATGTCGTCGAGCTGGCGCGGGCGCAGGCGACCGAGCAGGCCTCGCACCGCGTCGTAGATGCCAAGGGAGAGGGTATCGATCAGGGCGCTGCTCTGGCCCACCCCCGCATTGTCGGGTGCGAGGCGGCGCACTATACCGGCCTGGGTGCGAATGGCGGTGATGGTCTGGCCGATGTCGTCGTGCAGTTCGCGCGCCACCTCCTTTCGGATGCTCTCCTCGGTCTCCAGCAGCCGCTCGGTGAGTTGGCGATTGTGAGCAAGCTGGCGGGTCAGCGCCTGATTGAGCTCGCGCTGGCGCTGGATCCCGGCACCCAGCAGCAGGCCGGTGAGACTCTGGGCCAGCAGGGAGAGCAGCAGATCGAGGGGATGATCGTGCCAGGCCTGACTCGCCAGCAGAGCGATGGTGTTCATCAGGGTGGCGAGCAGCGCCCCCTGCCAGCCGTAGCGCCACGCCATGGCGATGATGGGGATGGCCAGACAAAACGGGGTAAAGCGCACCAGCGAGTTGGGCAGCCCCAGTTGCAGCCAGAGGCTCAGCACGAACAACAGCAGATACCAGACCAGATGGCGAAAGCGCCAGTCTACCGGCTGATCCACCAGGGCAGGGCCGAGCGGCACCCAGGTGGCGCGGGTAAGGTAGTGCCAGATCAGCATGCAGGTGGAGGTGAGGGTGAGCCCACCGGTGAGGGTGAGCAGCAGGGCCGAGAGGCCATCTTCTCCCGCCAGATGCCAGAGCAGGGATTGCAGCAGGGCTGCCACCGAGACGGTGGCGAGCAGCAACAGCAGTTGCTGCCAGTCGTTGCGCACCGGCTGGCGGCGGGCAATCAGCAGGGGTAGCAGGGTGAGCAGGCTGCCGATCAGCAACCACTGCCAGTGGGGCAGCCCAACCTCCAGATTGATCCAGTAGAGCAGCCCCCCTTCGCAGAGCAGCAGCGGCAGCCAGTAGCGACCGGGACTTTGCAGCAGCAGGCCGAGACGCAGGCCGAAGGGGAACAGCAGTACCGCCAGTGCAGGGCCGCCCGCCAGATGCAGGCTGATGCTCCACAGGCAAAACCAGCCGGCGGCAAAGATGAAGCAGGCCGCCAGCGTGATGGCGACATAGCTGGCAAGACGGTGGATCACCAGCTATCCAGCATGCGGTGGGCCAGCTCGACGTTGTTGCTGACCTTGAGCTTGTCCATCAGGTTGGCACGGTGCACATGCACCGTCTTGGGGGAGAGGCCAAGCTGCTCGGCGATGCTCTTCACCTCCAGCCCCTGTGCCAGCAACTGGGCAATCTCCCGCTCCCGATTGGTAAGGGGATCCCGGCTGCTGCTGGCCAGCTTCTGGGCAATGTCGGGGGTGAGGTAGCAGCCGCCGAGCGCGGCGGTGCGCACCGCGGCGATCAGCTCGTCCGGGCTGCAGCGCTTGGAGAGAAATCCCTTGGCTCCGGTTTGCAGCGCCTGCTCGATGAGGGCGGGGCTGTCGTGTACCGAGAGCATCACCACCGCCAGACCGGAGGGGAGCTGCTTGAGCAGATCCAGCCCCGACTGGTCTGGCATCGAGATGTCGCAGACGCAGACGCGGGCGCCACTGCCGGGCAGGCCGGCCAGCGCCTCGCTGGCGGAGCCAAATTCGGCGACCACCTGCAGGTCGGGCTCCAGATTGAGCAGTTGGGCAAAACCGGAACGGACGATCTGGTGATCGTCGATGAGGGCAATGTTTATCATGATGTCAGCCTGAAATTCGGTGCGTCATGACCATGACGCGGCCAACAAGATACCTGCCCCCCGAGTCAGGCTCAAGGGGCGGGGGGGAATAGGGGGAAAATCGACCCGATAAGCAGGGGAAGCTTGATCGGGATCAGGCTGTGCGGGCTGGCCTCCCGGGTTGGCCTGCCCGCAACCGGGATCAGCGGTGCAGCTCGCCGGCACGCTCCGGCTGATAGACCACTTCAAGGATCTCCACCTCGATGGTGCGACCGGCCGGGCCCGGCCAGGCGATGCTGTCGCCCACTTTCAGACCAAGCAGGGCGCTGCCCACCGGTGCCAGTACCGAGATGTTGCTCTCGTCACCCTTGGCATCGCGCGGGTAGACCAGGGTGAGGCAGAACTCGTTGCCGCTGCTCTGCATCTTGAAGCGTACCTTGCTGTTCATGGTGACGACATCGGGCGGCATATCGGTCGGCTCGCGGATTTCGGCGCGATCCAGCTCCTCTTGCAGGGCAAGGTGCTGGGGATGGTTGCCGAGCAGTTGTTCAATCCGATCCAGATCAAGGCTGGAGATAACGAGATGCGGTTGTTTCATAAGATAATCCTTATCAATAGCTTACAGGGCCAGGCCCACTCACGCAGGCTGGCCATCACAAGGGTGTCGAGAGATCGAGAAAGTGCCATGCCCCCAAGCGACTCGCGGCCGAAGGAGCGAGGCGGGGGCTCAGCAGGGTGTGAGCTTGTGAGAGGAAATAGTGAATATTTTCATGGGGCTACCATAACCATTCTGAACGGCTTTGGCAATTATCCTGACAAGGTTGTCAGGGGGCCTGGTAATCGTACTGCTTGATGATGCGGGCCAGACTGCCGTCATCGCGCATGGCGGCGATGGTGTCGTGCCAGCGTGTTGCCTCTTTGGCTGGAAAATGGGGGCTGGCCGCCAGGTAGAGCGCGGCCTGTTTCAGCGTTTCGCCGCGCACCAGATCCGCCAGCGGCAAGCCTGCTTGCAGCTGGTTGTAGCGGGCGCTGTTCCAGGCCACCGCCCAGCCCTGAATGCGGCCCCGAGCCAGCTTGCTGGCGTTGTTGACCTCTTCGGCCACCTCTTCCTGTTTGATCCGTTTGAACGGGAGCAGCAGGCTCTGGCCATAGGAGCTGCGCATTACGCCGATGGTGAGACCGGGCAGTTCGCCGGTTGTCAGCGGTTGGGGATGGTGCTGACGATGAGTCACCAGCACGAAGGCCTCGTCCAGCAAGGGAGCAATCCAGAGAAACAGCGGCTCGCGCTGGGGGCTTCTCACCGGCGGTACCAGCAGTACATCCTGCCGGTGCTGGGTTTGGCTGAGGGCGCGAGCCAGCGGCATCAGCTCGATGGTCAGCGGCTCCTTAAGGCGACGGGCCGCCTCCTCCAGCACCTCGATGGCCATGCCGCTCGGGGCGCCCTGATGAGAGCGGATCACGTAAGGGGGAATTTCAGCTGCGACCACCACCATGGCCCGGGCGTGAAAGGCTGGCAGGAGCGAGGTGCAGAGCAGCAGGAGCAAGGGGAGACGCATGGCAGACCTGATCCGGGATGAGTACACAGAGTGTAACATCCCGCAGAGACAAGTCAGCCCGCTATGGAGCCTCATATCAATCGAAGAAGTCCCGCAGATCGAGCGTCTGATACCCCTCCAGCTGCTGCCAGGGCAAATTCTTGGGCAGCGTTTTTAGGGTCACCTCCATCCGGTAGCTGCGATAGCCGTCGAGGCTCGCCGACTCCACCACCAGCGGCAGCTGCCAGCGAGTCGACCAGAGGATGCGGGTGCGCTGGTTGCCCTCGCGTCTTTCATACCAGCGCGCCTGTTCGGGGGCCGTCTCATCGAGGGGGGTCATCTCCTGCAACAGGGCCGGGTTGATGAGATGGCGGATCCGCGGCCAGTCGGGTTTGAAAGCCACCTGACCGTACTCCTCCTCCGGTACCTCCACCAGCTGGTTGTGCCAGCTGTCGGCGTAGCGCAGTTGCAGCATCCCCTGCTGGTCGCGGGTTACCCAGCGCGCCGCCATCTGGTGGGTAAAGTGTTTGTGGCCCGGGGTGGCATCGTGAGCGGCGTGGTAGGCGCGGGCAAGGGGCAGCGGGATGAGACGCTGGCTCCACACCTGATCGCCGACCCGCAGCCACTTCTCCTGCCACTGGCTCTCCTTGCTGATGCCGTCGCTGCTGGTCACCCGGTCCTGATAGTGGATGCGGGCGGCCAGATCGGGGACTTCATCGGCAAGAAGGGGAAATGAGAGGCTGCTGGCGAGCAGCCACAACGGAAGTAACAGTCGCATATGGATTATCGCTCGAACGAGCAGGGCCCGGCGCGATGCCGGGCCCTGCCGTTTACAGGCCGAGCGCCTCCTTCAGCTTGCCGAACACCTTGGTATTATCCAGCGTCCCCTTGAAGCGGCTGCTGCCGGCGCCGTCGGCGAACAGCATCACATCGCCGCCGCCGTGGGTCTCGGAGCCGAGCTTGACCCCGGTCTCTTGCAGGTAGTCGTCCGCCATCACCTGATCGCTGGTGAGGGTGGGGCGCACGTCGGGACGGTTGGGGCCGTTACCGAACACCAGGGTGGTGAACGGCTTGCCATCCACGTCGTTCTGGGTCGAGCCGTCGCCATTTTTCACCAGATCCAGCACCTTGTTGCCCTTGGCGGAGTAACCGTTGATGATCATGGTGTGGTCATGGTCGGCGGTGACCACGATCAGGGTATCTTTCAAATCCACTTTGCCGAGCGCCGTCTTGACCGCCTCGTCCAGCGCCACCGCGTCGGTGAGCGAGCGCTTGGCATTGGTGCCGTGCAGGGCGTGATCGATCCGGCCCCCTTCCACCATCAGGAAGTAACCCTGACTGTTCTGGCTCAGTAGATCGATCGCCTTGGCTGTCATCTCGGAGAGCGACGGCTGGGTATTGGCCTCCCCCTTGGCGACCCGATCCAGCTCGTAGTCGAGGTGGGATTTGGCGCTGAACAGGCCGATGAGCTTGCCGCTCTCGACCTTGGCAAGGTCAGAGCGAGTGGTGACGTAGCGATAGCCCTGAGTGGTCAGTTCGGCGGTGAGATCCCGCCCGTCGGCACGGCCGCCCTTGTTGCTGGTGCCGTTGTAGGGCGTCCAGTGGTTGGCGCCGCCCCCCATCAGCACGTCTACCCCGTTCCCCAAGGCTGTGTTGAAGCCGGCGCCGCCCGGTACCGCCTGTGCGGCGATGGCGTAGGCGGCATCCCGATGGCAGATGTGGGAGTAGGTGGCCGCTGGGGTGGCATGGGTCAGCTCGGTGGTGGTGACGGCCCCCACCGACTTGCCCGCTGCCTTGGCCAGCTCGAGAATGGTGGGCACTGGCTTGCCGTTGTCGCTGGCGCAGTTGTTGACGCCCTTGTTGCCGTTGGCATCCTTGCCGGGGGCGACGGCCTTGGTGTCGCTGCTCATGGCGATCACCTCGTTGTTCATCTTGACCCCGGTGGTGTAGGCCGCCATGGAAGGGGCCGAGTCGGTGGTCTGGGCATCGTTGGAGAAGGTCTTGATGCGGGCGCTGCGGGCCAGCTTCATTATCTCCAGATTGCCCTCTTCCCCCACCTTGTAGAGACGGGTAGCGGTGAGCACGGTGGGGCCCATGCCGTCGCCAATAAAGAGGATGACGTTCTTGGCATCGGCGGCCTGTGCCTGGGCCGCGCCGCCGAGGGCGGCCAGCATGGCTGTGCTGACCAGGGTTTTATGCAGGTTCTGCTTCATGGATTGGTTGATGGCTCTTTTCATGGGAATGCTCCTTACAGCCCGGCCGCAGCCTTGACCTTGCCGAACACGGCGGTGTTGTCGAGTGAGCCGTGGAAGCTCTCCGCTCCCCGGCCGACGGCGCCGAGGAAGACGTCGGTGCCGCCGTGGGTCTCGTTGCCGATTTCACCCACCTTGACCACTACCTCCTGGTGATAGTCGTTGGCGGAGACGGTGGCGTCATCCAGCGCTGCCACGCTGCTGCGCGGCCCATCCACCCGGTTGTAGCCGTTGCCAAAGCCGATGATGGTGTAGGGCATGCCGTCGGCATCCTTGCTCGGCTCGCCGGTTTCGTAGTTCTTCACCAGCCCGAGCACGCCGGGGTTGTCGGCGGTGGTCTTGCCGGTACGCTTGGCGTAGCCGTTGAGCACCAGGGTGTGGTCATGGTCGGCGGTGACCACGATCAGGGTGTTTTTCAGCTCGGGATCAGTTTTCTTCACCTCGTCGAGGGTCGCCTTGATGGCGTTGTCGAAGGCGAGGGTGTCCTGCAGCGCACGCTTGGCGTTGGTGTCATGCAGCGCGTGGTCGATGCGGCCCCCTTCCACCATCAGGAAGTAACCCTGCTTCTTCTCTTTGAGCTGCTTGATGGCGGCCAGGGTCATCTGGGCCAGGGAGGGCTCGCTGGCGGGGCGATCCAGGTCATATTTCATGTGGCTTGCGCCAAACAGTCCCAGCAGCGGCTTGCCCGCTTCGGCCTTGTTCAGCTCATCCAGATTGCCGGCAAACTGGTAGCCTTTGGCCTTCATCTCGGAGATGAGGTTGCGGCCATCCTCGCGTTTGCCTTTGTCGGCTTTGGGCAGGAAGAAGCTGCTGCCGCCACCGAGCACCACGTCCACCCCCTCTTTGAGGGCGCTGTTGTAACCGGCGCCACCGGGCACCAGCTGGGCAGCGATGTCGGCTTCCAGATCGCGGTTGCAGAGGTGGGCATAGGTGGCAGCCGGGGTGGCGTGAGTCACCCGGGTGGTGGTGACCACGCCGGTACCGCGGCCGGCGGCCTTGGCCAGCTCCAGCAAGGTGGTGGCCGGCTTGCCGGCGCTCTTGCTGCAGTTGCTCTCCTGAGTGGCGTCGCTGTCCATGCTGATGACGCCGTTGTTGCTCTTGACCCCGGTCATGTAGGCGGACATGGAGGGGGCCGAGTCGGTTACCTGAGAGTCGTGGGAGAAGGTCTTGATGAAGGCCGTCTCCGGCAGGGTATCGATGGTGAGGCTGCCCTCTTCACCAACGCCGTAGATGCGGGCGGCGGTCAGGGTGTTGAGCCCCATGCCGTCGCCGAGGAAGAAGATCACGTTCCGGGCGCCAGAGCCGGGTTTGTTCTCCTGCGAGTTGTTTTCTGAGTTGCAGCCGGCGACCAGTGCGGCCCCCATCATCACTGCAACACCTGCCATTTTTTTCATCGAGGTTCGCTCCTTGTAAAACCTGAGCGCAGCCTAGAGGTCGCAGATGACACTTTTAGTGAGAGTGAATGACAATCCGGTGAAAGTGATATCTGAATGTGATGTTGTATCAATCACTTATCTATCAATAATCGGACTCTGTAGCGCAGCCTGACAAGGCTGACAAACGGGAGGAAATCTGGCCGGTTTAGGACCTGCGGGCTAGAATGGCCTGTCAAATCTGGGCGGGTGCAGGTAAAATGCGCCCCCTTGCGACGCCCTGCGTCCACCACCGCTCGCCGCTCGCTTCATTGCAAGCCCGCGCCCGCAGTCCCTAGATGAGAGTAACGGATATGTCCATCAACTGGTTCCCCGGTCACATGCACAAGGCCCGCAAAGAGATTGCCGAGGTCATGCCCCAGGTCGATGTCATCATCGAAATGCTCGACGCCCGCATCCCCTTCTCCAGCGAAAACCCGCTGGTGCCCGAGCTGCGTGGCGATACTCCAGTGATCAAGGTGCTCAACAAGGCGGATCTCGCCGACCCCGAGATCACCGAGCTGTGGGTGGCCCACATGGAAAAGGAGAAGGGGATCAAGGCGTTGCCCCTGACCCAGCAGGAGCCGGAGAAGATCAAGCAACTGCTGACCCTCTGCCACGAGATGCTGCCGGAGCGCAATCTGGAGCTGCGCGGCGTGCGCGCCATGATCATGGGTATTCCCAACGTGGGCAAATCCACCCTGATCAACACCCTGGCCGGGCGCATCATCGCCCGCACCGGCAACGAGGCGGGAGTGACCAAGTCCCAGCAGCGGATCAAGCTCGACAACCACGTTATCCTGACCGATACCCCGGGCTTTTTGTGGCCCAAGCTCAACCCGCCCTCCTGCGGTTATCGGCTGGCCATCACGGCGGCTATCAAGGATACCGTCTATGACTATGCGGACATCGCCATGTTCGCCGCCGATTACTTCCTCAAGGCGTATCCGGAGCGGATCAAGGCGCGTTATCAGATTGAAGAGCTGCCCGAGACCGAGATCGAGCTGCTGGATCTGATCGCTCGCCAGCGCGGCTTCATGCGCAAGGGCGGGCTGGCAGATCTGCACAAGGCGTCCGAGATCCTGGTCAACGAATTCCGTTCGGGGATGCTGGGTCGTATCTCGCTGGAGACCCCGGAGATGGTGAGCGTAGAAATCGTGGAAGCTGATGCCGAGGCCGAGCAGAAGGCCAAAGAGAAGGCGGAGCGGGAAGAGGAGCGCCAGGCGCGGGCTCGTCGCAAGTACGCCAAGAAGCGTCAGCGCTAACCGGCATTGAGCTCGGTATTAAAGAAGAGGGGGCCGCCTCTTCTGTTTATGGCCGCAAAAGCGAGCCAAGGTAGCGCGAAGGGATGATTTTCAACTGGCCATATCCCGGTTTTATGGCCAAATCTCTCGTTAATCAAAAGGATACCGCTGGTGTTAAATGGGGGCATATCTCGCAGCAATCACAGCGTGCAACAAAACCTTGCGACTTGGCTGCAGCGCCGATTGACAATGGATTTGGCAGTGGCATGATGCGCTCGCATTTTGACTCTCCTCACGGTTCTACCCATGACCACATACACCCGGCCAGTGCAGTTACTGCTCTGTGGCCTGTTGCTGTTGACCCTCTCCATCGCGGTGCTCAATACTCTGGTGCCGCTCTGGCTTGCCCATGACAATCTGCCGACCTGGCAGGTGGGCATGGTCGGCTCCTCCTATTTCAGCGGCAACCTGCTGGGAACCCTGCTGGCGGGCACCCTGATCAAGCGTTTTGGCTTTAACCGCAGCTACTACCTCTCCTCCGTTATCTTTGCCGCAGGTTGTGTCGGGCTCGGCATTACCCTCGGTTTCTGGAGCTGGCTCGCCTGGCGATTCATTGCCGGCATCGGCTGCGCCATGATATGGGTGGTGGTGGAGAGTGCGCTGATGTGCAGCGGCAACGCGCACAATCGGGGGCGACTGCTGGCCGCCTACATGATGGTCTATTACCTGGGAACCGTGCTTGGGCAGCTGCTGGTCAGCAAGCTGCCGACCGGCCTGATGGACGTGCTGCCCTGGGCGACCGGACTGGTATTGGCGGCGATTCTGCCGCTGTTGTTCACTCGCATCGTCAGTGAGGGCAGCGAAGCACAGGGGACGACCCGGGTCTGGCCGATGCTGCGGCTGCGTCAGGCGCGGCTCGGGGTCGATGGCTGCATCATCTCCGGCATCGTGTTGGGGTCGCTCTATGGCCTGATGCCGCTCTACCTCAATCATCAGGGAGTGAGCGATGGGGAGATCGGCTACTGGATGGCGGTGATGGTGAGTGCCGGTATCCTGGGGCAGTGGCCGGTCGGCCGTCTGGCGGATCGCTTCGGGCGTCTGCCGGTATTGCGGGTGCAGGTGCTGGTGGTGATCCTGGGTTGCGCAGCCATGCTCGGCGGCGTGGCGATGGGGCCGGCCCTGTTTATCCTGGGCGCTGCCGGTTTTACTCTTTATCCGGTGGCCATGGCTTGGGCCTGCGAGAAGGTCGAACACCATCAGCTGGTGGCGATGAATCAGGCACTGCTGCTGAGCTATACCATCGGTAGCCTGCTCGGCCCAGCCTATACTGCGCTCCTGATGCAGCACCTTTCGGATAACTTGCTCTTCATCATGATCGCCGGCGTGTCGCTTATCTATCTGCTGATGCTGCTGCGCCCCATGGGGAAACACCCTACGCCGGTGGCCCACGCCTGAACGAGAGCAGCAGGGCGCCATCCTCGCTTTCCGATAAGGGATAAAGACTGCGCAATGACGCGCGATATAACGCAGAGGCGGCCCTTGAGCCGCCTTGTTGTTGTCTGCAACGGTGGTTATCAGAGATTAACGGCTAGCCATAACGCTTTTTTGCCTCTTCAAACAAGGACATATGCAGCGGGATTAACTGCTGCCAGTCGCGCCGGTAGCCACCACCCGGCACGGCTGCAATGGGCAAGCCGTGCTGTCGGGCGCACTCAAATACCATGGCATCGCGCAGGCGAACTCCCTCATCGCTCAAGGCGAGATAGCCAAGCTCGTCGCCCCGGTGTACGTCCACGCCAGCCTGATAGAGGATGAGGTCGGGGGTGTAGAGCCGCAGCGCCAGATTGAGCGCTTCCGCCAGCGTGGTGAGATAGGCATCGTCCGCCATGCCGCTTGGCAAGGGAAAATCCATGTGGGAGGCGTGCTTGTGGCGGGGGAAGTTGTGCTCCCCGTGCAGAGAGAGGGTGATAATATCGCGCCGCCCTTGGCACAGGGCTGCGCTGCCATCCCCTTGATGGACATCGAGATCGATGATCAGTACCTGCTCGCAGCGCCCTTCGTCCAGACAGGTCTGGGCGGCGATCACCAGATCGTTGAAGAGACAAAAGCCGCTGCCAACATTCCGGTGGGCGTGATGATAACCGCCGGAGATCTGCAGGCCGCAACCCTGCTCCAGGGCGTGGCGGCTGGCGGCAATGGTGGCACCTACCGAGCGCAAGGTGCGTTCAATCAGCAAGGGAGACCAGGGAAAACCAAGCTGGCGGATGGCGCTCGCATCGAGGGTGCCGGCGAGGGCCGCCTCCACATAAGCCGCATCATGCACGCTCTCTATCTGTGCGCGGCTGGCGGGCGCGGCCTCAGCCAGTGGATAGCCGAGGCTGCCAAGGTGCTCAAACAGCGCCTGATACTTGGCCAGCGGGAAGCGATGATGCTCCGGCAGGGCCAGGGCAGAGTAGAGGGGGTGATAGAATATGCGCAGTGACATGACGGCTGGGCCTCTCCAGATATGAAAAAGGGGAGCCAGGCTCCCCTTGTCTCTCCCGGCGATGCGGGATGAATCATCCAATTACTGCTGCTGGATAACCCAGATCTGGAACGCTTTGCGGGTCTCCACATCAGCCTTGTTGTACCAGTTTTGCAGCTGGGTCAGGGCCTCCGGGTTGCTCTCGGCCTTGCTCGGCGCTACTTGTACCGGTGCGCTGGCGGCAGCCATGACGGCCGCAGAGGAGATGGCGACAGTCTTGGGCTGGTTGAATGCCTTGCCCATGTTGATCAGCTCTTGCTGGTAGTCACGAGTCAGCTGGAAGCCTTCGACTTTCGGCATCACGAACTGCTCGCTGGCCACGGTCTGACCGCTGGCGGCGTCTTTCAGTGCAACTTTCTGATCCTTGACGAACTGCTTGGCTTCCATTTCATTGCGGGGCTTTTTGAAGTCCAGCACCAACTTCTGGTTGTCGGCGGCAGTAAAGTTGAGCACCAGCGGTTCGGCAGTTACCAGCTTGATGTCGTTGCGGCTGGAGTAGTTCCCTTCAAAAGCAACAACCAGCTGATGCTTGCCGGCGCTGAGCGGGAAAGTGCTGGTTTTGTCGAGCAGTTTGGGGTTGATCGGTTGGCCGTCGATCAGCTGGGCAACATAAGGGGCACTTACTTCGACCTGGGTATTGGCCAGAGCGCTACCCGCAAACAACAGACCAGCCAGTGCCGGTACCAGAACAGTCAGTTTCATTTCATCTCCTTGAACAGTCAGACGATTGCCTGCTGAAAACAGGGGCTCATTTTTACAGGTTTGGCCCACTGCGGCAATTGCTCTTTGAGTTGGTCAAAATCAACCCAGATATCATCTTTTATCTCATTAAGATTGAGTGGCAGCGTGATTCGGGAGTGTCATTCAATGCGCCGTTTGAACGGGGGCAGGGCATCGAGCAGCCCCTTGCCATAGCGTTTGGTCAGCAGGCGACGATCGAGAATGGTGACCCGTCCCCGATCGGCCTCCTTGCGGATCAGGCGACCACAGGCCTGAATGAGCTTGCGCGACGCCTCCGGCACCGTCAGTTGCAAAAAGGGATTGCCGCCCCGCTTCTCGACCCACTCGGCAGTGGCCTCTTCCACCGGCGAGTTGGGCACCGCGAACGGCAGCTTGGTGATGACCAGGTTGGTGAGGTAGTGACCGGGCAGATCCAGCCCTTCGGAAAAGCTGCCGGTACCGAACAGGATGCTGGCCTGACCGCCGTCGCACTTCTGCTTGTGCAGGGTGAGCAGGGCGTTGCGGGAGGCTTCGCCCTGTACCAGCAAAGAGAGTCCTTTTGCCCTGAGACCAATGGCCACCTCGTTCATCTGCCGGTAGGAGGAGAAGAGCACCAGGCTTGCCTCTTTACCCGCCAGCAGTCGTGGCAGGGCACTAATCAGCTCGTTGGTGAAGGCTGGGGAGTTGGGCTCATGGGCCATCTTGGGCAGATAGAGCTCGGCCTTCTGATAATCAAAGGGAGAGCGCAGGCGCAGATAGCGGGTGCCGTCGTGCTCCTTCAAACCCACCTGGTGGCGGAAATAGCTAAAGGAGGAGAGGGCGGTCAGGGTGGCCGAGACCAGCACGGCGCCAAGGCATCTGGACCAGAGCCACTCTTCCAGCAGATAACCCACCTCGATGGGGGAGGCATGCAGCCAGATGTCGCCATCGTCACTCTTGGCCATCCAGCGGGCGAGCGGGGTCTTCCCCTCGGGAATATGGCGCCCCAACATCTCCCACAGGGCACAGAAACTCTCCAGCCGCTGCAGATGAAAACCGCTCTCGGCCAGTAGCGGCTCGGCCTCCTTGCGACGGATCTCGCCATCTTTCAGGGCTTCACCGATGGCTGCCTGCATTCTGTCCAGCGCTCGCAGCGCCTTCTTGCTCGACTCCTTGAGATTTTCCGCCAGCATCGGCAGCGGGTCTGGCAATACCCCTTCGCCAAAACGGTAGTGCATCTCGCTGCCAAACAGCCGGTCATTGCTGACGAGCCACTGCTCCACCGCCTTGAGGTCGGGTTGAATAGAGGCGAGGGCATCCTGCAACTTCAATTGCGGATCGATGAGGCTCTCTTTATTGAGCGTACGAGTCAGCTTGCCTGCACTTTGCACCAGTTTTTCCAGCCAGCGGCGGGAGCCTTTGACGCTGGCCGAGGCGGCGCCATGATCCCGGGCGATGGTGGGCAAATGGTGGGCTTCGTCCAGCACATAGATGCACTCGTCGGGCGGCGGCAGGATGATGCCCCCCCCCATGGTGAGGTCAGAAAGCAGCAGCGCATGGTTGACCACCAGCACGTCAGCCGCATCCATGTCGTTGCGGGCGCGGTGGAAGGGGCAGTGTTGATGGTGAGTCAGCGCTTTGTTGCAGGTGTGGCGATCGGCGGCGATACGATCCCAACAAAGGTCGGGAATGGGTTTGGGCCAGTTGTCCCGATCGCCATCCCACTTGCCTTCCGTGTAGGCCTGCCATAGCGCCTGATAGCAACTCTTGTCGGCTTCGGACGGTTTGTGTTTGCTCAGGGCGCCGAAGTCGAATTCGAAGTTGGCCATCTCGCTACCGCTTGCAGCCTGCTCCAGCAGATGTTCGCAGCAGTAGCGCTGGCGCCCCTTGACCAGCATAAAACGAAACGGCAACTCGCTGTGGCGGTGATAGAAAGGGAGATCCTTGTGGATCAGCTGCTCCTGCAATGCCACGGTGGCGGTGGAGATCACCAGCTTTTTCTGGGTCAATCTCGCGACAGGGATCGCTCCCTGAGCATAGGAGAGGGACTTGCCGATACCGGTGCCCGCCTCGGCCACCAGAATACGGCGCTGTTTGTCATACTCCCCGGTCAGCGTCTTGGCTATCTCGGCAACCAGAAAATTCTGCTCTTTACGCGGCACAAAACCGGGCAAGCCATCCGAAATCTGGCGGTAGGTTTGACGAATAGTGGCTTTGAGGCGAGTTGACAGCATAAAGAGGAGGCCAGTTTGGTTGTTGCGCGGGGAAAGGCTAAGGATACCCGTATCCCCTTGTCGGGGTCGAGGGGCGCTCTTTCATCACCCTCATTTCGCACTGGTCTGATGAGGTTGGTTGTTTATCAGGGAGTTAGCTGCAATTACCTAAAAAACAGGCTGTGCAAGTATAAAAAAACAGCAAAAAGCATTGTAAACGTTTTCCTTTGGTGGGTAGACATTGTGAGAGCTGGCTCACATTTCTGCCTCGGTGACTATGCTTTTCATAAAAAGTTCCAAGTTTTTTCGTTGCGGTTGTGAAAACCCGGTGCTAGTCTCGCCGTCATAGTGATGCAAAGTACATCGCTAACACAGGGAATAACAAAGACTTAGTGTTTAATTACAGTAGGCATTGGAAACTATGAAAAAGACAATTCTGGCTATTGCTATCCCGGCTCTGTTTGCATCCGCAGCCAACGCTGCCGTTGTTTATGACAAAGACGGTGTGACTTTCGACGTATACGGCCGTGTACAGGCTAACTACTACGGCGATCACAACAAATCTGTTGCTGCAACTAAGGATTCTTGGAGCATCAACCAAGAAACCGGTCTTAACGAGAAGACCCCGGGTGTTGCAGCGCACTACTCTGACGTCGACGGTGAGCTGATTGGTTCTTCCCGTCTGGGTTGGTCTGGCAAAATTGCTCTGAACAACACTTGGGCTGCTATCGCCAAGACCGAGTGGCAAGTTTCTGCTGAAAACTCTGACAACAAGTTCAACTCCCGTCACGTCTATGTCGGCTTCGACGGTACCCAATACGGTAAGATCATCTTCGGTCAGACCGATACCGCCTTCTACGACGTCTTGGAACCGACCGATATCTTCAACGAGTGGGGCGATGCCGGTAACTTCTACGACGGTCGTCAAGAAGGCCAGATCATTTACTCCAACGCTATCGGTGGCTTCAAAGGCAAGCTGTCTTATCAGACCAACGATGAGAAAGCTGTTGTTGTTACTGATGTAGGTCAAAGCATCAAAGAGAAAACCGCATACGGTGATAACGTTAAGCGTAACTACGGTTATGCAGCTGCGGCTGGCTACGACTTTGACTTCGGTCTGGGCTTCAACGCTGGTTATGCCTACTCCGACTTGGAAAACACTGTAAGTGGCACCACCGGTGACAAGAAAGAGTGGGCTCTGGGCGCTCACTATGCCATCAACGGTTTCTACTTCGCCGGTATGTATACCGAAGGCGACCTGAAGTACTCTTCAGCGACCGCTGGCGACAAAGACAAAGGCCGTGGTTATGAGCTGGCTGCGTCCTACAACGTAGACGCTTGGACCTTCCTGGCTGGTTACAACTTTAAAGAGTCCAAAGTCAAAGCTAACACTGCCGGTTCCAGCTACAAGGATCTGGTTGACGAAACTCTGCTGGGTGTTCAGTACTCTTTCACTCCGAAGCTGAAAGCTTACACCGAATACAAAATCCAGAGCATCGAGAAGCTGGACGACGAGTGGACTGTTGCTCTGCAGTACAACTTCTAATAAGAAGTTGCTGACAAGCAATATCCAAGCTTGAGTCTTTGACTAAGCGATAAAATGGCCGGATTGATATCCGGCCATTTTCTTTTTGGCGTCTTGCTGCCTTGCTAGCGATTGGATGAGCAGCTGGGTATGCCCTATTGCTGCCCAAGTTGCCAAAGCTGTTGTAACGATTAATCTCTCCTGCTCCTGCTCCTGCTCCTGCTCCTGCTCCTGCTCCTGCTCCTGCTCCTGCTCCTGCAGCTCATAAATGTCTTCAGGCTAACAGGCTACGTTCTGCTGAGTGAACAGCCCAAATTCGGGTGCAGCCTCTGTCCGGTGGAGAATTGCAGCGCTAGGTGCTGGGGAAGAAATATATGTGCGGTATAAACAAAAATTCGGTCATTTTGGGAAAATACATAAATTAAATTTATGGCGATCTTCTTGGCCTGTTGTCGGGGTTTGGTGCATTGAGTTCAACGTAATGAGGGATATGGCCGATCTTAACGGGCTGTCTAATTGAGAGCCTGTTGGATGGACGTCATAGCTTTTCGTGTATCTGCAATGGTTTAGTCCTCCTCAGGTCTGTGGCAGAAGAGGCCAATAGCCAATAGCCAATATGGCTGATTTGGCCTGTGGCTTGGCTGTTCGGTTGTATTGCTGCTCGATGTTTAATTGCCGATTGCCGATTGCCGATTGCCGATTGCCGATTGCCGATTGCCGATTGCCGATTGCCGATTGCCAGTTGCTGTCAGATGGATAGCAAGCGAGCGACCATTAGCGGTGGGCAGTAAAACAAGTGCGATTATTTTCCGCTGGTGAGCTGATAAGGGAAGAGCGTGGTCTGCAAAAGGAGCTCCAGCGTGTGTTTAGGCCGGGGCTTTTGGATGGCGAGTCAAGAAATGGAGAGCCAAGAAACAGCGTGGCAATTAAGGGCGTATCAATAAAAAGGGAAGATGAGAGGCATCTTCCCTTGGCAATCGGTTGGTGCGGGCTCGCTCAGCTGTGCTGGCGGCGATCGTTGGCTTGTGCCAGCAGGGTGCGGCTTTCGCGCAGGAACTGGTCGGCGTGTTCGCCAAAGAAGCCGGAAACCTGGCTGAACGCCTCGATAAAACCGTCCCTGTCTCCACGCTCCAGCAGACCCAGCGCCTCGCCGAAGTTCTGGTAGTAGCGGCGGATCATAGCCAGGTTCTGTGGCGACGACAGAATGATGTCGGCATAGAGGTGGGGATCCTGGGCAAACAGCCGCCCCACCATGGCCAGCTCCAGCCGATAGATGGGGGAGCTCAGCGCCAGCAGCCGCTCCAGATTGGCTCCTTCCCGGGAGAGGTGCCAGCCGTAGGCAAAGGTGGCAAAGTGGCGCAGCGCCTGGATAAAGGTCATCGCCTCATCATGGGCTTTGGCTTCCACTTGCTGCAGGCGGGCGCCCCAGATGGTCATCTGCTCCAGCAGCCACTGGCTGGCGGCAGCGTCACGTCCCTGACAGCAGACGATCACCTGCTTGGCGAGACTCGCCACATCCGGTCCGAACATGGGGTGCAGCCCCAGCACAGGCCCCCGGTGCACAGCCAGCATATGCTCGAGCGGCGCTGATTTGACGCTGGTGACATCCACCAGCAGGCAATCTGCGGGCAGGTTGCCGAGCCGGTCGATGATCTGGCAGGTGATGTCGATGGGCACCGCTACCATCACCAGACCGGCTCCGGCGAGGATCTCGTCAGCACGCGGCCAGTCGGCCTGTTCGAGGGTATCGACGTGATAGCCCGAGAGGGTGAACATATGGCCAAACAGGCGGCCAAGCTGGCCCTGACCACCGATGATCACCACCTTGCCCAGATCCGGCTTCATGCACTTGAAGCCGGTATCTTTTTCACTGGCGTAAGATTCGCGCATCACCCGGCGCAGCACGTCTTCGATGAGATCACCCGGCACGCCCAGTGCCTCGGCTTCGGTACGGCGGCGGGCCAGCATGCTGGCCTCCCGCTCCGGTGCGTAGATGGGCAGGCCGTGGCGGCTCTTCACTTCACCCACTTCTCCCACCAGCGCCAGACGGGCGGCCAGCAGATCGATCAGCTGCCGGTCTACCGCATCAATCTTGTCCCTGAGGGCATTCAACTCTTCTGCCATCTTCAGTCCCTGTGGGGGCCGCCAGCAGCGGCACCTTGTGATTCAATATGTTGCATCAAGATATCACGGCTTAACCGCCAGTTCTGCTCTTGAGTGGTGCCGCCAGCTGGCTGTGGCAACGGGCCAGCAGCGCCTCTGTGGTCTCCCAGTCGATGCAGGCATCGGTGATGGAGACACCGTAGCGCATCTCGCACTTGGGTTGCTCGCTCGACTGGTTACCCTCGAACAGGTTGGATTCGAGCATCACCCCGATGATGGAGCGGTTTCCCTCCAGGATCTGGTGGATGACGTTGTCAGCCACCTTGGGCTGCAGACGGTGATCCTTGCTGGAGTTGCCGTGGCTGCAATCCACTACCAGTCCCGGCTGCAGGCCTGCTTTTTCCAGCGCCTCTTCCGCCAGCGACACATTGACCGAGTCGTAGTTGGGGTGTTTGCCGCCGCGCAGGATCACATGGCCATCCGGGTTGCCCTGGGTCTGCAGTAGCGCGACCTGGCCCTGCTGGTTAATACCCATAAAGGCGTGGGGAGAGGAGGCCGATTGCAGGGCATTGATGGCGGTGCCCAAATTGCCGTCGGTGCCATTCTTGAAGCCGACCGGCATGGAGAGGCCGGAGGCCATCTCCCTGTGGGTCTGGGATTCGGTGGTGCGGGCGCCAATGGCCGACCAGGAGAAGAGCTCGGCCAGGTATTGCGGGCTGATGGGGTCGAGCGCTTCGGTCGCCAGCGGCAGCTCCATCTCGGCCAGCGAGCAGAGCAGCTCGCGGGCACGATGCAGCCCCAGCTCTACGTCGAAGGTGCCATCCAGATTGGGATCGTTGATAAAGCCCTTCCAGCCCACCGTGGTGCGGGGTTTCTCAAAGTAAACCCGCATCACAATGTAGAGAGAGTCCTGATAGGCATCATGCAAGGCCTTGAGTCTGGTTGCGTACTCTTTGGCGGCCTCCATGTCGTGAATGGAGCAGGGGCCGCAGATCACCAGCAGCCGGTGGTCACGGCGGTGGATGATATCGGCGATGGTATTGCGGGCCCCTTGCACGAATGCCAGCGCCTTGGCGGAGATAGGCAATTTCTCCTTGAGCTGGGCAGGCGTGATCATCACTTGTTCGGACTGGATATGGATGTTGTTCAGGGGATCTCTTTGCATGATGTCGTTCTCTCTGGACTGAATTCTAAAAGCGATCGTACATTTATTTTTACATTGGTACGTGCTTTGTTACGCAACCGCCCTCACCTTACCAAGTAAAAACAAACAATCAAGTGAAACAAGTGGGTTTACTGCCATTTATGCAGATAAAAACGCGTTGATATAGTCGTTATGGTAATAAAATAGCGAAGCATAGCGTGATGGGGAGTGACTTTTGTAATTAAATGTTTACGGTTGCGTAGGGGAGAGAGCAAAAGAAGCATAAAGGGGAGCTGGCTCGACACCGCAGAGAAACAAGAAAGGGGCCCTGATGGCCCCTTCGAATAGGGGCCAGAGCCCCGTTCAAGACGTGATATTACGCCTTGAGTTTGTCCAGCATCTCTTTGGTTACCAGGACTATGCCCTGTTCGGAGCGATAGAAGCGACGGGCATCCTCATCGGCGTTTTCACCGATCACCATCCCTTCCGGCAGCTTGCACCCCTTGTCGATCACAACCCGGCGCAGGCGGCAGCCCGGCCCGATCTCTACCCCGGGGAAGACCACGGCCTGATCCAGGGTGCAGAAAGAGTGAACCCGCACATTGGTAAAGAGGACCGAGCTCAGGATAAAGGAGCCGCTGACAATGGTGCCGCCAGAGAACATCGAGTTGATGGTCATGCCGTGCTGGCCGTTTCTGTCCTGCACGAACTTGGCAGGCGGCGTCATGGTCTGGCTGGTCCAGATGGGCCAGTCCTGATCATAGATATCGAGCTCCGGAGTGACGGAGGCGAGATCCATGTTGGCCTCCCAGAAGGAGTCCACAGTGCCCACATCGCGCCAGTAGGGACGCTTCTCGGCATTGCAGCCGACGCAGGACATGCCAAACGGGTGAGCGTACGCAGTCCCTTCCCGCACCACGCGGGGGATCACGTCCATCCCGAAATCGTGGTGGGATTCGTCGTTGGTGATGTCTTCATCCAGCAACTGATAGAGATAGTCGGCATCGAAGATGTAGACCCCCATGGAGGCGAGGGAGGTATCTTCCTTGCCCGGCATGGCAGGCGGGTTGGCCGGCTTTTCCACAAAGGCGTTGATCTTGCGATCGCCATCGATCGCCATCACCCCGAAGGCACTCGCTTCACTGCGCGGCACTTCGATACAGGCAACGGTCACCTTGGCGCCCATGTTGACGTGGTCGAGCAGCATGGCGGCGTAGTCCATCTTGTAGATGTGGTCGCCTGCCAGTACGACGATATATTTGGGACCGTGGTCGCGGATGATGTCCAGGTTCTGATAGACCGCATCAGCGGTGCCCCGATACCAGTTGACCTCGTCCACGCGCTGTTGCGCGGGCAGCAGGTCGATGAACTCGTTCATCTGATAGCGCAAGAAAGACCAACCTGACTGAAGGTGGCGCAGCAAGCTGTGGGATTTGTACTGGGTCACCACACCGACGCGGCGAATGCCGGAGTTGATGCAGTTGGAGAGCACAAAATCGATGATGCGGAATTTTCCGCCAAAGTGGACTGCAGGCTTCGCTCTGTTATCAGTTAACTGTTTGAGGCGACTACCCCGCCCTCCGGCGAGAACCAAAGCCATGGTCTCGTTCAGCAACTGTCTTGCCTTTGCTGTATTGGCAGGTTGTAACAACATCTTGTATCCCTTTGTAGATAAATCACTACAATCTTGCCGCTTTTGAGACCTAAAGAAAGTGCTTTCAGTCACATTTTTGAGGGGGATGCCGTAATAAAATGACTTTTTTGTTATTAAGGTGTGGTTGTTTTTTCATCTTTTGCTGTCAATCTGCTCACTCGTAAATTTTCTTCGCAAAAAGAAGCTAACAGCGTTAACAGCGTGGGCAGGAAAGAGGCCCCTGCTTGTGTGCAGGGGCCGCAAGGTGGGAGGTAAAACAGACCGTAAAAAGAACCGCAAAAAGGGCGGTTATGCTGCCTCTGCCAGCGGCTCCTCACCCTTCTTCTGATAGGCCTGCGGGCTCAGACCCAGCAGCTCCTGCACGGTCGAGGCCACCGTGATGGAGGAGATGGTCCCCACCAGAATGCCGGTGAACAGAGTGAAGGAGAAACCGTAGAGGGTATCGCCGCCAAACAGCAGCAGTGCCCCGACGGTAAACAAAGTGGTGCCCGAGGTGATCATGGTGCGGCTGAAGGTGGCCTTGATGGCAACATCAGAACATTCGTGGATCCCCATCTGGGTGCGCGAGCTCAGCAGATCCCGCAAGCGGTCCGAAATCACGATGCTGTCGTTGAGGGAGTAGCCGATCACCGCCATCAGACCGGCGATGACGTTGAGATCAAACTCGATGTTGAACAGCGCCAGCAACCCCAGCGCCACGATGGCATCGTGGATCACCGAGATAAGAATACCGATGGCCTGACGCCACTCGAAGCGAAACGCCAGATAGGCCGAGATGGCGAGGGAGGCGACCAGTACCGCCAGCATCCCCTGCTGGAACAGCTCGGCGCCCACCTGCGGGCCGACGATGGTGGTGCGCAGCAGCTCAACCGGCATGCCCAGTTGCTGGGTCAGCATGGTGGCAAGCTCGGTGGCCTGCCAGGGCAGTTCGTGCGGTGGCAGCTTGATCAGCCACTCGCCGGGGACACCGGCAGAGCTGAGCTCCACCGCGCCCGCCAGCGGGGAGGTGAGCATGGCGTTGAGCTCATGGGCCTCCTTGAGGGTCTGGATATGAAACTCCAGCAGGGTGCCACCGGTAAAGTCGAGGCCGAGGGCAAGGCCGTTGACCAGCAGCATGGCGATGCTCGCCACTGTCAGTACGATAGAGGCCCACAGGCCGATATAACGCCAGCGGGTCAGCCCCATGGCAACAATCATTCTCAACATAGTTCTCTCCTTGGCTTGCCAGCGTCTGGCTGGCGGCCGCATCCCGACGTGCCTTGGCACTGCGGGGGAAATGTCTCTGATCCGGCGTGTTTGGCTGGCCATCTCCATGGCCGGTGGCGTTGCCGGATCCGCTCATCAGGGGGCGGTTCGCCCCGTTACACCTTCAGCGTGCGCTCGCTGCTGCGGCCCCACAGGGGGTTGATGATGGCGCGTGTGCCCCAGATCCCGGTCACCATGCTGGAGATAAGCCCCAGAATGAGGGTGATGGAGAAGCCTTGCAGCGGCCCGGAACCGATGGAGTAGAGCACCACGGCGCAGATGAGCGTGGTGATGTTGGCATCGAAGATGGTGCGAAATGCCGAGCGATAGCCAAAGTCGATGGCGTTGGCCAGCGAGCCGCCGTCACGCAGGCGATCCTTGATCCGCTCGAAGATGAGCACGTGGGTATCCACCGCCATCCCCACCGTCAGCACCAGACCGGCGATCCCCGGCAGGGTCAGCACGGCCCCCGGCAGCACTGCCAGCATGCCGACCTGCATCAGCAGGTTGGCGACCAGCGCGGTGATGGCGACCCAGCCGAACTTGCGATACCAGACCATCATGAACAGCATCATGCCTGCCATGCCAAACCCGAGGGCGGTGAAGCCCGCTTCGATATTCTGCATCCCGAGGGTCGGGCCAATACTGCGCTCTTCCAGGATCTTGAGCGGTGCGGTGAGGGCACCGGCGCGCAGCAACATGGCGAGCTCCTGCGCTTCCGGCAGACTGCCAATCCCGGTGATGCGGAACTGGTTGCCAAGGGCTGTCTGGATGGTGGCGACGTTGATCACCTCGCTCTGGGCGCGCAGCTTGCCCTGGGCATTGGTCTTGTACTCGGTGAAGACGGTCGCCATCGGTTTGCCCACATGCTGGCGGCTGAACTGGTTCATCTTGTTGCCGCCCAGGGTGTCGAGCACGATGTTTACCTGCGGCTGACCCATCTCGCCCATGTTGGCGCGGGCATCGACGATGTGTTCGCCGGTCAGCACTGGCCGGCGCGCCATGCCGACGGCCTGACCGTTGCGATCGGCGATGTAGAAGTGGCTGTCAGCCTTGGCCTCGTAGAAGGCCAGCGATGCGGTCGCCCCGATCACCTCTTTCGCCTGCTTGGGATTGTGCACGCCCGGCAGCTCGATGCGGATGCCATCCTGACCCTGACGTTGTACCGAGGCTTCGACGATGCCGAGTTCGTTGATCCGCTTCTTGAGGATGGAGAGGTTCTGGGTCACGGCGTTGTTGATGAGCTGGGTGCGCTCGGCCTCGCTCAGCACCAGCTTGAGCTGGTTGCCGCTGCGGGTCATTTTCCACTGATCCTGACGGGTACCGGCACTCTCCTTGATGATGGTGATCCAGCCACTCTGATCGTCAGCTTCCGGCAGGGTGACATTGACGCTGCCCAGATCGGCCCGGGCCACGCCGGCTCCGCGCAGATTGGCTTCACGGAAGCGGGTGCGCAGGGTGTCGACCAGATTCTTGGTCTGGGCATCGAGAACGAAATCGACATCGACCCCGATCAGCAGCTGGGAGCCGCCGCGCAGATCGAGGCCGAGCTTGATGGGATCGGCGCCAAGGCGGCTGATCCAGGTCGGGGCGTTGGAGTGGAACTCCAGCGTCAGCGCTGCGCTGTCGAGGCCCTGCTGCTCCAGCAGTTGTTTGGCTCTTTGCTGTTCGCTCTGGCTGGCAAAGACCAGCTCGACCCGCTCCGGTTGTTCGATGATCTTGGCCGGGGTCAGGTGGTTGTCGGTCAGCAGCATCTGCTGTTTGGTGGTCAGGCTCTGCTGCCCGTGCAGACCAAGAGAGGGCTGCTCGCCAAAAAAGGTCGGCAGCGAATAGAAGGTAAAGGTCAGCAGCATGAGCAGCAGTAGGGCGTACTGCCACTTGCTCATGCGGTTGAGAAGGGTATGACTGGTTTTTCTCATGGCAAATTGGCCTCTGTCAGGAGAATGGTGCGCAGGCCGATAGCATCAAGGCTCGGCAAGGCGCAGAAAAAGGGATGCATCAAGTGCGGATCAGGCCGAAGCGGGATCCGTCAGAAGGAGGAGATGAGCAAACAGTGGATGTGCCAACCCCTCGGGGTTAGGCGCTCAGATAGCTCTGGGTGAAGCGGTACTGCAGATACTGGCGCTGCAGCCGGTGGCGGTGAATAGTGGCGAAGGGATCGCGAAAGAGCTGCTTGTGGTAGAGCTGGGCGGCGAGCAACAGCCAGCCAAGCAGCACCAGCAGAATCGCCTGGGCAGACCAGCTCTGGATCAGTTCGTAGACCACATTTTTGGGCTGGTTGTCACTGCGCAGGGACTGCTCAAAACGCAGCAGGTGATTCTGGTTGGTCGCCACAAATTTGATGACACCATCGTCGCTCTCGCTCGCTTGCGAGAAGCTCTGGGTCTGTTGCTGATCGGGTAGCAGCGGGCCTTCCATCACATTGATGGAACAAAGCAGAGTGAGCGAGACAACGAGTGCCACCAGCCCCAGTTTGACTTTGTCGATAAGGCGCAAAAGGGTATTCCCGATAAATGGAAAGGGGAAACTACCACAGGCGGCGCAGGCGGGACAACCCTTGCCGCCCAATTAGGATTATTCTGAAGCCCCTTGGTCAGCTACCGGTCATCTGCTGGAAATCGCGGGCATAGCCCTTGAGCAGGGAGTAGAGATGGGCCCGCTGGGCCAGATCCAGCGACTGACTCATGGCGCAGAGCCAGTTGACGGTGCGCTGGCGCGACTGCTCAGTATAACCGGTGAAGCGGCCATCCATCATGCCATCCCCCTGTGCCAGCAGCTCGGTCAGCTCGCGGGTGAAATCGGGGCTCTGACGCTGCTGCATCAACCTGTCCAGCTCTTTGGTCCAGGAGGTCTGGAACTCGAGCCAGGGGGGCATCAGCTCGTACTGCCACTCGGCCCATTGGGCCACCAGTGGCGCTTGCGCCGGTTTCACTTCACCAATCCAGTACTCGAGGCGCTGGTTCATCTTGTCGCGAAACTCCGCCAGCATCTTCTCTTTGGGTTCACTGGCGAACTCCTGCTGCCGCTCCTGCTGGCGCTTGAGCCGATCGGCCATGAAGCGGGTCACCTGCTCATCGCTCAGGGTGCTCGCCAGCCTGACGGTGCGGGGAATGGCGTTCTCCAGGGTGCGGGTCAGGCTCTGCTGCACCGCATCGAGATTGGTGGAGATCTGCTCCGGCGTCATGGGGCTGGCCACCGCTTTGGCGAGGGTATCGAGATCCCGGGCGTAGCGGGGCAGCTCGTGCTGGCGGTGCCATGCCATCAGCCCTTTGACCTCGCGGCTCAGCAGATCCTTCTGGGGGGAGGTGAGGACGAAATAGTCGTCCAGCTGCCAGATGATGGCGGTATCAATCCAGTAGTAGATGACCCGGGTCGAGCAGCCGGTCAGCAGCAGGCCGAGCAGTAGCAGACCCCAGGTTTTTGGCTTGTGCCAGCACACCTTGTTGATCATCTGTCACTCCAGTCGTTGCCGGTTGAGGGTAATCAGTGTGTCGTAGTCGGGCGAAGCGTCTTGTTCCGCCATCAGCAGGGCCCAGAGCAGACCGATATAGTCGACCCAGGGGATAAACGCCTCGCTCTGAAAATCGGGCCACTCATGGCGCGGGAGTGTGCGCACATAGTGCTCCTCCAGCGCCAGGCGCTGCTCTTCGGGCCAGTCGTGGGTGCGCTGGATGCTGGCCACCTCAAAGCCGGGATGGCCTGCCGCACCGTACTCCCAGTCGATAACCCAGGGCGCGTGACCCAACAAGTTAGCCGGATTGAGATCATGGTGGCAAGGTCGCCAGCAATCGTCGGGTTCGCGGCTGGCAAGCAGGCTGCGCTCCAGTGCCGGCAACCAGGTCGGTACCTGAGCCAACCGTGCGCGATAACCGGCAGCGTGGGCCCGTACCGCCATCACCACGGTGGGTAGGGGGAGGCGATGCAGCTTGCGCAGCACCTCAGCCAGCAAACGGGGCTGTTCGGCGACGGGGGGCGCAGCCTCTAGCCAGTTTGGCTCATCGCACCACTCCAGCAGCATCAGGCCGCTGGCGGGGTCCTTGTAGTGACAGGGCAGGGCCAGCCCTTCGGCCATTGCTCCCTGATAGAGCTGCCACTCGGTGGCCCGGTCGATGCCAAGGCGCACCGGGTCCGGGTGGCCTTGGCGCAAAAAGTAACTGCGCCCCGAAGGGAGGCGCAGTCGATAGTTGCTGTTGGTGAGGCCCGCGCCGAGCGGCTCGAGAGCCCCGTCCCACCATGGGACGGGCAGCGTGGCGAGCAAAGCGTCGGGGGCGAGCATTACCGGGTCAGTCTTACCAGCCAAAGGTGGACTTCTTCGCCTGCTTGCGGATCTCTTTCTGGTCAGCCCAGAGCAGCTCGCCGCTTTGCAGGTCCATCAGGTTCATGGTCATCTGGTAGTAGACATCCTTCACCTTGCCATTGTCCTTGACGATGCTCGCGAGGTTGCCATAGACCATGTAGCGGGCACCGGTCTGCTTGCCAAGCCGCACCATGGAGGCGGGATCAACCATGCCGCTGTTCTGCTGATATTCGAGCTGCTGCTTGACGGCGGCAACCTTGCTCATGTCGACGAAGCGGAACTTGCCGGCCCGCAGCAACTTGGTGCGGATGGGGTCGGTGATAGCTTCAGTATCGATGTGCTCGGAGGTCTTGTTGCGGATGGAGTCCATGAACATTACCGGACGACCGCCGGCGGTGATCTCGCTGGTGGCAGGGGAGGCCAGCATGGAATCCGCCATCTTGTCGGCAATGGCCTGCAGATCGCTTGAGCCGTAATCGACGGTGACCGTTTCGGTTTCGGTCGGATCACCGTAGCTGACAGTGGTGCTGGAGCAGCCGCCCAGCAGCAGGGCGCCGGTCAGGATCAGCAGGGCATGATTCATTTTCATCAGTAGGATTCCTCAATCACTTCACGTACATAAATCCGGTAACCGCGGGCGGTCGGGCTCGGCGCCAGGGCAGACAGGGTGCGGGTCTGATAGCCATGCAGCTTGAGCGGTGTCCAGCCACGACCGTCGCTGGCGACCTCCTGACCGGCCTCATCATACCAATAGAACATATATTGCAGCTTGTTGTCGCCACGCTGGGTGCTGGCGGCGGCCACATTGACCTGCAGCAGTCCGTTCTGTTCACGGCGGCTCAGCTCGGTCAGGGTAACGTTGACGTTTTGATGCTGCTCCGCCACCGCTGCGGCGCCCGGTGCCCCATAGAGCGCCACGCCGGAGGTGTTGGTGGCGCAGCCGGTCAGCAGCAGCGCGAGCCCGAGGGCCAACCCGTATGCTTTCATCTTGCTCTCCTTGATTGGAGTGAGTGGGGCAGCACTGGGGGCTGCCCGGTTAATCGTCTTGCTCATCTCTCTTCGCCGCCTGCTCAGAGCGGCATCACCCGGGTGGTCAGGCCGGCGCCGAGGCGCTGAACCCACACCAGGGTGGTGCGGCCGCTATGAATGGTCAGCGGCAACTGGCGCTGGGCGGCACCCGCTCCCAGAGTGAGGTTCACCTCACCCGCCGGCACCATCCCCTGCCAGCTCGATGCCTGCGCCGGCAGTGTCAGCCAGCTGCGGGTATCGGCTCGTTCCGAGAGGGTGTTGAAGATCCCCACCAGAATATTGCCCACATCGCCCCCCTCTTTGGCGGCGGTGCGGCGCATCTGCTCCTTGGCCACCAGCCGCAGCGCCTGGCGGGTCAGCATACCGGGCAGCCGCTCCTGCAGATCCTTGGCGGCCAGCGCTTCCAGCCTGACCAGCTCGCTGGTCTGCTCGACCCGTTTGCCGAGCGTGACTGTGAGCGGCCCCGTGTCGCTGGCCCGATTATCGTAATAGGGGATGGCGACGGTAAAGGTGCGAAAATCGCCGCGGGAGGTGGAGATGGGCAGCGGCAGGAAGAGTTCGCGCCGCGCCGGGATCAGGCCATCTTCAAACAGCACCACCAGTTGGCCCTGATTTTTAGTGAGTGGTGGCGCTTTGCGACCCACTTTTTTCTCGGTCGCGCGGATCTCGTCCGGCGCGCCGCGCAGCACCGCCAGACGCAGCAAGGCATCCTGCAGGCTGCGGTTGTCCGGCGCTATCTGGTAGCCGCGCTGGTAATCGACCCAGGCGTCGTTGAGATCCCCCGCAGCCTCATAGAGCACGGCGGAGAAGTAGAAGGTATAGGCGTTCTGAAAACCGTTCTTGACCTTGCCGATCAGCCGGTCGAGCTCGGGTGCACCGCGCGACATCAGCTGGCGCATCTCCCCCTCGGTCTCGGCCTCTTCGCTCTCATCCTTTGCCTTGCGCACCTCGTCAGCTCGCCGTTTCAGGGCCTGCTCCTGCACCTGATTGGCCCGGCGTACCTCCACCAGGGCGCCATCGGCATCCCCTCGTTGCAGGTAGTTGAGGGCCAGATAGTGGTGCAGCATGGTGCGTTCGTAATCGGGGGTGAGGTAGGCCATCGACTGGTCGTTGGTGAGCAGGCTGCCCACCTGATCCAGACCGTGGCTCAGCCGGTATTCGGCCTGATTGTCCTCCCACTGAAGGCGACTGTCGGCGGCAGAAAACGCCTGCTTGCTACCCGCATCCTGACCGGCGAGCCAGGAGATGCGCCCCTCTTCAAGGCGATCGAGGACAAAGGTGTCATCGCCGAGGCTGGAGTCGCGCACCTCGGGCAGCGCCTCGGCGGCATGGCCCAGCAGCAGCTGGTTGCGCAGCGGCACCATCTGATCGGAGTAGGAGACGAACATGTCTTGCCAGCGGGAGGCGCAGCCCCCCAGCAACAGCAGGGTGCCGCAGAGCAGCAGGGCGCTGCGGCAGGTAGCGATGTGGCGAGTCATTACAGGCTGAGCAGCGGTCCCAGCGGCTGGCCACCGACCAGATGCATGTGGATGTGGTAGACCTCCTGCCCGCCGTGGCGGTTGCAGTTCATGATGAGGCGGTAGCCATCCTCGGCAATGCCCGCGTCGGCGGCGAGTTTGCGGGCCACGGTGAACATCCGGCCAAGGGCCTGCTCGTGCTCCGGCTCCACATCGTTGACGGTGGGGATCAGCACATTGGGAATGATCAGCACGTGGGTCTTGGCCTTGGGCTGGATGTCCCGGAAAGCGGTCACCAGATCGTCCTGATAAAGGATGTCGGCGGGGATCTCTTTGCGGATGATTTTGCTGAAAATGGTTTCTTGCGCCATGGCTAACTCCCTTATGAGAAAAAGAAAATCGAATTTGGATCCCAAGCGGCTCCGCGCTGCACGGCAAGTGTGACACAAGCCGAGATTTGACACAGCTGATGTCCCATTCCCTTCAGTTATTGTTAAAAATACCGATAGCCGGAGGGACGTCATCTGTAGCGCCTGTTCAGGGTGGTCTGCAGGGTATCAAAAGGACGGGGTACTCAGGCAAGGGACTTTTGCATATACAGCGGGATAATAATGAAACAATCAATGTCGGATCTCTCCATCTTGCAGCGGGTCTATCTCGGCTTCGCTATTCTGGTGGCCGTGATGGTGGCCAGCTCACTGCTCACATTTCGTAGTCAGGAGACCCTCGGCGGGGCGCTGGAACAGGTTACCCAGCAGTCGATGCCGCTGGTGATCGCCAGCAGTCAGACCCAGATCAGCCTACTCAGTGCCAACAAGTGGCTCGGGGATGTGCTGACCGAGCAGGACCCCAAACAGCTGCCGGCCGAAGTGGCCGAGCTGAAACAGGCCAAGGCGCAGGTCGACAAGACCCTGGCCGCCTTGCGTCAGCAGGTGGCCGAACACCCCGAGCTGCAGGGCGAGATGACCGCCCTTGGCGAGCAGGTGGCGAGTTATCTGGAACTGACCGATACCCTGCCGGGTGAGCACGAGGCGCTGCTCACCCGATTGCACAAGGTCAATCTGGCCAAGGGGCAGTTTCAGGTCAGCCTGCCCCAGTTCAAGAAGAATCTGGGTGACATGATGATCACCATCGACGACAGCTTCATCAAGATGCTCTCCGAGACCCTGACCACCAAGCTCTCCGCCATCGAACTCTCCACCATGGACGCCCTCAACCAGACCATCCCGGCTCCCATCGAAGGGGCGCTCAAGCGCAACAAGATGCAGATCGAGGGGTTCAACAGCACCATCAAGGATCTGCAGGGTGAGCTCAAGAATTTCGAGAACGACATGGGCCATTATGTTCACGGCTTCGTGCGCGACACCACCGCCAGCGAAGGGGTGCTGGCCCAGTATCTGGCGCTGATGAAGCAGCAGGAGCTGATGCGGGAGAAGAGCAAGCAGGCCAGCGCTCTTATCGTCGAGATCCAGAACCGGCTGGAGCGGATGACAGCGAGCAGCCAGCAGCTGATGAACGGCAGTATCCAGCATGCCAAAGAGGTGCAGCGCCAGAGCACTTTGACTCAGGGGGCGAGCATAGTGGTCGCCATTCTGATCGCCATGCTGGTGGCCTACACCCTGGGCAAGGCGATCCGCCGTCCGCTGCGGGAGCTGCTGCGAGTCCTCTCCGAGGTGACTCGCGGCGACATGACCCAGCGCATCGGCTTTCAGAGCAAGAACGAATTTGGCCAGCTGGGCAGCCAGCTCAACCTGCTGATCGAACAGATGGGGGAGGTGCTGGCCCAGCTATCCAACGCATCTGCCCAGCTTAACGATGCCGCCCATGGCAACCGCCATACCACCGAATCGGTGCGGGCCGATCTGGAGAAACAGCGGCAGGAGACCGCCTCGGTCGCCGCCGCCATGACCCAGATGGAAGCTTCGGTACGCGAGGTGGCGCAGGCTGCCAACCAGACTCTGGAGCGGGTGATGGATGTGGAGAAGGCCTCCGAGATGGGGCGCAAGGTGATGGCGGGCAATATCACCACCACCCATCAGCTGGCGGGCAAGCTGCAACAGACCGGCAAGGTGATTGGCGATGTGAGCAGCATGAGCAGCCAGATCGGCAACATCCTCGATGTCATTCGCGGCATCGCCGAGCAGACCAACCTGTTGGCACTCAATGCGGCCATCGAGGCGGCGCGCGCAGGCGAGCAGGGGCGTGGATTTGCCGTGGTGGCGGACGAGGTGCGCAGTCTGGCGGGGCGCACCGCGCAATCCACCAGCGAGATCCAGACCATGATCGAGAACCTGCAGCAGGGGGTCGCCAGAGCGGTGACCGTGATGCAGGAGTGCTCCCGCGAGATGGACAGCTGCATGGATCAGAGCTCCCACGCCAACAACGCCATGGAGGAGGTGCAGGGGATCGTGGTGCTCATCAGCGACATGTCGAGCCAGATTGCCTCCGCCGCCGAACAGCAGCAGGCGACCAGCGCCGACATCGCTACCAACCTCAACCGTATCTCCGATATCTCGGATCTCAACTACCAGGGGATCGAGCGGGTGGCCCGGACCAGCCAGCAGCTCGACTCCCTCGCCGAGCAGCAGGAGAGCCTGGTCAAGCGCTTCCGCCTGAGCGCCTGATGGCAACAGGCTGAAACAACAAGGCCCCGCAGATGCGGGGCCTTGTTGTTTGTGACAGTGACAAGAGGATCAGGCGTAGGCGATGGCGCCCTTGCCGACCCCTTCATAGGCAACAATCTTGACGAACTTGTCGCCCACCATCTTCTTCACTTCACGGGCGATGTAGCAGGCCAGCAGCTCGACCGTGGTGTCGGTGTCGATCATCTCTACCTCGGTGGTGGGGATGGCCAGCTGGAACAGCCCCTGTGGAGCCACATATTTGAAGCCGGTGTGGTGTTCACCCAGCTGAACGTTGGCACGGGCACTGAGGGCCAGCTCTGCGAGGGCAACTTTATCTTCATCGGTGCCGAGATAGATATCGGCCCAGCGTTCGGCCCAGTTAAGCTCCAGCTCGCCATCACGCTCGCCATCAATGTGGATCTCGATGGGGGAGCGGTGGCCGTGGGCGATACGCTGGCAGTTGCCATCGTGCTTCTTCAGGCCGTGGCTGTAGTGATAGAAGGGGCCGTCGATGGCTTCCTGACGCAGGGTCAGCGACAGATCCTTGATGTTGCCCGGCAGCCGTTTGGCCAGCACCGCCAGCAGGTAGCGGGTGACTGACTCTTTATCGACCTGCGGGGCAGGGATAAAGGCAAAACCCTGGGTCGGGCAGCGCAGGTGGATGGAGCGGCCGGGGCGCAGCAGATCAACGCAGCTCTCGCCATCTTCCAGCGTTTCGACATGCACCAGAGGGCACTCGTTCGGGACCAGCAGCTTGTGATCCACCTCGTCATCGATGATCGACTTGATCAGCTTCTTTACCCGGCCGAAGTCCAGCAACATGCTCATCTCGTTGAGCTCGCCGCTCATTTCGATATCTACCAGCCAGCTCTCACCCACCATGCCGCGGCGTTCGCACAGGTAGCTGGAGTCGATCACGGTCAAATCTCTTACAAATAACTTCATCAGTCAGGCCTTGCTACAGAGAAAGGGCAGTTTTGCGCTATTATGACCCGCGATTATCGGCAAAGGAACTGGAACCCCCCATGAACAAACTGCTTATCAAGAATGCCACCCTGGTCAACGAAGGCCGTATCTATGCCTCCGACGTGTTGATCGAGGGGGAACGGATTGCCCGCATCGCACCCGATATCGACGCGCATGATGCGGTGGTGATCGATGCCGCAGGTCGCCACCTCATCCCCGGAATGATCGATGATCAGGTCCACTTCCGGGAGCCGGGGCTGACCCACAAGGGGACCATCGCCAGTGAATCCCGGGCCGCCGTCGCCGGTGGTACCACCAGTTTCATGGAAATGCCCAACGTCAATCCCCAGACCACCACCCTCGACGCCCTCGAAGCCAAATACCAGATCGCCGCCAACTCCTCCGTCGCCAACTACAGCTTCTATCTCGGTGCAACCAACGACAACCTGGAAGAGATCAAGCGACTCGATCCCAAGCAGTCCTGTGGGGTCAAGGTGTTTATGGGCTCCTCGACTGGCAACATGCTGGTGGACAATCAGGAGACCCTGGCGGCCATTTTCCGCGAGAGCCCGGTGATGATCGTTACTCACTGCGAAGACACCCCGACCATCGCCAAAGCCGAAGAGGCGGCGCGGGCCAAGTGGGGCGAGAATGTGCCGATGGGCGAGCATGGTCGCATTCGCAGTGACGAGGCGTGCTACAAATCCTCCAGCATGGCGGTGGCGCTGGCCAAGCAGTACGGTGCCAAGCTGCATGTGCTGCATCTGACCTCGGCCAAGGAGCTGTCGCTCTTTACCGCCAGTCACGATCTCAGTGAACTGAAAGACAAGAACATCACCGCCGAGGTGTGTGTTCACCATCTGTTCTTCAACGAAGCCGATTACGACACCCTCGGTAGCCAGATCAAGTGCAACCCGGCGGTGAAGAGCGCGGCCGATCAGCACGCGCTGCTCGATGCGGTGCGCAATGACGTGCTCGACATCATCGCCACCGACCACGCCCCCCACACCTGGGAGGAGAAGCAGAACAGCTACTTCAAGGCGCCGTCCGGTGTGCCGCTGGTGCAGCACTCCCTGCAGGCATTGCTGGAGCTCTACCATAACGGCGTGTTCACTCTGGAGACTATCGTCAAGAAGACCTCCCATGCGGTGGCCGAGCGTTTCCAGGTGCAGGATCGCGGCTACATCCGCGAGGGCTATTTTGCCGATCTGGTGCTGCTGGATCTGGGCAAGCCCTACGTGGTCAACGATGACAACATCCTCTACCACTGTGGCTGGTCGCCCTTCAACGGCTACCGTTTCCACAGCACGGTGGAGATGACGCTGGTGAACGGCCAGATCGCCTGGCAAAACGGGCAGGTCACTGACCAGATCCTGGGCAAGCGGCTGACCTTTAACCGCTGATTGTTCGCAAAGCAGGCGAACGCACCATTGTCGGGGAATTGGCGGCGTTTCTTTGTTGACAGGGCAGGGCCATCTCCATAAACTCAGCCCCCGTCAGCTCAGACTGACTTCGTCGGCGTGTAGCGCAGCCAGGTAGCGCACTGTCATGGGGTGTCAGGGGTCGGAGGTTCAAATCCTCTCACGCCGACCATCATTCCCCGGAAAAGGCCTTGTCAAACGACAAGGCCTTTTTTCTTTTCTGCTCTTTGCCGTTGCTGCGATTGTCTATCCCCCTTGCGCTGTGCTGTAGTAGCGACACTCTTCTGCCCTGACGGGGGTTATCGTGTCTCTCTCTGCATCCATCTGGCGATCTCTGGTTTTGCTCTCCCTGCTGCTCGGTGGCTGTGCCACGCCATATCAGCAGGAGAAGTCGTTCTGGAACGGTCGCACCGGCTTTTCCGAGACCCGCCTTGCGCCCGACAAGTGGCAGCTGGAGTTTGTCGGCAACGATCTGGTGGACAGGGAGACGGCCCGCAAATATGTGCTCAAGCGGGCAGGGGCGCTGGCGCAGCGGGAGGGTTACCCCATGCTGCAGGTGGAGGAGCTGACCATTGCGCGCGATGCGATAAGGGTGACCCCGGAGCGCCCCATGTTCGGCTTTGACGAGGATGAGCCGGACACCTTCATGGCGCAGATGCAGGTACAACACACCATCTCGGCCCTGCTTACCTTCCGGTTGCTAAAGCGGGCAATTAATGAACAGTCGCTTTCCACCAAATATCTTGCTGATATTAAAATAAGCGGTGATTAATATCGGTTTGTTGCAAGATCCATATCACATACATCTAACAGCAGCATAAAATTCTGGAGTAAGCCTCTAGATTTACCCCCTGCTTTTAGGCATTCTCCCAGCATACCAGCCGCCAGGAATCAACGGCTCGGATCACAAAAACGGACTGTAGTGGCTCCCATGCCACTGTCAACGGCTTGCACCAATCAAAACCGGGACTCCCCCATGAAAATGAATAAACTGACGGTCGCCATCCTCATTTCGATGTTGCTTGGCATTCTTACCGGCCAGGGCTATCGCCTGTTTGCTGCCGATCAGGCGGCAGACTTTGCAAACAACATCACGATCCTGACCGATATCTTCCTGCGACTGATCAAGATGATCATCGCGCCATTGGTCTTCACCACCCTGGTGGTCGGCATCGCCAAGATGGGCGATACCCGCACCGTGGGTCGTATCGGCGCCAAAACCCTCGGCTGGTTCATGCTGGCCTCCCTGCTCTCCCTGAGCCTGGGTCTGGTGATGGTCACCCTGATGCAGCCGGGTGTGGGTCTCTCCCTCTCCCTGCCAAATGATGCCGCTACCTCTGGCATCTCTGCCGGCGCGATTACCCTGAAAGATTTCGTGACCCACGCCATTCCGAAAAGCGTGGTCGAGGCGATGGCCACCAATGAGATCCTGCAGATCGTGGTCTTCTCCCTGTTCTTTGGTCTGGCCGCTGCGGCGCTGGGCGATCTGGCCAAACCGGTGGTGGTGCTGATGGCCAGTGCTGCCGAGATCATGCTGAAAGTGACCGGCTACGTGATGAACTTTGCGCCGTTCGCGGTGTTTGGCGCCATTGCCGCCATGGTGGCCAAAGAGGGGCTGGGTATTCTGGTTACCTACGGCAGCTTCATGGCCCAGTTCTACATCGCCCTTGGCTGCCTCTGGCTGCTGCTGATCGCCATGGGTGGCGCCTTCCTGCGTGGTCGCATCATCAAGCTGCTGGCGATGATCCGCGAACCCATCCTGCTTGCCTTCTCTACCGCCAGCTCTGAAGCTGCCTATCCGAAGACCCTGGATCGTCTGGAGAAGTTCGGTTGTGACAAACGCATCGCCAGTTTCGTGCTGCCGATGGGTTACTCCTTCAACCTCGACGGCTCCATGATGTACTGCACCTTCGCGGTGATGTTCATCGCTCAGGCTTATGGCATCGAGCTCTCCACCGCCCAGCAGATCACCATGCTGCTGCTGCTGATGGTCACCTCCAAGGGGATGGCCGGGGTGCCGCGCGCTTCTCTGGTGGTGATTGCTGCAACCCTGAACCAGTTCCATATCCCGGAAGCGGGCATCCTGCTGTTGCTGGGTATCGACCACTTCCTCGATATGGGTCGCTCTGCCACCAACGTGCTGGGCAACGCCATCGCCGCCAGCGTAGTCGCCAAGACCGAAGACAGTCTGGGTGAGACCGCAGAGCTGGGCGAGAGTGAACCAGCCAAGGCATAAGCGTGGCTTGAGCTGACCAGAGGGTTGGCCGGTGCAAAGAGAAATCCCCGTCATGATCATGGCGGGGATTTTTTTATGGCTGGCCGGTTTAGAAGCCCGAACCGGGTTGCAGCAAAAACGTCGCCTCTTCCGGCGTCGAGGTGCGACCCAGAATGTCGTTACGGTGGGGGAAGCGGCCAAAGCGTTCGATGATCACCTGATGGCGGCGGGCAAAGTCGGCAAAGCCAGCGAAGGTCTCGTTCGCTGGGGAATGCGCCTGCTCGGCCGCCAGCTCTTCAAACAGGGCCACGCTTCTGGCTTGCTGCTCGCGGGATTCTGCGTGTTCCAGCGGCAGATAGAAGAAGACCCGCTCCAGCGGCGAGAGCTGCCGATCCATGCCAAGGGATAGCCCCTTGAGGCACTGCTCGCGGGCGAGCGGATCCCGGGCAAAGGCGGTGGGTGTGCCGCGATGGATATTGCGGGGCAACTGGTCGAGCAGCAGGATCAGCGCCAGTCTGCCGTGAGGCAGCTCGGCCCAGTCGGCCAGCTCCCCGTTGGCGGCCGCCTCTGCCTGCACGCCAAAGCGCCGGGCCAGCAGGGCATCGGTCTCGCGACTTTTGCCCCACCAGAGCGGGGCTTGTCGTTTGGCACGCAGGGCGTCGTCGGCCGGGTCGCCAAACCAGAAATCGAGCAGAGGTTGCCAGGGCTGCATGGGGACTCCTTGCTGGTGTGTTGAGGAGGGCCAATAACAAATGGCTCCGGGGTGCTGCCGAAACGGTAGCTTCTCGTTACACTGTGCCATCTTTTGCCCGAAAGAAGTAACCCCAGATGGCGAGCGACGGTTGCCAGGCGCGGCTGATGATGGCCTGCCATCGCCATGAGGTGGCCCTGCTGACCCTGATGGTCATCAGACCGCACCTCTCTCCCGGGGTTGTTCTCACTGATATAAGGAATCTCTGATATGGCCGGAACCAGTTTGTTGGCCCTGCTCGACGATATTGCCAGCGTGCTTGATGACGTGGCGCTGATGACCAAGATGGCGGCGAAGAAGACCGCCGGGGTGTTGGGGGACGATCTTGCCCTCAATGCGGAGCAGGTCTCCGGAGTGCGTGCCGAGCGGGAGCTGCCGGTGGTGTGGGCGGTGGCCAAGGGCTCATTTCGCAACAAGTTGATTCTGGTGCCCGCCGCCATCGCCATCAGTGCCCTGGTGCCCTGGCTCATTACCCCGCTCTTGATGCTGGGGGGGGCCTACCTCTGCTTTGAAGGTGCCGAGAAGCTGGCGCACAAGTTTTTGCCTCATCAGGAGGAGGGAGAACATCATGCCGGCCCCATTCCTGACGATCTGGTGGCCTTCGAGCAGCAGAAGGTGAAGGGGGCGATCCGCACCGACTTTATCCTCTCCGCCGAGATCATCGTCATCGCTCTTGGCACAGTACAGGGGGCGAGCATCGCCCTGCAGCTCTCGGTGGTGGCGGGTATCGCACTGCTGATGACCATCGGGGTTTATGGGCTGGTCGGGTTGATTGTCAAACTGGATGATATCGGCCTGCACCTTCTGAAAAAGCCGGATGGCGGGGCACTGCGCCGCGCGGTGGGGCAGGGACTGCTGAGTACGGCGCCCAAGCTGATGCATCTGCTGGCGCTGGTGGGGACGATCGCCATGTTTATGGTGGGCGGCGGCATTCTGGTGCATGGTTGGCCTTTTGCCCATCACCTCATTGAAGGTGCCGCCGCTGTTGTCGCCACTCTGCCCACTGTGGGGGCCGTACTGGCAGTGGTGACGCCGACTCTGCTCAACACCGTGGCCGGTGTGGCGGCGGGCCTGCTGCTGGTGCTGGCGATGACGCTGGTAAGCAAACTCAAGCCAGCCAAATAAGACCCTGCATTATCTTTCGGGGCCGCCAGCGACAAGAGCTGGCGGCCAGCTCTCCCTGTTTGACATCTTCATAACGAGCCTTCAATGCAAGCAACCCGATACCTTCAGCAGTGGCACAACCACCATATCTATCCCGCTCTCGACAGTCCCGAGCTTGAGTCCGACATGGCCGAGGCCCGTGCAGCCCTGGCACCACTGGCGGCGCTGGTCGCCAATCTGGCCGACCTTGCGGGGGATGCGCGGCAAGATTGTTTGCGGGAGGTGCGCCTGCGTGCCCGCCGCATTCGTCATATCGGCTGGAACGTGGCGATTCTGGCCGCCTGCCGGGGCAGTCAGGATGCCCGCGATACCCAGGCCAAGCAGCTGGCATCCCGAGCTCGCGCCCTCAATGCCGATCTGTTCAAGACGCTGGCGCCGGTGGAGGACCTGATGCTGGCGCTGCCGGAGGCCGAATTTGGCCTGCTGATGGCGGATCCCCAGCTTGGCGAGGAGGAGTATCGCCTGCGTCACGAACGCAGATTGCAGGATCAGCGTCTGCCGGTGGCGGCAGAGCAGTTGGTGATAGGTCTTGGTACCGATGGGCTGCACGCCTGGGGCAACCTCTACAACGATCTGGTGGGCAAGATCCGGCTGGTGATCGATGGCCGCGAGATGGGACTGGCGGAGGCGAGCAATCTGCTCTCCAGCCCGCTGCGCTCCCTGCGCCGGGAAGCATTTGATGCCATCAGCGCTGGCTGGGAGGGAGAGCAGGAGACGGTGGCCGCCATCCTCAACGCCATCAACGGTTGGCGGCTGGAACTCTCGCGTCAGCGTGGCAGTGAGCGGCAGCTCGATGCGCTGGATCTCTCCTGTCATCAGAGCCATATCGAGCGCGCCACCCTGGATACGCTGATGAACGAGACTTGGCAGGCCCGAACCCTTGGTCAGCGGGCGCTGGAGCTGATGGCTGCACGCCTTGGCATCGACGATCCGGGGGCCGAGGATCTCTTTGCGCCGCCTCCGGCTGCCAGCAGCCGCGAGATCCCGTTCGAGGAGGCGATCGAGCTGATTGCCGCTGCCTTTAGCCGTTTCGATCCCGAGATGGGGGCGTTTGCCCGGATGATGGCCGAGAAGGGGTGGATCGATGCGGCCCCTACGCCAAATCGCCGCACCGGCGCCTACTGCACCAAATTTGCCGAACCGGTCGAGCCGCGGGTCTTCGTCACCTATGCCGGCACCATGGACAACGTCATTACGCTGGCCCATGAGCTGGGCCACGCCTGGCACAACTGGGTGATCCGCGATCTGCCGATGAGTCAGCGCAGCTATCCCATGACGTTGGCCGAAACGGCCTCCATCTTTGCCGAGACTCTGGTGCGCAGCGCCCTGTTCGAGCAGGCAGAAAGTCCCGAAGAGCAGTTGGCGATCGCCTGGGCCGAGGCCGATGGCGCAGCTACCTTCCTGGTCAATATCCCGGCCCGTTTCGACTTCGAGCGGGCGCTGGTGGCCGAGCGGGAGCATGGCTATGTTGCGCCGGCCCGCCTCAAGGCGCTGACCGATGAGGCGTGGGGACGCTGGTATGAGAAGAGCCTCTGCCGCTATCACCCCATGTTCTGGGCGGCCAAGGCGCACTTCTCCATCGCCGGGCTGGGTTTTTACAACTATCCCTATCTGTTCGGTTATCTCTTCAGCCTCGGCGTGTATGAGCAACTGATGAGTCGCAAGGCGGCGGGAGACGACAATGTGGCGCAGGCGTACCGCGACCTGCTGCGCGATACCGGCCGCATGAGCGCCGAGGCGCTGGTGGCAAAACATCTGGGGCAGGATATTCGCCAGTCGGCCTTCTGGCAGGGGAGTCTGGCTCAGGTGGCGCAGGCGGTAGAGCGCTTCGCACAGCTGCCAGCCTGATTGGGTAAGCGGTGATGTGAGTGACAGGCCCCTGACCGGTGTCCGGGGCCTGTTGGTTATGCCTGCTCTTGCTTCGGTTTGACCGGGCCGACCAGCAATGGCTTGGTCTGGTGGGTCAGATCCGGTTGGTAGCCGTTGAAGAAGAGGTTGAGTACTACCGAGCTGATGGTGGCCAACAGGATGCCGCTATGAAACAGCGGCTGCAGTGCCGCCGGGAAGTGCTGGAAGAAAGAGCCGGAGACGGTCGGGATCATGCCGATCCCGAGGCTGATGGCGACGATATAGAGATTGTGGCGGTTGGTGTTGTAGTCGGCCCGCGCCAGAATGCGAATACCGGTGGCCAGCACCATGCCGAACATCACTATGCCGGCGCCCCCCAGCACGAAGGGAGGGATGGAGGCGACCATCACCGACATCTTGGGGATAAGGCCAAAGGCGAGCAGGATCCCCCCTGACATCACGCAGACCCAGCGGCTCGATACTCCGGTCACGCTCACCAACCCGATATTCTGGGAGAAGGAGGTGTGGGGGAAGCTGTTGAAGACACCGCCGATGATGGTGCCGATGGCATCCACCCGCAGCCCGCGTACGATATCGCCACGACTGGCCGGATGGCCTACGATGTCGCCGAGCGCCAGAAACATCCCCATCGATTCGATAAAGGTGATCAGCATGATCACCGTCAGGGTGGCGATGGAGATGGGATCGAAGGTGGGCCAACCAAACGCGAACGGTACTATGGGGGCAAACCAGGCCGCCTCACCAAGACCGTCGAGACTCACCTCCCCCATGGCGATGGCTACTATGAAGCCGAAGATGATCCCGAGCAGCACCGAGATATTGCTGAAAAAACCTTTGGTGAAGCGGGTCACCGCCAGAATGAAGGCGAGCACCACAAAGCTGGTGCCGATATAGCGCAGGCTGCCATATTCGGGGTTGCCCTTGCCCCCCGCCATCCAGTCGATCCCCACCTGCATGATGCTGATGCCGATGGAGGTGATGACCACCCCGGTCACCACGGTGGGGAAGAGCGGCATCAACCGGCCTATCAGGGGCACCAGCAGGGTTGAGATGATACCCGCGGCTATGGTGGCGCCGAAGATGCCGGTGAGCCCCAGATCCGGATTGGCACCGATGGCCAGCATGGGCATCACGGCGGCAAAGGTGACCGACATGATGACAGGTAGCCGGATCCCGGCGAAACGCCCGATACCGACACACTGCAGCAGGGTGACGATGCCGCAGCAAAAGAGATCCGAACTGATAAGGTAGGAGATCTGCTCCTTGGGCAGTCCCAGACTGCCGCCTATCACCAGTGGGACGGCGACGGCGCCGGCGTACATCACCAGCACATGCTGCAGGCCGAGGGTAAATAGCTGGCCAGCGGGGAGCATGCGCTCCACTTCGTCATCGGGACGTATTCGCTTTCCCGGTCGGGAGGCGGGTGGATTGGTCTCGTTCATCAACAGATCTCTCCTTGGCGAGCCCCGGCAACGGGCAGGGGCAAGATAGGGAAAGCCGCGGCTTTCCCGGTCACAGATGTTATCGAGTGCGTGGATCGCCAAGCTCATCCGGATTAGCAGGAGGGAGGGATCCGGTGCAGGCCATGGTCAGTGCACAAAACATGCTCAATTGTGACTGTTGGTGAAAACGTTTGGCTTTTTGAGGGTTCAATCACATCCGGATCGGGATCAGGCACAAGAAGAGGGACAAAGGGGGCTGCCGGGCGTCTCAGATTGGTAATGGCGGTATCATTTTTGGCCACCGCCTCTCACTTTGATAGGGCTGGCTTGCGTGTTGCGCCGGGCAAGGGCTCACGCGCAGCATCTTGTTCTAGGGGCTGGCGTGATCCAAAGCAAGAAAGTTGGATGTTTTGGTGGCGCGTGAGGCTGCCGCTGGGGTAGTTTCGATAAAACCGACACAGATCCTGAGGTCTTATCCATGATCATCTACCTGCATGGCTTCGATGCCACCAGCCCCGGCAATCACGAGAAAGTGCTGCAGTTGCAGTTTATTGATGATGATGTGCGTTTCGTGCACTACAGCACGGTTCACCCCCGTCATGATATGAGCCACCTGCTCAAGGAAGTGAAGAAGCAGCTCGACATGAGCACAGATCCCAAGCCCCTCATCTGCGGTGTCGGACTCGGGGGCTACTGGAGCGAGCGCATCGGCTTTTTGTGCGGCATTCGTCAGGTGATCTTCAACCCCAATCTGCACCCCGAAGAGAACATGCAGGGCAAGATCGACCGGCCGGAGGAGTACGAGGATATTGGCACCAAGTGTGTAACTGAATTTCGTAAGAAAAATTCAGGAAACTGCCTGTGCATCCTTTCCGTTCAGGATGAAGTGCGCGATAATCGGGACACTGAACGTGAATTGAAGAACTATTACGACATCGTGTGGGATGATCGCGAGACCCATAAGTTCAAAAACATCTCGCACCATCTGCAGCGGATGAAGGCCTTCAAAGAAGCCTGATCCATCACGTCGACCGATTTCGTTTTAGGGAGCCAATGGCTCCCTTTCGTTTTGAGGAACCGAGGAAAAATCATCATGATGAATATTGTCGTTGTAGGCGGCGGCGCCGGTGGCCTGGAGTTGGCCACCAGTCTGGGTCGCAAGCTTGGCAAGAAGAACAAGGCCAAGATCACTCTGGTCGATCGCAACCGCACCCACCTGTGGAAGCCCCTGCTGCACGAAGTAGCCACCGGCTCCATGGATGCGGGCATCGATGCCCTGAGCTATCAGTCTCACGCCAAGAACCACGGTTTCGACTTCCAGCTCGGCACCCTGACCGACATCAAGCGCGACGAGAAACGCATCGTACTGGCCCCGATCCACGACGACAGTGGCGACATCGTGGTCAACGAGCGCGAGCTGCCTTACGACTATCTGGTGATGGCCATCGGCTCTGTTTCCAATGACTTCAACACCAAGGGCATCAGGGAGCACTGTATCTTCCTCGATAGCCCCTCCCAGGCGCACCGTTTCCACAACAGCATGATGAACCGCTTCCTGCAGTTCGCGACCGAATATCAGCCGGGCGACAAGGTGAAGATTGCCATCGTTGGCGGTGGCGCCACCGGCGTCGAGCTCTCTGCCGAGCTCTACAACGCGGTCGAGCAGCTCTATGCCTATGGCTTCAAGAACCTGACCACCGACAGCCTGAAGGTGACGCTGGTGGAAGCGGGCCCCCGCATCCTGCCGGCCCTGCCGGAGCGCATCAGCGGCGCTGCTCATCAGGAGCTGGTCAAGCTGGGGGTGGACGTGCGTACCGCCACCATGATCACCGAAGCGACCGCCGAAGGTCTGCATACCAAGGATGGCGAGCTGATTGAAGCTGACCTGATGGTGTGGGCTGCCGGTATCAAGGCGCCGGATTTCATGAAGGATATCGCTGGTCTTGAGACCAACCGCATCAACCAGCTGGTGGTGAAAGAGACCCTGCAGACCACCCGTGACGAGAACATCTTCGTCATCGGTGACTGCGCCGCTTGCCCGCAGCCGGATGGCAAGTTCGTGCCGCCGCGCGCCCAGTCTGCCCACCAGATGGCCAGCCAGGCGTTCAAGAACATTCTGGCCAAGATGAACGGCGGCGAGATGAAGCCCTACCTCTACCACGACCACGGTTCGCTGGTATCCCTCAGCCGCTTCTCCACCGTGGGCAGCCTGATGGGCAACCTGATGCGCGGCTCCATGATGGTGGAAGGCTATATCGCCCGTCTGGTGTACATCTCCCTCTACCGGATGCACCAGATCGCCCTGCACGGCTACGTCAAGACCGGCCTCATCATGCTGGTGGGTCGTATCAACCGTGTGCTGCGTCCGACCCTGAAGCTGCACTAAGCCGGGATTTGTCACAATTCGGAATAGCACAAAAGGAGAGGCCATGGCCTCTCCTTTTTTATGCGCGCAGATAGGGGAAAAGGAGTTATTTGCCCAGATAGGTGCGATCGAAGAAGGTGTTGACCCAGTGGGGGCGGTAGATGGCGAGCACCGTCATCGCCATGCCGTTGAGGAGCGCTTCCGGAAAGAGCAGCAGCGGCCAGATGGAGAGGTAGTCTGCCGTGATGGTATGCCAGGGGTAGCTGCCGCTTATCCCCATCAACAGGGCGCTGGCTGCAACCTTGACCGAGATGGCGAGGGCGCCGCCAAGAAAGGCGGCAACGAAGATATAGACAAAGAGATGGCGCGGCAGCCAGGCCCAGCTGGCCAGAAACAGCAGCCAGCTGCTGGCTACTGGCAGGGCAATGCCAACCAGCGCCTGCCAGCCAAAGTCGGCCAGATTGGTGACGCCAAAGTAATCGAGTACCAGCAGGGTCAGGCAGGGGGCGAGCAGGGCCAGCCGCCAGCCCAGCAGCAGGGTGAGGGTGGTGAGTCCGAGAAAATGCACCTCCAGTCCGTCGTGCAGACCGGCGCGCAGCGTCCAGAGCGGGATGAGAGCGATGGCGCTCCCCAGCAGCAGATGCTGGTAGAGGGGGTTGTCATGAAGCAGTTGCCACAGGGTGCGGCGCAGGCTGAAAGTCAGTAGCAGCAGCCAGATCAGAAGAGCGGCGAGTTGTCCTTCACTCATCATTCGTTCACTCACGAGGCAGTCAGATTACGCCGGGCAGCCAGATCCCTGCCACCCGAAAACAGAGCAGGCTGACGAGTCAGCCTGCTTGCACATCAATATTTCACGTTGTTGTGGTACTTGCCAAGTATCCCCTTGACCCGTTCCATGGTCTCCTTGCTGGGGGGCTTTATCCCGCTCAGCTCGTAAGGATCACCCAGCACATCCCACTTGTGTTTGCCGAGTTCGTGATAGGGGAGCAGCTCCACCTTCTCGACGCTCTCGCCCAGCTCGGCGATGAACTGACCCAGCCCTTCGGCGCTCTCGTCGTCGTCGCTCCAGGTCGGCACCACCACGTAGCGGATCCACATGGTCTTGCCTTTGGCTGCCAGATAGCGGGCAAACTCCAGGGTGTATCTGTTGCTGACGTGGGTCAGCGGAATGTGTTTCTCGTCATTGATCTGCTTGATGTCGAGCAGCACCAGATCGGTCTGGTCGAGCAGCTTGTCCACCTGTTCGTCGAGATGACGGACGAAGCCGTTGGTATCGAGGCAGGTGTGGATCCCTTTCTCTTTGCAGGCGGTAAAGAGTTCGGTGATGAAAGCAGGTTGCAGCATGGCTTCACCGCCGGATGCGGTCACACCGCCACCGGAGGCATTCATGAAGTGGCGATAGCTGGTGATGTCACTCATCAACTCCGGCACTGTCACTTCGCGGCCACCCTCGGTATCCCAGGTATCGCGGTTGTGGCAGTACTTGCAGCGCATCAGGCATCCTTGCATGAATACGATAAAGCGTATTCCCGGACCGTCGACGGTACCGCAGGTTTCAACGGAATGGATCCGGCCAATGGCGCCGTGACTCTCGGCTTGTTCACTGATTTCAACGGCAGGGATCCGGTTAATGACTGACATAGACAACTCCAACGATTCGAGCAGGCCGTTATTTTATTACATAAACCCCTATTGATCCTACACCTTTAGTCCGGCCCGTTGCCGTCCAGCAGCTGTTCCAGCTCCCTGATGGTGAGCGGGCGGCTGGTGAGGAACCCTTGATAATGCTGACATCCCAGCTCTCGAAGAATGGCCAGTTGCGCCTCCTCTTCCACCCCTTCGGCGGTGACGGTAAAGCGGAATACCTGAGCCAGATCGAGGATTGCCTTGACGATGGCCCTGTCCTGCTCGCTGTGCACCAGGGTCTGGATGAAGCTTCTGTCGAGCTTCACCTCATCGGCGGGCAGATCCCGTAGATAGGCGAGTGACGAGTAGCCGGTGCCAAAGTCATCGATGGAGATGAGGATACCGAGCTCCTTGAGCTGGCGCATGCGGGCGATGCTCTCGATGCGATTCTCCAGCACCACGGATTCGGTCACCTCCAGCAGCAGGCGGGAGGGCGGAATGCCGGTATCGCGCAGAATGTACTCCACCTGCTGGACGAAGCCCTGGGTGTGGAACTGGCGGGCACTGACGTTGACCGACAGGTGAGGGATCTGCAGGCCGCGGTTGAGCCAGAAGCTGTATTGCGCGCAGGCGGTTTTCATCACCCAGTAGCCGATCTCGAGGATCAGGCTGGTCTCCTCGGCGATGGGGATGAACTCGCCGGGGGGCACCATGGTGCCATCGCTGCGCTGCCAGCGCAGCAGTGCCTCGACCCCCGAGAGGGTGCCGTTATCCACCCGATATTGCGGCTGGTAGTGCAGTTGCAGCTCGTGGTGGCGCAAGGCATCGCGCAACTGGTTGGTGAGGGTGAGGCGGTTTTTCTCCAGCTCGGCCATCGCTTCGGTAAAGAAGACGTAGTTGCCCTGACCGGCACGCTTGGCCATGTGAGTGGCCGTGTCAGCCTGTTGCATCAGGGTGAGGTGATCCATGCCGTTGCCGGCAAAGAGGCTGATCCCGACCGAGGCGCTGCAGTGCAGCTTGTGATCGGCTATTTCGAACGGGGTGCGAAACAGCCCCATCAACTCGCGGGCGAAGTGCTCTGCCAGAATTTTGGCGGTCACTTCACCCTGTCCAAGCTGGGTAAAGAGCAGGGCAAATTCATCCCCCGAGATGCGAGCTTGTACCAGATTGTCCTGCGGCAGCTCCCTGAAGCGGCGTACCACCGCCTGCAGCAGCAGATCGCCACAGGCGTGGCCGAGAGAGTCGTTGATCGACTTGAAGTTGTCGAGATCGACCAGCAGCAATGCCCCCCACTGACCATCGGACGTCTCCAGCGTGCGCTGCAAAATGGTGTTGAGGCTGCGGCGATTGTGCAGGCCGCAGAGATCGTCGTAGTAGGCGAGCTGCTCTATGTGTCTGGCCGCCTCTTTCTCCTCGGTGATGTCGTAGAAGCTGCAGATGAAGTGGCTGAGTTCTCCCTGCTCATCCTTCACGCCGCTTACCATCAGGCGCACCGGGAAGAGGTGGCCATCCTGATGCAGGCAGCGCTCTTCACCCAGCCAGAACTCCTGTTCGGCCACGGCACGGCTGACATCCTCTTTCAGGTGATCACCATAGTAGGTGGGGCGCAGCTTGCGGATGGAGTGGCCAACCACCTCCACCTCGCCAAATCCGGTGATGCGGGTAAAGGAGTGGTTCACCTTGAGGATGATGCCGTTGTGATCCATTACCAGCAGGCCATCGTGGGTATTGAAGGCCACTTCGGCCAGGCGCAGGGCGTCGTCGGTAGCAAGGCGCTTGAGCTCGATGGCGGCCCGCTCGTGCTGGCTGCTCAAGAGATCCAGCAGCGGTTCCGGGTCACTCAGCGTCTCGTCGAGCAGCAAGGTGAGCTGGCCGGTCGGGGTGCCACCCGCGTTGTGCAGCGGGATGCCGATATAGGCCCTGGCATTGAGGGCCAGCAGACGGTGCGCCTTGGGATAGCGCAGCGCCAGATCTTCCACATAGATAGCTTGCCCGTGCTGGAACAGCTCCCTGCCGGGGCCCGGATCCATCTGCAGGGGCTTGAGGGCGGAGAAGGTCTCCTCGTTGAGGACGCAGCGGGGAATGATCCAGAGATCCTGCCCCCGTGGCTGGAACTCGCCGATCCAGCCGGCACGTGCGCCGCTGGCGGCTTTGGCCCATTGCAGCAACGTTTTGCAGTAGTCGATGCCGGTGAGCTGGTGCAGCTCGGCAGGCAGGGCGAGGTCGCTTGCGCTCTCCTCCTGCACCGGTTGCCAGTGGCCAAGCAGTTGGGCGCAGTGGCGCACCAGTTGCAGCATCTCGTCGCCAAGAGGAGTCGGGTCGAGATATTCGATGCTGAGCACGCCAAAGAGCTTGTCCTGCTCCAGCATGGCACCGTCGAGGCGCGAGCTGACGCCGGCACTGGCCAGATAGAGGTGGTTGCTCAGCATCGGCTGATGGGCCGCTTCCGAGAAGCTCAGGGATTTGCGGGTGCGCAGGGCACGGATATAGCGGCTGTCGCCACGAATGGGATAGATGCCATCAACACCCAGAGTAAAGACGGGAGTGAGCTGCTCGCAGCCCAGATCGCCGTTGGCCTGATAGTGCCAGAGAATGAGTCGATCGGCGCCCAGACTATCCTTGAGGGTTTCCAGCAGGAGAGCATACTGTTGCTGGCTCGCCATCTGGCTAAGGCGCGGCAGTTGCAGTGCCAGCTCGGAGACCGGCTCCAGATGCCGGTGCTGCAGGCAGATAAGCCAGAAGCCATCCTGCTCATGGGCGATGGCGATGTGCCAGAGCTGGCCGCCAAAGCGCAGGGAGAGTTTGCCGCCATGGCCATTGGCCAGCATCTGCTCGATGGGCAGGCGCAGATCGGCGGGCAGCTGGGCAGGCCAGGGGGCGCGCGGTTCGTCGAGCCAGTAGAGCGGCGTTTGCATCACGTCGGTCAGGGCGACCAGCCGTTGGCTGCGCAGGTCCAGACGAAAAAAAAGGGGAGTCTGGAGGGCAGGGGGAAGATGACTGAGAGCGGTAGACGACATGAACGAACAACATCCTGTTAAGCAACCGTCGGGGCTGCAAGAATACTGCAAAATCGAGGGAAACAAAATTTCATTGAAATCTAAATTAGAGGTTGCTAATTTATTGGCCATTATCTTCTAGGAGGAGTCTTGCAGATGAAACGGATCCTGATTATCGGTGGGGTTGCGGGGGGCGCATCGGCGGCCGCCAGAGCACGCCGGCTGAGCGAAGAGGCGGAGATCGTGATGTTCGAGCGGGGCGAGTTTGTCAGCTTTGCCAACTGCGGTCTGCCCTACCACATCGGTGGCGATATCCCCAATCGGGATGCTTTGTTGTTGCAGACTCCCCAGAGTTTCAAGCGCCGTTTCAACGTCGATGTGCGAGTCTTTCACGATGTGATCGAGATAGACAGGGCAGGCAAATCATTGCTGGTGCGCAATCTGCAAACCGGTGAAGAGCTGCGCGAACCCTATGACGTGCTTCTGCTGAGCCCGGGCGCCGCACCGATCCGGCCGGCTTTCCCCGGTATCGATAGCCCTCGGGTGCATACCCTGCGCAATATCCCCGACATGGACCGGATTCTGGCCTCTCTTCACCACGATCAACCGCGTCACGTCACCGTGGTGGGCGGCGGCTTTATCGGGCTGGAGATGATGGAGGCGCTGCATCAGCGCAAGCTGGATGTCACCCTGCTGGAGCTCTCCGATCAGGTGATGGCACCGGTGGACAGGGAGATGGCCAACATGCTCCATGCCCGTATTCGTGAAGAGGGGATCGACCTGCGCCTGCGTACCGGCCTCACAGCCATCGAGAGTCTGGATCTGCCTGCCGAGAAAACCGCCGCCGTGGCTACCGCCAACAGCGGTGGCCTGCGCCTGACCCTCAATGATGGTTCCCATCTTGATACTGGTCTCTTGATCCTCGCCATCGGCGTCAAACCGGAAACCCTGCTTGCCGCCAAGGCGGGGCTGGAGCTGGGGCCGCGCGGCGGCATCAAGGTGGATGCCGGCATGCGCACCTCGGATCCCTTTATCTATGCGGTGGGGGATGCGGTGGAGGAGATTGACTTCGTCACCGGCGAATCAGTGCTGATCCCGCTGGCTGGCCCAGCCAACCGGCAGGGGCGCATCGCCGCCGACAATATGCTGGGCCGAGCCGAAACCTACAAGAAGACGCAAGGGACAGCCATCTGCAAGCTGTTCGATCTGGCGGTGGCCAGCACCGGGCTCAACGAGAAGCGACTGGTGCAGCTGGGGTTACCGTTCGAGAAGGCTTATGTCCACCCGGGCAGCCATGCCGGTTACTACCCTGGCGCCCATCCGGTCAGCCTCAAGCTGTTGTTTGCCCCGGATGGCAAGATTTACGGCGCCCAGGCAGTGGGCAAGGATGGCATCGACAAGCGCATCGATGTGCTGGCGGTGGCCCAGCGCGCCGGTCTCACCGTGTTTGACCTGCAGGATCTGGAGCTCACCTATGCGCCGCCCTTTGGCTCGGCCAAGGATGTAATCAACATGGCCGGGTTTGTGGCAAGCAACCACCTGAAGGGGGACACCCTGCTCTGCCACGTGGCCGAGGTGCAGGCTCGCAATCCTCACCAGCAGGTGGTGGATGTGCGCAACGGCCCCGAGCTTGACAAGCTGGGCCGCATTCCGGGTGCCATGCATATCCCGCTCGACGAGCTGCGTGGTCGCCTCCATGAGCTGCCCAAGGAGAAGGAGCTGCTGATCAGCTGTCAGGTCGGGCTGCGTGGTCACGTTGCTTGCCGCCTGCTGAGCCAGCACGGCTTCAAGGTGAAGAACCTCTCCGGCGGCTTTAAAACCTGGCAGATGGCTACTGCCGAATAACCCCTTTCTGTGCCTGTTTGCCCCTCTCCCTTGTGCGCGCAAGATGAGGGGCTTTTTCTTTTTGCCGCCCGGCGCCATTTCGCCGCATTTTTTTCTCTCTGCGAGACAAAATTAACGTTTTGTTCATGGGGGGAGTGCTATAACCCCTGCCTCGTTCACGGTGAACGTTGTGGTAGGGAGTAAGAGATGCTGGATATGTTGATGGCCATTTGGCATCAGGACTTTGATGCCCTGATCCAGATGCAGGCGGTGCCCATGCTCATCTGTTGTCTGATGCTGGTGCTGTTGCTGGAGTCGGCGTTTGTCTTTCTCCCCCTGCCGGGAGACAGTCTGGTGCTGCTGGCCGGTGGGCTGGTGGGAATGGGCGTTCTGGGGACGGAAGTGACGCTCATCTATTTGCCGCTGGCGGCGGGGTTTGGCTCCGTGCTTGCCTATCTGCAAGGCAGGGCGCTGCAGCGCACCCGCTTTATGGAACATATCGAGCGGATGTTGCCGCCAGACAGTTTGCCCAAAGCGACCCGGCTGCTGAACCGGTATGGTTTTCTGGCCATGTTTGCCTCCCGCTTTATTCCGTTCGTCCGGGTGCTGACCCCCATGCTGATGGGGATAGGTCGCCTGAGCGTGCTGCGCATGTGCGTGGCGAGTTTCGCCAGCGCCGTGCTCTGGTCACTTTGTCTGAGTCTGGTGGGCAAGTTGGCGATGACGGTGCCTTTTTTTGTTGCCCATAGCGAACTGCTGACCCGCATGCTGCTCATTACCTCTCTGGTGCTCTTCCTTATCGCCGTGACGGCCATCCTCTTTCGCTGGTTCAAGGGCGGCACCAAAAGAGAGCAATCCCCCCTCCGTTGATTTCGGTCTGTTGAGTGTTCGGCCGCTCTGAAAGGGCGGCCGTTGTCGCAGCAAGGTGGCTTCTGCCTGTTGTCGCGAGAATCCTCTTTGTGTCAGGGGCGCTCGATGCTTTATCCTGTTTGCTGCCTCGCTGCTGTTGCAGCGGATCCCAGCCAGGATGGAATCTATGCGCCTCTTTCACGCTCGCCCGGTTTCCCGTCGCTCTGCCCAAGGAGCACACCCTCTGAATCGTCGCCGCTGGTCGGCACTGCTGCTATCCGGGTTGGCCGGTTTGCTGCTGGCCGGTTGCGGCCCCGACAAGCCTGTCGCCAGTGGGCAGACCAAAGAATCCACAGCCCAGCAGGAGGCCGGGGCGCCAACTTCTGTAGTGCAGGCCAATGCCCGTCAATATCGCGACGCGCCAGCGCTGGCGCTGGTCTTCTCCGGCCCCTTGGTGCCCAAGGCAAACTGGCAGAGCTGGCTTGGGGTCAGTGAAGGGGGCAAGCAGGTGCAGGGGGAGTGGATCCTCGCCGACGATGGTCGCACCCTCTATTTCCCGAACGTGCAGCCCGACAAGAGCTATGAGGTGAGCCTCAAGGCGGGGCTGGGCCCATCCCCCCAGAGCTGGACCCTCAAGACCCGGCCGCTGGAGGCGGGGGCCTCCTTTACCGCCAGTGGCATGGTATTGCCGCTGCGCGACGAGCTGCGCCTGCCCATCAGCGCGGTCAACGTGGACGAGGTTAATATCGATTTCTTCCGGGTCGATGCGGAATATCTGCCCCGCTTTCTGGCCGAGTATCGCCCCGGTTCTGGCATGGGCAACTGGGAGCTTGAGCAGATCACCAAGCGGGCCAAGCGGGTGTTCAGCGGCCGCTATGCGCTGGAGCTTGATGCCAACCGGCGCGAGACCCGCCTCATCAATGTGAAGGAGCCGCAGCTGGCGGAGGCCGGCGTCTACTTTGCGGTGATGTCGCCCCTTGGCAACTACGACTGGCGCAAGGAGACCACCTATTTTGCGGTGAGCGACATGGGGCTCAGTGCCCGCCGTTACCGCGATCAGCTGGAGGTGTTTGTCAGCTCCCTGGCCAGCGCCGACCCGCTCAAGGATGTGCAGCTCTCCCTGCTCGACGAGAAGGGCAACCGGTTGCAGGTGCAAACCACCGATCCGCAGGGCCATCGCCGTTTCGATCAGGTGCAGGGGGCTCGCCTGCTGCTGGCCGAACAGGGCAACCATCTGGCGGTGCTGCGCCTCGATGGGGCGGCGCTCGATCTCTCCACCTTCGATCTCGGCACCCAGCCCTGGCAGGCTCAGCAGCTCTATCTCTTTAGCGGGCGCGATCTCTATCGCCCCGGCGAGCGGCTCGACAGCGAAATCCTGCTAAAAGGGCAGGATGGCCAGCTGCTGCCCGGCATGGCGGTGGAGTTGGAGGTGAAGCAGCCGGACGGTCAATTGCTCGAACAGAAACGGCTGCTACCCGATAGCCTTGGCGCCGCCCACTACGGCTTGCGTCTGCCGGACGATGCGCCGCTCGGGCGCTGGACCATCAACCTCAAGACCGCCGCCGGCAGCCGCTTCGAGTGGCCCTTTTTGGTGGAGGAGTTTCTGCCTGAGCGGTTGAAACTGCAGCTTGGCAAGGGGCCGGATGGGGAAGTCACGAGTCTGGACGCCGCCCTGACGCTGCCACTGCAAGGGGACTATCTCTACGGCGCGCCGGCCAGTGCCACCAAGGCCAAGGCTGAGGTCAAGATTAGCCGCGCCACCATGCCCTTTACCCAGTGGCAGGAGTTCACTCTGGGTGACGTGCTGCTTGCCGAGCAGGCAAAGGATCTCGAACCTCTCAATCTCACCCTCGATGCGCAGGGGCAGGGGACTTTTTCGTTAGCTGATGAGCTCGATGGGGTGCGCGCCCTCGGGCCGCTGGAGGTGGCCTATCGAGTGTCGCTCGCCGAGCCCGGTGGCCGCGCCGTCAATCGCAGCCGCACCCAGTATGGCTGGCCTGCAGGCAGCCAGTGGCCGGCACTCAAGGCCGATTTCGTGGCCGATCGGGTAGAGGGGGGCAAGCCGCTCCCCTTCCAGATCCTCAACCTCGATGACAAGGGCCAACCGGTGGCGGGGGCGGTGAAAGTGCGCCTTATCAACGAGTACCGCGACTACTACTGGCACTACGCCGATGGCGAGGGGTGGAAGTACGAATTCAACAGCCAGCCCTATCTGGAGCAGGAGCAGACCCTGCAGCTGGATGGCAAGGGGCCGACCCCGCTCACGCTGCAACTGGCGGCGGGCTGGTATCGATTGGAGGTGGAGAACAGTCAGGGCCATCAATCCAGCCTGCGGGTAGAGATCGGCAGCTACGCCTGGGGCGGCGGTGGCGAGCAGGCACGGCCCGACAAGATTGCCATCACTCTCGACAAGCGCGCCTATCAGGCGGGTGACAAGGCCAAAGTGACTCTGGTGGCGTCGCGCCCCGGTAAGGGCTTGCTGCTAGTGGAAGATGGCGACGGCCTGCGCTGGTGGCAGCGCATCGAACTCAAGGGCGCAGGTGGCGATGCCAAGGATGCCCGCGACGAGTTCGAGATCCCGGTCAGCCCCGAGTGGCAGCGCCACGATCTGCATATCTCGGCCCAGATCGCCGCGCCAGACAGCGCCTCCAAACCGGTCAGCAGCCAGCAGGGACAGAGCCTGCGCTCGGTCGGGCTGGTGCCGCTCACCCTGGATCGGGAAGCGCGCCGTCTGCCGCTCACCCTGAGCGCGCCTGATAAAGCGGTGCCGCTTACCCGGCTGGAAGTGACCGCTACCTCCACCCCCAACAGTCAGGGACGGGTGGTGCTGGCGGCGGTGGATCGGGGCGTGCTCAATATCAGCGACTACCAGCCCCTCGACCCGTTCGAGATCTTCTTTGGCCGCAAGCGCTTCGCGCAAGATTTGTTCGACAACTACGGCCAGGTGATCCCGCCGCAGGATGGCAAGCTGGCCCGCCTCAACTACGGCGGCGATCGGGCGCCGCTGAAAAAGGGAGGCGCGCTGGAGAGCCGGGTCGAAATAGCCGCACTGTGGAGCGGCGAGGTGAGTTTTGACCAGCAGGGCAAAGCGGTGATCCCGCTCGATTTGCCCAACTTCAACGGTGAACTGGCGCTGATGGCGCTGGCCTGGAACGAACAGCAAGTTGGGGAGGCCGAGCGCGCCGTCAAGGTAGTAGCGCCCTTGGTAGCCGAAATTGGCTGGCCGCGCTTTGGCGCCAGAGGCGATGAGACCCGGGCGCTGGTGCAGCTGCGCAACATGAGCGGCGAGGATCAGACCCTCTCCCTTGTCTGGACCCTCAACGGCGGGCTCAAGGCAAATGGCGAGCTGCCCGGCACCCTTTCCCTTAAAAACGGCGAGGAGCAGTGGCTGACCCTGCCGCTCACCGTGACCGGGGCGAGCGGTGTGGCGAGCCTGCAGTTGGCGGCCAGCGGCAAGGATTTTGCGATAAGTCGCGACTGGACTTTGCCGCTGCGTTCCCCCTGGCCGGCCGAGACTCGCCAGCGTTACCAGATGCTGGCTCCCGGCCAGCAGATGAGCTTTGCGCCAGCTGAGCTGGCCGGGCTGGATCGCGCCAATCTGCAGGGGCTGCTCAGCCTCTCCGGCACTCCCCCCTGGGATCCGGCAGCCCAGTGGCAGGCGCTGGCCGACTACCCCTACGCCTGTCTGGAGCAGACTCTGTCCCGTGCCTGGCCTTACTTGCTGACCACGGCGGATGAGCGGGCCGCCTGGAGCAAACCCGCAGAGGGCAAGAAAGCGGCGAGTGAGGCGGATGTGCAACGCGCCCTGCTGCAACGGTTGCAGCGGTTGCAACTGCCAAGCGGCGGCTTTGGCCTGTGGGATGGTCGCTCCGACGAGGAGCAGTGGCTCACCGCTTATGCCGCCGACTACCTGCTGGCGCGCAAGGAGGCGGGCGATGCAGTGCCGGAGGCAATGCTCAATCAGGCGCTGAACCGGCTGCAAAGCTATCTCACCGACAGTCAGTATGGCGAGCGCTGGAGCAGTGCCCCCGAGCACAGCCGGCTGGCCTATCAGGCCTACAGTGCCTATGTGCTGGCCCGGATGGGCAAGGCACCGCTCGCTACCCTGCGTCTTATCTGGGAGCAGCAGGCCGATCACGCCCGCTCTGGTTTGCCGCTGCTCCACCTCTCGCTGGCCCTCTCGGCCATGGGGGATGAGCAGAACGCCGCCAAGGCCCTCAGCCGGGCATTGGCGACCGAGCGCGGTGATGACTATCTGGGGGATTACGGCTCACCGCTGCGCGATGAGGCCCTTGAACTCTCCTTGCTTCGTCAGCACAAGCTGGCGGCGGAGCGCTGGCCTGATCTCAGCGCCAAGGTGGCCGATACCCTGGCTCATCGTCAGTGGCTCAGCACTCAGGAGCGGCTCGCCCTGCTGCGACTCGCCCGCTTCGATCCGGCCGCCGACTGGCAGGCCAAGGTGACTTCCTCTCTTGGCAGTGGATCCCTGAGCGGTTCGGCTCCGCTGCAGCAGAGTGCCCCCGAGGCACTGGCCGCGAGCACCGTCACCAACGAGGGCAAGGGCTCGCTCTATGTGCAGCGCACTCTGGTCGGTTACCCAGAACAGGCGCCGGCGCGGATCAGCAAGGGGATGAGCGTGACCCGCAGCTGGTTCAATAGCGACGGTCAGCCGTTTGATCCCTCCAAGGTGAAGGTGGGCGATCTGGTGGTGGTGCGGCTCAACGTCAGCAGTGAATCGGCGGTGCCCGATGCCCTGCTGGTAGAGATGGTGCCCGCCGGCTTCGAGCTGGAGAACCCGGCCCTTGGCAACAGCATCAAGCTGGAAGAGCTCTCCATCGAGGGGAAACCGGCGTGGCAGAGCGAGTGGAACGACTATCTCAAGCATCAGGAGTTTCGCGATGACCGCTACACGGCAGCGCTGGATCTGAGCGAGGGGAGCAACCAGCAACTGGTCTACCTGATGCGGGCGGTGACGCCGGGTCGCTATCAGGTGCCGCCGACCCAGGTGGAGGATATGTACCGCCCCGAGCTGCGGGCTGTGGGTGAGGATATCCATGAGGTGATCATCTCTGAGTAACATTCCCTCCCTTGAGCGGGTTCGCCCGCTCACTTTCTGGCAGCGTGGCTGGCTGAAATTAGGTCGCACTGGCCACGCTGGCTGGCGCTGGCTTGGTCGCCTGCCACGCTGGCTGCGTTGCTCGGTGCTGGGCGTTGTAGCACTGCTGCTGTCATTGCTGGCACTGGATCGGCTCTTCCCGCCGCCACCGCTCGACCCTGCCTACGCACGGGTGGTACTCGACATGAAGGGGCGACCGCTGCGCGCCTTTGCCGATACCAGCGGCGTGTGGCGCTATCCCGTGACCCTGGAGCTGGTCTCCCCCCGCTATATCGAGGCGCTGCTGGGCTACGAGGATCGCTACTTCTGGCGCCATCCCGGGGTCAATCCGGTGGCCATGGTGCGCGGGGTCTGGCAGTGGCTGCGTTACGGGCGCGCCGTGTCGGGCGGCTCGACCCTCACCATGCAGGTGGCGCGTCTTATCGAGCCCTACCACAGGAGCGTGCCCGGCAAGCTTCGTCAGATGGCCCGCGCGCTGCAGCTGGAGTGGCACTACGACAAGCGCACCCTGCTCACCGTCTACCTCAACCGGGCGCCGTTTGGCGGCAATCTGGAGGGGGTGCAGGCGGCAAGTTTTGCCTATCTCGGCAAGAGTGCGGCCAAGCTGACCTATGCCGAGGCGGCGCTGTTGGCGGTGTTGCCGCAGGCTCCCAGCCGCAACCGGCCGGACCGGCATCCCGAGCGGGCCCGCACCGCCCGTGACAAGGTGATGCAGCGGCTGGTAGCACAAGGCGTCTGGCCCGAACAGGTGTGGCTGGAGGGGCGTATCGAGCCGGTGCTGGCTCGCGGCCACTTCACGCCGATGGAGGCGCCGCTGTTTGCCCGTCTTGCCGCCGACAATCAGGCCGGGGCACTGGTGCACACCACCATAGACGGCGATCTGCAGCGCTGGCTGGAGGGGCGGGTTGCAAGCTATATCCGTCGCTTCCCCGAGCAGACCTCAGCGGCGTTGCTGTTGGTAGATAACAAAACCATGGCGGTGCGCGCCTATGTAGGCAGCGCCGAGTATGGCAATTTGCGCCGCCACGGTTATCTGGACATGGTGCAGGCGATCCGCTCCCCCGGCTCCACCCTCAAGCCCTTCATCTACGGTCTGGCCATGGATGAAGGGTTGGTGCACTCGGCCTCCCTGCTCTCCGATGCACCGAGATTGGGCTCGGAGTATCGCCCCGCCAATTTCTCCGGCGCCTTTCAGGGGCCGGTGACCCTTGCGCAGGCGCTGCAGCAATCCCTCAACGTGCCGGCGGTGCAGGTGCTGGAGGCGCTTGGGCCGGACAAACTGGTCAGCCGCCTCGACAACGCCGGGGTGAGACTGGCGCTCTCCGACAAACCCAATCCTGCCATCGCGCTGGGGGCGGCGGGCATTCGGCTCGAACAGCTGGTGGCGCTCTACAGCTCGCTGACCCGGCAGGGGCAGGTGGCGATGCCGGTCTGGCTGGCGGGGCAGCAGGCGGTGTCGCGCCCCTTGCTGAGCCCGGGGGCAGCCTGGATCATCTGGCAAATATTGAGCGCGCAGGGGCGGGCGGATCAACCCTTTGCCAGCGAGGCGACCGGCCGGGTAAATCGACTGGCCTGGAAGACCGGCACCAGCTATGGCTATCGCGACAGCTGGGCGATGGGGGTCTCCGGTCGCTGGACCATAGGCGTCTGGCTTGGGCGCCCCGACGGTACCCCCATGCCCGGTTTTTACGGTCAGAGTGCAGCTGTGCCGCTGTTGCTCTCTGTTTACTCGCGGTTGGCTGACAACAGCCCCCTGCCGGCACAGCCCAATACGGTGAGCGAAGCCGAGATCTGCTGGCCGCTGGGGCGCAAAATGAGCTCGACCCTGCCTGAGGCCTGCTTGCAGCGTCAGAGCGCCTGGTTGCTGGAAGAGCGCGATCCTCCCACCTTGCCGGATCCCATGGACTGGCCCTCGCCGCTGCGTCAAGTTGCATTGACCGCCGCGGGCAAGCCGACTCTGACCCGTTGTCCCGATGCGGCGCAATCCGGCTTTCGAGCGCTCTGGCCATTGTCGCTGGAGCCGTGGCGGTCCCCCGGCGAGCGACGGCAGGCGCTGCTGGCCAGCGGTTGTGCAGGGGAGGGGCAGAGCGCTGAGCTGCAGGCTCCCATTCGCATCGTGGCGCTGGGGGAGGGCAACCTTATCCGCAGCCAGCGCTATCGGCTGCAGCCCAAGGTGCTCGGCGGTGTCGGCAAGCCGGCCTGGTTTCTCAACGGCCAGCGGCTGCGCTGGGACGGGGATCAGGTGCTGAGTGTGGCGGGTCGCTACCAGCTGGTGGTGGTGGACGAGGCGGGCAACAGCGATCGCATCGAGTTTCGCATGGTGCATCCTGACAGTGATGCCGGCACCATCACCCGTTGAGCGTTTTGCCGACAGCCATTGAGGGAAATGTAATTAACCATTTGAAATGCATCAATATTTGATTGGATGAATTAATTTTTGAATAATTGCGAGTTCATTCAAATCCAATCGGGAGTTCTCTTTTGCTGCGTGTTCTGTGTCCCTTGCTGGTGCTGATGAGTTCGGGCTGTGCCACTACCAATCATGGTGATCACCATGTTTCTCCTGAACGTACCGGGTTCTATTCACCTTTCGAACCAGCTTCCGAGAGTTTTGTTCGTTGTTATCAGAAACAGTTTGCCTGTACCCCTGCCAATATCCGCCGTGACAGGGCGATGGAAGCACGCCGTGACGCACAAGAGCGGGCCAATCACCGGGGTGATGATTGGTAGGCTGCAGAAAACGAGAGGGGTTGGCAGGCGCCAACCCCTTTTTCATTCCGCCGGTTCAGCCCGGTTGGCGCAGGTGACCGAGCCGGGTGAAGAAGTGCTGGCTCTTGCGCTGGTGAAAGTGGCTCTTCTTGATGGGATGGAAGATGAGGTTGCTTTCGGGATGGCTCGCCTTTAACTGATGGAGCATCGCCACGGCGGGCAGGCTGGTGCTGACCAGGGTGGTGAGTGGCATGCTGATGGTCTCGGGGCCGAGCAGTTGATTGAGCCCTTGCCGGGCCTGCTCGAAACGGGTCAGGGCCGCCGGGTCGGCATAGCCGCTCCCCAGCATGGTGAGCAGGTTGTCGAGGGCCAGATGAAATTCGGCCAACTGCTGGCGAAAGCCGCTGCGCCCGCGCAGGGCGATAAGTTCGGCGAAAGAGATCTCGCCGAGGTGAGTGGGTACTTGCAACGGGATCTCGAGGTGGAAGCAATCCTGACCGCCGCGATTGTGGTAGCGGGATTCGAGCAGATGGAGCAGGCGATCCAGATAGTCGTGATCGGTAATGAGCGCCCCGTCATTGGCGAGTGCCCACTCACGGGCGAGACGCATGGAGAGCAGATTGGCAAAGCGCCGTGCCATTCTGATCCCCCCCTGATCCCGACTGGCAAAACCATAGTTGAGGCAAAAGCCGTGCAGCCGCTCCAGCCCCGCCTGATCCGGGCAGAAGCAGTCGTGGTTGGCTCCCTGACGCCAGCGGGTGACCAGTTCCTTGTTGCCAAACACCTTGTGGCGGACAAAATCGGGGGCAAGCAAACCGCTTAACTGGCTTTCGAGTTGTGGAGTGATGGTGGCAAAGAAGGTGGCATCGGGTCGCTCGGCCAGCAGATCGGTCTCCTGCTCGAGGGTTTGCTGCAGGGCGGTGAGACCGCTCTTTTCGCTGACGGTGAAGACAAAGGCGAGCCGCTCCAGATAGAGCAGGGCAAACTTGAGCCAGAGCTCGTCACGTACCTCCATACCGGGGTAGTAGATATAGGTCTTCATCGTATCGGTCTGTCGCCAGAAGTGGTGCCGGGGTGCAGGGTCGGGAATATACGCAAGATTGGCGCTGCACGGCAAACACTGCGTGGGGGAATGTGAGCAAACGCTCATCCAGTAGGCGCTGGCCACAAAGTTCTGATATAATTCGCGCCCTTAAATCAAGGTCACCCGAGTCATTACCATGAAGTTCATTATCAAGCTGTTCCCGGAAATCACCATCAAGAGCAAGTCGGTTCGCCAGCGCTTTATCAAGATCCTGCAGGGCAATATCCGCAACGTCCTGCGCCGCTTCGACGACGATGCCCGCGTACGGATGGATTGGGACAAGCTGATTGTGAGCTCCCGCAATGACCAGTTCCGCGAGCAGGCTATCGAAGCCCTGGCTTGCATCCCTGGCATTCAGGCCTTCCTCGAGGTGCAGGCCAGCAAGTTCACCGATCTGCACGACATCTTCGAGCAGGTGAAAGCCGTGTGGGGCGACCAGCTCAAGGGCAAAACCTTCTGCGTGCGCGCCAAGCGCCACGGCAAGCACGAGTTCTCCTCTCTCGAGATTGAGCGCTACGTGGGCGGTGGTTTGAACCAGCACTGCGAAAGCAACGGCGTGCGCCTCAAGAACCCGGATGTGAAGATCAACCTCGAGATCGATGGCGAAGAGCTCTTTATTGTCAGCGCCATCCATCAGGGCCTGAGCGGCATGCCCATCGCGACCCAGGAAGATGTGCTGAGCCTCATTTCCGGCGGTTTTGACTCCGGCGTTGCGTCGTTCCAGTTCATCAAGCGCGGCTGCCGCGTGCACTACTGTTTCTTCAATCTGGGCGGTGCTGCCCACGAAATCGGCGTCAAGCAGGTGGCCTACCACCTGTGGAACCGCTTCGGTTCATCCCATCGGGTGCGTTTCACTGCGGTCGACTTCGAGCCGGTGGTCGCCGAGATCCTGGAGAAGATCGATAACGGTCAGATGGGGGTGGTGCTCAAGCGGATGATGATGCGTGCCGCCGCCAAGGTGGCCGACGAGTTCCAGATCCCGGCGCTGGTGACCGGCGAGTGTGTGGGCCAGGTTTCCAGCCAGACCCTCACCAACCTGAACGTCATCGACCGGGTGACCGACAAGGTGATCCTGCGCCCGCTCATCACCTGGGACAAGCCGGACATCATCAGTGAAGCCCGCCGCATCGGCACTCTGGAGTTTGCCGAGACCATGCCGGAGTATTGCGGTGTCATCTCCAAGAAGCCGACCGTGAAGGCCGAGCTTTCCCGCATTGAAGAGGAAGAGAGCAACTTCGACTTCGCCATTCTGGACAAGGTTGTGGCCGAGGCCCGTTATCTCGATATCCGCCGTATTGGTGAAGAGACCGCCGCCGAGGTTCAGGAAGTGGAGACTACCGCCGAGAGCGGTGACAACGAGGTGATCCTCGATATCCGCTCCATGGACGAGCACGACGAGAAGCCGTTGCTGGTGGAAGGGCGTGAGGTCATGCATATCCCCTTCTTCAAGCTGGCTACCGCCTTTGGCGATCTGCCCAAGGAGAAGACCTACCTGCTCTACTGCGATCGCGGCGTGATGAGCAAGCTGCAGGCGCTTTACCTGAAAGAGAAGGGCTTTGCCAACGTCAAAGTTTACCGTCCGTAATTTGACGCTCAATCTCCCATAAAAAATCCGGCCAGTGTGCCGGATTTTTTTATTTCACCAGTTTGTCATGCCCATCAGGGGCAGGGGACCGGGGTGAAGGAGTCCTGTCCCTGACAGCGCCAGCCCATCTCGGCTTCTCGCATCTGCCAGAGATTATTGCTGCGATAGAGGGTCAGGATATAGAGCATGTCGCTGTGCGTGCCATCCAGTGCGACAGAGAGCACCAGATCGTTATCCAGCTGCTGGGCGTGGATACGACTGGTCATGTCGCCATGGCCGACAAAGCGCAGCGCCACTTCCCGATAGTCATTGACCCAGCCTTGCCGCTCGTTGCTGGCCTGACGTATTACCTGATTGAACTGCTGTACTGGCGCCGAGGCCAATCGACCAAACACCGCCTGTGCCTCGGCATGAAGTGCCGTCACGCTGGTGAGAAAGAGCGTGGCGAACATTCCGATCTTTTGCATGAGAAGTTCCGGCTAACAACAACTGTGTTGTATGACAACAGAAAAGCGCGTTTGGTTCAACGCGAAGCCCCGCACACTGTGCGGGGCTTCGCTCAATTGCTGCGCTGTAGCGAGAAGGTGGGCAGGGAGAGATGCCAATAAATGGCAGCAACCCGCAGGCCAAATACGGCGCTCATGCAGATAAGCATGGCGGTGACCCGATCCATATCGGCCTCCAGTGCCAGCGTGTAGAGAATGCCGCCGAGGATACAGGCTGTGGCATAGATCTCTTTTTGCAGCACCATGGGCACTTCCCGGGCCAGTACATCGCGGATCATGCCGCCAGCTACCCCGGTCATGGTGCCCATCAACACAGCGATTAGTCCCGAAGTACCAAAGTTGAGGGCTTTCTGGGCGCCGATCACCGTGAAGAGGGCGAGCCCAAAGGCATCGGCTACCGGCAAGACATACCAGGGCATGCGTCGCGGCAGCTTGACCATCCACATACCAATGAGGGCCGTTGCAATGACCACCCAGATGTAGAGAGGGTCGCGCACCCAGAATACCGGGGTAGCCCCAAGGATCATATCGCGAATGGTACCGCCACCGATGGCCGTGACTGCCGCCAAAACCATGACGCCAAATCCGTCCATTCTGAGCCGGCCCGCCACCAGAACCCCTGAAAACGCGAATACAGCAGTACCAAACATGTCGCTGATGTAAACAAGCTGCTCAACCACTGTCTGCATGGAAACAACTCACGTCAAATTGTTGATGGGGCGGCGATTTTAGGGGCTGGCGGCGTCAACCGCCAAGATGCAGCGGGCAAAATTGCGAGTCTGCCCCGATTTTTTTCCTCTTCCTAGAATCGTCGGTGTCGTATGGGCTGCTTGTGGTGCTGCGAGGGGCGCGTTGATACAGGCTTTCCCATCTTCACTCAAGTGGCGTTTTTTTTCTTAAGTTAATCGATGACATGCCGATAAATAGGGTAAGCGGCGTTAATGCGATGAAGCGTTGAAAAAAATGCTAAAGACATCGAAAAACGAGCCGTTAAATAAGACGCATCGGGCACGAAACATAATAAAGCTCGAGCAAATAGAAGAGTAAATTTAATAGCTTAGGAGAATAGTCATGGGCCTTTTTATCAACACTAACGTTTCATCACTCAACGCTCAGCGTAACATGATGAATGCGACCAAATCACTGGATACTTCCTATACTCGTCTGGCTTCCGGCCTGCGCATCAACAGCGCAAAAGATGATGCGGCGGGTCTGCAAATCTCCAACCGCCTGACCTCCCAGATCAACGGTCTGGATCAAGGTAACCGCAACGCCAACGATGGCATCTCCTTGGCACAAACTGCCGAAGGGGCAATGGATGAAGTGACCGGAATGCTGCAGCGCATGCGTACCCTGTCCCAGCAATCAGCCAACGGCTCCAACTCTGCCAAGGATCGTGATGCCTTGCAGAAAGAGGTGGATCAGCTGGGGGCAGAGATCAACCGTATCTCGACCTCGACCACCTTTGCCGGTACCAAACTGCTGGATGGCTCTTTCGGCGGAACTTTCCAGGTCGGTGCCGATGCCAACCAGACCATCAGCTTTAGCCTGTCGCAAGCAGATGGCTTTAGTATCTCGGGGATCGCAGCCGCCGCGAATACATCAATCACTACAGCTACTGGTGCAACCGTGCTGCTGTCAGCCATCTTTGTCGGTGGTAGCGCTGGCGGGATCAGTATCAGCAGTCAGAGTAATGCACAAAACGTGCTTGCTGCCACAGACGCCATGCTCGCAATAGTAGATGGTAAGCGAGCCGAGCTCGGTGCAGTACAAAACCGTATGGACTCAACCATTCGCAACCAGGCTAATATTTCGGAAAACGTCAGTGCAGCTCGTTCACGTATCCGTGATGCTGACTTCGCGATCGAAACTGCCAATATGACCAAGCAGAATATCCTGCAGCAGGCAGCTTCCAGTATCCTGTCACAGGCTAACCAGAGACCTCAGTCAGCACTGCAACTGCTGCAAGGCTAACAAAAGAAAACAGGGCGGTTGTTCAGGCCGCCCTGGTCAAGAGATGGAACAAAGGGGTGTTCGGGTTCGCACTCTGTTCTATCGGGAGAGATATAATTCTCTACTAGTAATGCCAAGTGTTGTCCAGCTGTTCAGTTCTGTCACGCTTGGTCATATTCTCCTGAGCATATGCTCATTTTTCGGCCGGTTCTCCGGCCATTTTTTATTGTGTCGCCAAATTGGCGTCACTCCTCCCAATATCTGCATACATCATGCCAAAATTATATTTCCTCAGGCTCATCTATTAGGCTTGGCTGGAAGGCTCCCCCATAGAGGGTGGGGCGATTGAGTATGTTATCCCTCACCGGAGAAGGCTTGCCGCTAACGGCAACAATTTTCCTAAAGCTTGGCTAAATTCTGCCGCTAAAAAGATGACGCAATCGAGGGGTGTTCGGAATCCAACGTTTGCATAGCTGCGGGTAGCCTGTCCGTTCAAACAGATACCCGCCAGAAGAGAAAGGTCTGTTCAACCTTCTCTTCTACGGTGGGCCGTCATGCAGTAATGGTGACGAAACCCGCAGTCGCATGTTCTTCGGGAGAATTTATTATGGCCATGTACATTAACACCAACACGTCATCACTGAACGCCCAGCGTAATTTGATGAATACCACCAAATCTCTGGATACCTCGTACACCCGTCTGGCATCCGGTTTGCGGATCAACAGCGCAAAAGATGATGCGGCGGGTTTGCAGATTTCCAACCGTCTGACCTCCCAGATCAACGGTCTGGATCAGGGCAACCGTAACGCCAACGACGGTATCTCTCTGTCACAAACGGCAGAAGGAGCTATGGATGAAGTGACCGGTATGCTCCAGCGCATGCGTACCTTGGCTCAACAATCCGCCAACGGTTCCAACTCAGCCAAAGATCGCGAAGCGCTGCAAAAAGAAGTAGATCAACTCGGTTCGGAGATTAACCGTATCTCCACAGATACCAGCTTTGCTGGTACTAAACTGCTGAATGGTTCTTTTGCCGGCAGTTTTCAGGTTGGTGCCGATGCTAACCAGACTATCGGGTTCAGCCTGACCCAAGCTGATGGCTTCAGCATTTCGGGAATCTCAGCTGCAGCTAACACCTCTATCACTACTGCTACAGGTGCAACGGTGTTGCTGTCAGCGATCTTTGTTGGCGGCAGTGCTGGTGGGATCAGCATCAGTAGCCAGAGTAATGCACAAAACGTGCTTGCCGCAACCGATGCAATGCTAGCTGTGGTAGATGGCAAGCGAGCCGAACTTGGTGCGGTGCAAAACCGTCTGGATTCGACTATCCGCAACCAGGCCAATATCTCGGAAAACGTCAACGCAGCACGCTCTCGCATCCGTGATGCGGACTTTGCTACCGAGACAGCCAATATGACCAAGCAGAATATCCTGCAACAGGCTGCGTCCAGCGTCTTGGCTCAGGCCAACCAACGTCCGCAATCTGCATTGTCACTGTTGGGATAACAATGTCAGAGCTTCATCAAGTATGAGAAAGCGGCCTCTTTAGGCCGCTTTTTTGTTTTTTATCTTCTATGCATTCCGAATCAGGACACATTTTCAGCCCCCTCTTTTGCCCAAGCGCACTGGCGTCAAAGTTTTGGCTACTCACTTTAGGCGATGTTTCATTCTTAACGTTTGAAATCAGATGCGTCAGATTATCTGCCGTTGTGCACATTATTTTTCTAAAGGTTGCATCTTTACTGCCGTTAAAGAGGATGAGGCAATCGAGGGGTGTTCGGAATCCAACGTTTGCATAGCTGCGGGTAGCCTGTCCGTTCAAACAGATACCCGCCAGAAGAGAGAGGCTCGTTCAACCTCCTCTTCTACGGTGGGCCGTTGTCAGCTTTGGCAGCGCAACCCGCAGTCGCATGTTCTTCGGGAGAATTTATTATGGCCATGTTCATTAACACCAACACGTCATCACTGAACGCTCAGCGTAATTTGATGAATACCACCAAATCTTTGGATACTTCGTATACGCGTCTGGCATCCGGTCTGCGCATCAACAGCGCAAAAGATGATGCTGCAGGGTTGCAGATTTCCAACCGTCTGACCTCCCAGATCAACGGTCTGGATCAGGGTAACCGTAACGCCAACGATGGTATCTCTCTGGCACAAACGGCAGAAGGGGCGATGGATGAAGTGACCGGTATGCTGCAGCGCATGCGTACCTTGTCTCAGCAATCTGCCAACGGTTCCAACTCAGCCAAGGATCGTGAAGCGTTGCAAAAAGAAGTTGATCAGCTGGGTGCTGAAATCAACCGGATTTCCAAAGATACCAGCTTTGCTGGTACCAAGTTGCTGGACGGGACTTTTGCGGGCAGCTTTCAGGTCGGTGCTGATGCCAACCAGACCATTAGTTTCAGTTTGACCCAAGCCGCTGGTTTCAGTATTTCAGGTATTGCTGCTGCGGTAACTGCTGCCGGTGGTGCGGCTGTAGCGAGTATCTTTACAAGCGGCTCTACAGTCGGTGGTATCAGTATCAGCTCACAGAGCAATGCTCAAGATGTGCTGGGTGCTGTTGATGCCATGCTTGGAATTGTTGACAGCAAGCGAGCCGAGCTCGGTGCAGTGCAAAACCGCTTGGATTCTACTATTCGTAACCAGGCCAATATCTCGGAAAACGTCAGTGCTGCACGCTCTCGTATCCGTGATGCGGACTTCGCAACCGAAACAGCCAACATGACCAAGCAGAATATTCTGCAGCAGGCTGCATCCAGTGTCTTGGCTCAGGCTAACCAGAGACCGCAGTCTGCTCTTTCCCTGCTCGGGTAATGAGTGGACCAGGCTGACTAAGATGGGAGAGATAAGATGGCAACCGAAATAGGCAATCTGTCATCTGCCAATGGCGCTTCCTTACAGCTAAGTGACAAGAGCGGCCAAGTGGCCGCTCAACTGCTTTCTGGCACGGTAGAGGATACCGGGGCCGTGCAGCAGAAAAGTCAGGGGCAGCCAAAGGAGACTGAGCTTCAACAAGTGCAGAGCCAGGCAGATGTTGAAAAACAGGTACAAAACTTGCAGGAATTTGGCAAATTGCAAGGGTGGACCGTTAATTTCAGCATGGAGCAGGAGTCTGGCCAGATGGTAATAAAGGTAATGGACTCTGATACCCGCTCGGTGATCCGCCAGATCCCTACAGAAGAGTTGATTGCTATCCACAAGCGGATCCAGGCGTTGCAACAAGGTGAAGCAGGGGCGAACCCCAAACGCGGACTGTTGTTTGATAGCGAGATTTGAATCGAATTGATGAGGAGAAGATAACATGGCCATTACTTCTGCCGGGGCGGGCTCTCAGTTGGATCTCGAGAGCGTTATTGCCTCTAGCGTGGCTGCCAAGAAGGCTCAACTACAGAAGCCCATAGTCACCAAGCAAAACAGCACCCAGATCAGCATATCAGGTATAGGCCAGTTGAAGTCATCTCTCACCGCATTCACCGATATTCTCGATACCTTGAGCAAACCCGGCGCTTTCAACAAGCGAGCCGTTACCATCACCCAGGATAAAGATAATCCGGTGATGAAGGTGGAGAGTAAAAGTGGTGGCTCCAATGGCCAGTACAACATTACCGTCAATAAATTGGCTACTACTAGCCGTGTTGAAGGTGAGTTTGCCAGTTCGACCACCCCACTTGTGACTCAAGACGGTCAATTAACTTTTAAAGCTGGTACCAAGGAGTTCAAAGTTGATGTCAAAGTAGGGGATACTCTGCAAGACATTCGTAAAAGTATCAATAGTAATGGCGATAACTTCGGTCTTAGTGCAAATATCGTCAATACGGCAGATGGTAAGGCAAAATTTGTTATTGACTCCGGTATATCTGGAGATGGCAAAGATTTGGTGATCACTGGCAATAATTCTGAGCTGGATATCTTTGCTACAGGTGCGGCAGGTTCGGTGATGAGCCAGAAGCAAGCTGCTAGTAGTGCTGAGATTACTGTTGATGGTAATACACTTAAAAGTGATACCAATGTATTTGACGACTCTATTCAGGATTTGAAATTAACGGTTTTGCGTGTATCCGATAAAGAAAGTGATGGCACGACTCTGAAATCCAACAAAGTTGCAATAACAACGGATAAAACTGCTATTCAGGATATGGTAAAGCAGTTTATTGATGGTTATAACGCACTGCAAGATAAAATGGATGCGCTGGGCAAGCGCAATAGTATCGTTGGCGGAGTTAGGCAAGATGATGGTGGCGCGCTTGCTGGTGATGCGAGCACACGCACCATTAGCAGTTTTATGGCTAATACCGTAACAAATAAAGCAGGTACCAGTACAACTTATTCAACCATCTTCGAAGTGGGTATTAAGATGGACAATAAAGGTAAGTTGTCTCTGGATAAAACCAAATTTGATGAGGCTGTGGATAAAAACTTTGACCAGGTTGTTGGTCTTTTTGGTGGCGAAAAGGGTATTGCTGCAACCTTGAATACGGGTTTAAAAGAGTATTCCAAGTCTGGCGGTATGTTGGATCAACGTACAGATGTTTTAAATGCTGATCTGCGTAGCTTGAACCAAAAACAAGCTACATCCAATGCCCAACTGGTAAAATATGAAGCATCACTACGTGCTCAATATGGCAGCTTGGATGCGTTGCTGGCGAAAATGAATCACTCTGCGGCTGCGCTGCAATCATTACAAATTAATAACAATAAATAAATTCATATTACGAGGAGCAGGCGATGTACCAGCGTAATTTAAAAGCATATAAGGCAACCAGTGTCGCTGCTGACTTGGCTGTTGCCGATCCTCATCGTGTGATTCAACTCATGATGCAAGGTGTACTTGAACGTTTGGCTCAAGCCAAAGGTGCAATTGAGCGTCGAGATATGGAAGCGAAATCTACCGCTGTATCGAAAGCTCAGGGGTTATTACATGGTTTGCAGGATGCACTTGATATGAGTCAAGGGGCTATTGCTGAAGATCTATATAGCCTCTACTCCTATATGGATGAGCGAATTTGGGACGCGAGCCTTGCATTGGATGCAGCCCCGATTGAAGAGGTTATGGCTTTGATGGTAACTATAAAATCTGGCTGGGATCAGTTACCCGATTCTGCTAAACAACAGGGCTATCAGATGAGACAGCAACTGGGTGAGTTGTAATGAACACTTTAGCCTCTTTGCAACAAGCTCTCACAGAAAATTACGAGCAACTTCAATATCTATTAGCCAGAAAAAGCTATGATGATGCTCTGGTCTGTATGGATTATCGAATTTCTTTGATTGATCGTTTGCTGTATCTCGTTGAACGTGAACCTTCACTGAAGCAAGATGCCAGTTTATTGGCTACGTTACTTTTTCGACAAGAAGAAAGCATGAAAAAAGTGGCATCTGATCACCATCAACTCATTTTCAATGAGTTATCTGCTATTGGGTTGGCGAGTAAAGCAAAGCAAATTTATAATAGTGTGAGTAGCAAGGAGTTCTGATGTCGGAAAATATTGATGATATTTTGAAAAAAGCCGAAGGTGTTGCTTTACGACTAAAAGAACGTGCAGAGCAAGAGGCTGCCATGTCGGTTGCTTTGCCACTTCGATTCTCACAGAATATTGCTGCATTTCGTAAATATATCCCCCATATTGCAGACATGTATGAGTCATATCAACCAATCCGACCATTTCGTTTTTTTTGTAATGAAAATGGCCAACCAAACATGGCCTGGATTGATGATGATGTCGCGGTATATGGTGATGAACCGTATCTTATCTGCGAGACATTAGTTAAAGAGTTCATGGATAAAGGGGGTTTATCCAAGTTCTCATTTAGTCAAGAAGCCAACCCACTCGGATTTATGCACGTTGAGTATCTTAATAAACTCAATGCTTATCTAGATGATATTTCCATTCGAGAAGAGCCATTAAGAAAAGTGCCAACTGAAGTTCCTACCGCACTGGTGTTTGGGGTTGGTTTGGGGTATCACCTTGGTTATCTTTATGAACAATGCAAAATTGGCACTCTATTTCTTTTTGAACCAGATCTAGATCTTTTTTATGCATCTCTTTTCTGTTTCGATTGGGCACCTCTGCTTGATTATTTACATAAAGAGAACCTCGGTCTACATATCCTATTAGGCCAGGATGAAGATACTATTTTTAATGATTTTGCATCGGCTATTCATAGCCGAGGTTCTTTTCTTATCGCTAATGCCTTTATCATGTGGGGCTACCAAAATGATAAAATCAAAAGTTTAATTGAGAGAATCCAGCGTGAGTATTATCTGCTGGTGATGGGATGGGGTTTTTTTGATGATAATCTGATAGCTCTTTCTCATACAGTTGATAATATTGAACGAACTGTTCCATTCCTTATACAGGATAATAAGATACCATCTGAATACAATCGAACTCCAATTTTTGTTATTGCTAATGGTCCATCTTTGGATGCCTCTCTTCCTGTTATTGAAAAGAATAAAGAAAAAGCAATTTTAATTTCTTGTGGCAGCGCGATTTCTGCATTGCATAAAGTAGGTATAAAACCAGACATTCATGTTGAGACAGAACGAACTAAGATTGTTTATGACTTCTTGGTTAATATGAATGACCCAGATTATCTTAGAGATATACTTTTCCTAAGTACAGATGTTATCCATCCCTATTGTTCTACGCTGTTTGAAAAAACAGTATTAATGTTTAAGCGCAGTGAGCCTGGTGTTATCCTCTATAATGTAAATTTCCCATATCTGCAAAAATATGCGGCCTTGGGGGGGGTGAATCCTTTAGTTGGCAATATTGGAGTCACTGCGCCAATTCATCTTGGTTTTAAAAATATCTATTTATTTGGCCTTGATAATGGTTATAAAAACAAAGGGCATCATCACTCGAAATTTAGTGCCTATTATAATAGTGATGAAGGGGCTGAGGTGCTTGGGGATTTAATGTATGGAGACAGCCAATGGCAGCATGAAGGTAACTTTGGTGGTGTTGTAATAAGCAACGCCATGTTTAATACATCCCGAAGAGTGATTGAACAAGTATTAGCTGCGAATGAACATGTTCAGTGCTTTAACTGTAGTGATGGGGCTAAAATTGCAAAAGCAAGAGCATTGCCTGATAGTGAAATCAGTTTTTCACAAGTCATAGATAAAGCTGAGCTGATTCACCAAATTACGCAGCTATCAGCTCCAATCCCTTTGTCAAAAGAAGATTTCAAATCATATCTTGATGTTAATTTTTTTGATTTTTTTGTCAACAAAATGGTAGGCGAATGGAGTCAAAGTTTTTCATCAAGAAACGAAATAAATCAGCTCATGCTGCGTAACTTTGGTTATCTGTCACAAATAACCTCAACTCAGCAAAAGCATATAGCTCAAGTGATGATTGGTTCTATGAATTATGTGTTTACTATTCTTAGTTCTATACTTTATTCATTTGAAGGTGAAGAGACTACTATAGAGTTGATGGCGCCTGCCATTAATTTATGGATAGAATTTTTAGAAAAAGCTAGAGATATGTATCCCATGGCTATGGATAGTACTGATTTAGTAGATAATGAATGGATGAAGTTTTTTAGAAAATAGGGAAAAATGCCGACGATATGTCGGCATTTTTATTTTTGGCTATAAGAAAGCGTTTGTTTTTTTGATGATTTGCACGGATACCAATGAGTCTTTTTCGAGATCGGAGCTTTCATCATGGTTCTGAACGAGCTCAAAAATACGTTGGTATGCAGGATGCCAACAAATCATATTGCTGTAGTTCATTTTATAGCTATAAACACCGTCTCTATGCTTATATTCGTTTCTATAGTATCCATGAGGTGGGTGAAAATCTACGATGGCAATTATTCCTTTGTCTTGCAGTAAATCATGGCATTGGCTCGCTATTTTGAATAAGTCATTTGGTTCGCAGAGATATAGACAGAATCCAAATATGATTAAATCTACAGGCTCTATTGCCGGTAAATTTTCGGCAGTGCCTTGAGTCAGTTGCAAATTTGGATATGCTTTCAATCCATCCAAAATTGCTGCGAGTGATGGGTCGATGCCATACCCGCTGGCATTAAAGTGTTCAGATAAGGCAGATACTCTCCATCCATTTGCACACCCAATTTCTAGAATTCTTTTAGGGTTGCAGTTCACCTGCTGTAGAGCCTTGAAAACAAGGTCGTCCTGTATTTTTTTATGAGTGTAGCCATGTTTATTCCGTTCATACCAAGAGTCCCCCTCTTGTCTTATAAAGATATCCTTTTGATTCATGATTTATCCATATCTACAGAAGAATAATTTTTTTGTGGTCCTAATAGTAACGCTGGAATCAGCGTTTCCCCTTTCCAACCTAAATTAATGAGTTCCAATGAAATTTCTTTATGAAAGCCAGATGTTATAACTATTAATGAGTTTTGGTTATTTTGACTAATTAATGATGATATAGTATCAGGTGCATACTCAATAGTAATAGATGAGCCAGGCATTCGGCTTCCCACCTTGCTCATGTTCCCATCTATTATTCTGCTTGGCTCTAGCTTGCATACTGACATGATTAGAGTGCAATATGATCCAGCTCCCCAAAAGATCAAGTCTTTGCCATCGACATGATGTGACAGTTGCTCTTGCCATGTTGTAATGTTCCGAGAATAGTTTTTAGTATCTGGAGCAAGAATAATATTTTCCGTGATGTGACTGTTGAGCATATTACTAGAGGTAATATCACGTTCAAAAACTACAACCATATTACCTAACTCGGTTGATATGGATTGTTTATACTTCCAGTTAAATGTCGATGCCAATTTAATTAAAGAGGAGAGAGAAAAAACGTGCACATGTTCATGGTGAAAAGGATCTAACGAGTTACCATCTAAATTCTTTTCTAAAGAAGGTGTTTCAATTAACAGATAAGACTCCGGGCTTGCAATATTAGACATGCCTTTAAAAAAGTCATTAAAATCGAAAATATGTTCTATCACATGACGGTGATATATTATGTCAAAAAGTTTGTTGTTATTAAGAAACAAGAGGTTTTTGGAATTTTCATGAGTGAAAAAACTGTTTGATACTTTAAAGCCTAGGCTGTTGCATATAGTTGCATTTGCGATATTGGGTTCACATCCAAAGTATGTATCATTAGGGAAGGTGTTTTTTAAGTCTTTTAGCATTTGCCCGGAAGAACATCCAATTTCTAAAACAGTAAAGTGCTCATGATAAGTCAGCTCCCTAACCTTGCGGTACAAATTAATAAAATCATTCCGTTGTGAGTATGCGATATTTGCAGCGTCAGCCCCCCAATAATGATGTCGATAAATGTCTTCTAAAATATCCATGTCATAATCAGGGATAAATGCATGCCCACATTCCATGCAACAGGAATAATCTAGGTCACGATATAGTTGTTCAACATCATCTCCTACCGCATGCAAATAAATAGGAAAGTCAGGTATTGAAAGAAAAGAATGTAGTCTGGTTGATGAACATACAGGGCAAGCAATAGTCCCAATATTCTTTATATACATGTTATTCCTTATTTTCAAAGTCAGATAGAAGAAAGGGGCGACCAAGTACATTCAATTTAGGTTCCACCCAAGCTCGAGATGCGTCATCTAGAAAAATTAATGGATCTTTCTGCAGCTCATTTATAAGCACGTCTACACAAGCTCTTGCATCTACATAGAAACCCAACTTAGGGTATCCATTTACAAGCGGTTGGAGCACTCCTTTGTCTCGTAATATATTTTCTACGAGTCTCCAATCGTAATCAAGGTCATATCCCCATGGCCTGACATGTGTGGTCCATTCTATACAATGGAGAATACCATGATCATCAATTAGTTCTCCGGAGAAGAATTTTTGATAGCGATAAGGAACACCTCCAATTTTGCTTTCTATATAATGTAAAAATGTCATGGTGCTTATTTTTGCGCCATACATTACTACCGCACCATCTCCTTTCTCCAAGTAGGAGAAAATAGATTCCCTACCAAAAGCATCTAATTTTTTAGCTGGTTGGAATGGAGCATTCCCACGGCCTAAAACAGAAAACATTGGATCAAACGATCTATAATCAGCCCAATTACATTCATGTAGATACTGATTAAGCGAACCAACCTCTATTGGTGCCGTTCGCAGGTCTAGCTTTTTCAATTTTGGAAATTGATAATTAAAAGCTGGGATTAAACAGTTAACGGGTAATGTATTAAATAACTCCTTATGTAATTCAAGCGGAGATATTTCGGCTGTGTTTGCAATGAGAGGCTGTGTATATAATACATCACTATGAATTAATGCTGGCTTCCCTTCATAGTCACGCAAACTAGATGCCATAATATTTTGCAATATCCGTGCATCGCTTTTATTTTTTTTGATAAGTTTATTTTTTGATAAACTATTCTTTTCAGTTATAACATCAGTTTTCTTGCTATGGACATTTGTTTCTATCCAATTAAATATTTCTCTGAAAGATGTTAGCTCATCAAATATAGTCGATGGTATATTACAGTCTAGCTCTAACTCTAATGCCATGATTAATCTTATTTGCATGAGCGAATCCCACTGGGGAGTACTTGCTATAGTGGCATTAAAAATTTCAGCAGGTGTAAGCATTGGCATTAAATGATGAAATACACGCTCAAGTCTTTCTGCATTAGCTTGTGAGCTTGAGTTATTAGTTTTTTTTTCTAAATGATCTAAATGATCTAAATGATCTAAATGATCTAAATGATCTAAATGATCTAAATCATTGGAGAATGATGGCTTATAGTTTTTTGGATAAGCTTCTACCAACTCCATTAATCCATGAGTTGGGTGTAAAATAAATGCTATCCTGCGATCATCGAATGCAGGGTCTGGTGTTGGAGCAACCATGCATGTTGCCCCCATTTTTTTTGCTATATCTAGTGCTCTATCTATATCATCTACAGCATAACAAATGTGGTATACCCCACCACCTCTTGATAAATGGCCACGAATAGGGCTTTTCTCGCTCAATGGGGCAAGGATCTCAAACGTTACCCCTCCAGATACTTGAACGAATGCGTACCTCACATCTTGAGCCGTATTTACACTCGGTCCTTTCCATAATCTAGCTCCGGGTAATGAAATATAATCTGCTAGTGTTTTTTCTAGATTGGTTGTTGTTACAGCAATATGGTCAATATATATAACACCTATATGTGACAATAATGTGCTGTTTTTTGTGTGACAATTAAACATCGTTTGAAACCTCTAGCCACTCTGGTGTGATGGCATCATTAATTTTCAAGTTATAGTAATATTCATTGTTACAAGATAATGTGAAACCATGCTTAGAGTAGATATCTGCGGCTGGTTTATTACGCTCTGTGGGTATAAATAAACCACGCAGAGCGTTAAAACCATTGGCTTTGGCATAGTTCATTGCCCATACAAGGGCTCCTGTCTCGATACCACGACCAAGAACTCTGCAAGATAAAATGAAAGTTTCAATGTCTAGCACATCGTTATCTTGTGGTTGCAAAATAAGTACGCCAATAATTTCATTATTGCTGTATCGATCACTTAAACTTATTGCGGCTATATGTGAACCCTTCGACTGAAGGCGATCAAGTTCTACTTCACCATGTCGTCTAGTTGTCGTATTGAATTGGTTTGTCTTCGCGATTAATTGAAGTATTCTTTGCTTATTTGAATCTGAAATAGGGGTAAAAGACAACTTCATCTGTAAACTTTTTAAGTAGTCTAACTTGGAGGAAAATTTATTTTTGTCTAAGAGCGCTAGTTGACGTGACTTGTAGTTTGTACCTCTGACTTTATCTTCATCAGTAAGGGATATGCTAGCAAAACAGGGAAGAGAAGCAATAAAATCAGCATATTCTGTAATGTCATCTGGCAGCTCAGGTACGATGACTTCAGGTAATGAGCTGCGGACTTCCTCACGTTCATAAAGGCTATCATCAATGAAACATAATGAAGAAAGACCAACCCCAATCTCCTGAGCGATCTCGCGAATATTATCTGATTTAGACAGCCAGTTTATTTTTTTTATAAGAAAGTCATCCTCCCTTAAAATCATATCAGGATGACCATTTATGGCTTGTAAAGCTATATTTTCAGTATTTTTACTACATATTGCCAAAATTATTCCACGCATTGCTAACGCTTTTACTACATGCTGTACCGCAATAAATACATTGCCTGGGTAATCCGAACCTAGCTTGATACCTGAAATCCCATCATCCCCAATAATTCCTCCCCAAAGAGTATTATCTAAATCGAGAATTAGCACTCTAGCTGTTTTCCCTAGCAGTGCTTGATGAGCGCTAATCATGCAATCGATCAACATGTCGGAAAACTCAGGAGTATATGGAAAGCGTCCAAGAGACCAATATTTTAGGGACCAAGAATTTTCACTCCCTTTAAAATGCAAACAAGCAGAGAGTGGTAAAATATGGCAATCAGCGATTTCACGGGATAGCTGTACAAGTTTTTGGTTTGCATTAAAAACCAGCTTAGCTAAAGATGAGTGATCCCTATATGCAGTGTCTGTTAAACTTTGGACGAATACCTTTGCTGGCGAAAAGTCGAAGATAAAAAACATTCCGTCTAAGTGAGATCTCGCTTCACGAATAGAAAGTATATAATCCTCTATACGCTGATATATTTCTGTGTCCAGAGACTCATCATATTGACTATTGGATTCTGGCAGAAAATCTTCAATGCGCTCACAAAAAATGCATATATTGGGATTGTTTTTCCTTAAACATGATTCTTCATCTGTTAGTTGTATCCGGTATTGCCCAAATGGAATGTCAATTATCTTCCATGAAGAGTAATACAACTCAGATGTTCTTCTTTTTAAGTATTCAGCCGCTAAAGTCCAATTTGCACTACCTAAGAATGTAGCGCTGGGAACATATGATGTAGTCATGAAATTTTCTCCATAACACCATGAGTAGTTAATTTACGACACCAATCTATGCATTCTTGTAATGGCACTCCGGTAATGTCTGAAATTGAAATGCAATCATTCTCTCCATCAGAGTAACCAATAATATTCATCATGTTCTCAACTATTTTTTGTGTGTTTTTTGTGCTTGTCTGTGGATAAAGGCCACGTTTACCTAGTTGGGGCTCACAGGGTTGAATCATTCGATATGTATCATTGCCTTCTATTGCTAAGAGGCATTGTTGCAGGACACCGAATCCTCCTGCAAGTCCTGTTGGCGTCACGAGGTTAAGGTCATCTAATGAGGTATGATATTCAGGATAGCAGCCATATTTGCTTCTCATCACAGATGCAATAGGCAAGTCAACACCTGGACTACAGTATTGACGCTCGTCACTGCCTCGCTGTAAGTATGAATACTTTATAAAGTCAGGTGCAACGTCTCGGAGCACTAATAATGCAGCCCTGTCAGAAATCGAGTCCCCTTTTCTAGATGGCAAGAATGAAAATGTGCGTTCATCACCTAAACATGTCAATACATACCCTGCAACAACATTCTTTTTTAAATGTTCTATATGTTTACTTAGGTATACAATTGCTCCAATCGTTTCTGGTACAAAGACAAATCTATATGTATAACGTCTACGATGTAAAGACTTTACCCATTTAGCCAATGCTAAAGCAACAACGGGGCCAGATAATTCATTGTTAGCCATTGACGGGTGACAGATATAAGTAGATAAAAGAATCTCTTGTTCGGTCTCCCCTGGAATAATAAGGTCAGCATAATTTAACTGACCGGGTTCTAACTCACTATCTATCTTTACATGAAGCGGTTCATTAGGCGGTAGTTCATTGTATTGATTTTGGGTTAGACAAAATCCCCAGTTTTTTCTGTAGTAAGATGTTACATAGGGAATTGCATCAGGTTGGTTTGGTAGTGAAAACAAATTTGGTTGTAATTGTTCTTTGGTCATCCATGTATCAATAGGGATAGAGTATCCCATTACATGAAGATTATTATTTTTTATATCAATTAATTTTTCGTTTTTTCTATTGGCGATCCAAGCTTCTTTAATATTCCATTCATCTGGAACGGTCCAGTCAAAAACGGACGAACCAGAGGCAATTGCGTGAACATTCAGTTCTGGTAACTCTTTTTTAATATAGTCAAGAGTATGACGGACACCATTTCCAGTGAGGCTACGATGAATAGGAAAAAGGTCATGCATCCATTTGTGCATTTGCTGTCCAATCTCTGTGCTCATTTGGATTCCTGCTTTTGTTTCCAATTGATTGATGAATCGTTAGTATTTAACTTAGGCTATCTCGATATTTTTTTAAGTCACTCCTTGTAAATAGTGTTGTATCATCGCTATTTACTAATGAAATCATTAAGTTTGACTGCTTTACCTCGTCTGATATCTGTTCTGGTTATTTTCCCGATAACTATGGGGAGTGCCTCTGGAGGTAACCCATAACCTGGCCGGATCCGTCGGATGTGTTCCGGTTTTATGGTGGTGCCAGCTGGAATGTCGGTAACAAAATACAAAGAACGACGAAATCTCAGGTTTGCCTGTTCAGCCTGGTTGTCACCACTTTCTCCTGACCCCAACGCTTGCCAGCAGAGTTTTGCCTGGCTGCAGAGCTCTTTAAGTTCACGTGGTTCAAGTGAGAACTCTGCATCCGGGCCGCCATCAGCGCGAGCCAAGGTCAGGTGTTTCTCGATGGCCACAGCGCCCAGCGCTATTGCCAGCTGAGCGGCAGTATTCCCCAGCGTGTGATCAGAGAGACCAACGGGTACTGAAAATGTCTCTGCCAAGCGGGTAATCCGCTTGAGATTGATATCGGCAAGAGGGGTTGGGTAGCCACTGACACAATGAAGCAGCAGGATCTGTGGGCAACCATTTTCACGCAAAATGGTCAGGGCCTTGGCAATTTCCATTTCAGTCGACATTCCGGAAGAGATAATGACCGGCTTTCCTTGCTGAGCTATGTAGCTGAGCAGGGGAAGGTCGGTAATTTCGAATGAGGCAATTTTGTATGCGGGGGTACCCAGCTCTTCCAAAAAATCAACAGCACTCTCGTCGAACGGAGTGGAGAAAATGGTCAATCCGCGTGACTTGGCTCGTTCAAAAAGAGGCTGGTGCCATTCCCAGGGGGTATGGGCCAGGGTATAGAGATCGTAAAGGGTATGGCCATCCCATAAACCGCCCTGAATATGAAAATCCGGTAGATCACAGTCGATTGTCATGGTGTCAGCGGTATAGGTTTGCAGCTTGATGGCATCAGCTCCCGCATCGGCAGCCGCATCTACCAGCGCCAGTGCCCTCTCCAGCTGGCCATTATGGTTGCCGGAGAGTTCAGCAATGATGTAGGGCGGGCTATTTGGGCCTATCTCGCGGCCATTAATAGTGAACTGAGGCATGAAACGTCTCCTTGGGAGAAAAATGAAACCAGTTCTGTGAGCTACTGCTCCGATATCCAACTGACTGGAAAAGCGCCAGAGATCCCTGGTTTTCAGGGCTGATATAGGCGTGAAAAGTGAACCACGGGAAAAGCTGGTGCAACAGATTAAGGGCCCGTTTGCCATGGCCTTGCTGATGTTGAGCGGGGTCAACGTAGATAGATACTTCGTTATACCCTGCCGGTTTACAAGCTTCATCCAGCCTCACGACGGCGCAAGGACCAGAGGCTGACATAACCTTGAACAGCCAGCGCTGAGGGTTCTGCAAAGCTCTGTGTAGCCAGATTTTATGCTCACCAAGGGGAGGACAATCGGGATTTCGGCTATAGCGGCGAGTTACCGCATCCTGTTGCCACTGCCACATCCACTCTGCGTCTTCTTCTGTGATTGGCTGCAGCCAGTATGTGTGCTGCTGCGATGTGAGCTTCTGCAGCAGATGCTGTGCTCCCGTGCCATCACACAGTGCTGCGCTATTTTTGCCGAGTTGCTGCAAGGTCTCTTGATTGGGCCAGTGAACTAACAGCTGTTGTAGCAGTTGCTCATCATCCAGCATTCTCAGATCGCCAAGCCATATCACTGCACTTGCCTGCGCCAGCCGTCCGGCATTTTCCAGTTGGTTGTCGGCAAGAGTGAACAGCAGTGTAGGCAGAGCCAAGGTAGCGCGCTCCCAGCAACTGGTTCCGCCAGCACCGATGGCGAGATCGGCCTGCAGCATCAATTCAGCCATATTGTTTGTATCTAGGTGCAATTTGACGTGATGGCGACTCTTTGCCATGACCTCTTTGAGCGCATCGATATGAGGGGCTTTGCTTGCCAATACCAGATCAATTTCCAATGCAGGCATGGGCAGTTGATCGATCTGGGGCAGAATGCGGGACAGGTGATTGTCACTGTCCATGGCACCCAGGGAGAGCAACAGCCGTTTGATCCTGCTATGTGAAGCTCTTCTGGCCAGCGCGGCAGGCCGTAGTTTGGCAAACTCTGGTCGCAGTGGCGCATAACTAGGGCCCAGCAGCGGCACTTCTGCAAACAGGCTCTCGCCATAGTCGGCAGCTTGCCGGTATGGTGTCATATCAAGCAAGCGGGTTGCTTCATGAGGTCTATCAGCCAGATCGTCGATAACCAGTTGTTGGGGGAAGAGGGCAGCCAGCGGCTGCTCCCAACGGCGATCCAGCTGATAGTGATCCACAATCAACCAGTCACTGCCCCCCCACCCCATGATGGCGCGATAGAGCGAGCGCCAGTCAGGTTGTGCGGGAAGCAGCGTCAGACCATGTTGGCGAGCAATGACCTGAGCGCCATCAAAGCCGGGCAAATCGGCACAGAAGAAGTGGCACTCATCACCTCGGCTGGCGGCAAGATCGGCGATGCTAAGGCACCGCATGAGATGGCCGGCTCCTATTGTCGTACTGGCATCACATCGGAACAGCAACCGCATCAGCGTACCCGGAATACGGGCTGAATGGGTTCGCCATCAAGCGCACTTGCCAGTGTCAGATCTCTATCGTGGCGAATGAGTACTGGCAGTATGTCGCGATAGGCGGCCAGCAAAACGGCCACATCCTGTTCGCTGTGGGCCAGATTCATATTGTGGCTGCCAAGGGTGAGGATCCCCCGCTTGCACAACTCCTGGATCAGATAGCTCTTGAGAAGCCAAGTTGAGTGGTTTACTGAATCCGCAACCAGAAGAAAGCTCCAGCTCGGGTGTCCGGCGGTTTGCAGCCAGGCTGGTGCATCGATCTCTTTTAGCAAGCTATCGAGCCCATCCAGTACCTGCAGTCCCCGCTCTGCGAGCCTCTTTGGTACATCCAGTCGCCGCATCTTTTTGATGACGGCGTTGGCGGCGGCGAGGGCAATTACATCCCCGCCGAAGGTGCCGGAGAAGAAGATATCTTCCATCCGTTTCATATATTGGCGGCGGCCGACAACGGCAGAAATAGGGAAACCGTTGGCCATGCCTTTGCCAAATGCCGCGAGGTCCGGTGTTACACCAAAGAGGCTCTGAGCCCCGCCCAAGTGGTAGCGAAAGCCGGTAATGGTCTCATCAAAGATGAGTAGCGCGCCGTGGGCATTGCAGAGTTGGCGCAGACCAGGCAGAAAATCCGGGTTTGGCCAGGTTACATTCATCGGTTCCAGAATGACGGCGGCAAACTCGCCCGGGTGAGCGTCCAGCAGACGCTGCAGCGAGGCAAGATCGTTGTAGTCAAATCTGTGCGTCAGCTCTCTCACGCATTCGGGGACCCCCAAATGGCGGGTGGTCGAGCCTATATACCAGTCTTGCCAGCCATGATAGCCACAAACGGCTACCCGCTCGCGGCCTGTGACCGCACGGGAGAGCCTGATACAGGCTGAGGTGGCATCAGTCCCGTTTTTGCCAAAGCGAACCATTTCGGCGCAGGGGATGAGCTCAATGAGCTGTTCCGCGACCTCGGTTTCCAGCCGGTGGGGAAGGGAGAAGATCGAGCCAAGATTGAGTTGCTCCATTACCGCTTCATTCACATCCGGATCGCAATATCCAAGACTGATGGCCAGTAGGCCGCTGGCGAAATCAAGATACTCGTTGCCATCTACATCCCAAACATGTGCACCTTTGCCGCGCTCGATAAAGAGTGGGGCGGCGCCATAGGGAAAACAGAGACGGCTTTTGGAGAAGGTTTGGGAGCCAAGAGGAATGCTCTGTTCCGCCCGAACAGAGAGAGCCAGTGAATGTTGATAACGTGAGGTCATATGTGATTCTCCTTGGCTAGCGAATTAGCCAATCCTTCGTTGCGTTGGTGCCGGGTATTCAGTGTTGCCAGCTCCGGCTGTTGCGCCAGCAGGTCGAGGATATCGTCGGTCGTAAAGGTTGGGTTGACAGGATAGAGAGCCTGATAAATGCGCTCCACCAGCTCAAAATCGGCAGGCTCATCGACAGTCCAGCGCAGGTGGGCCAGCGAAGGCGAGCGCTGCAGTTCGCCGATGGAAAACTGCTCGGGATGACAGCGAACGTAATAGGTGACATGTTCCCGCTCGGTCTGCGTGGTGGCTTTTTCCTGCAAGGTTGCCAGAGTCGCTCCACTCATGATCTCGGCATCCAGCCCATCCGGATAACTGGGACTGCCGCAGTTGCTGCTGTAGTCGAACTTGCCCGAGAGATGGAGGGCTATCAGCTCGTCTATTACCATTGGGTCAGCCAGTGGGCAGTCACCGGTGAGACGCACAACATGGGTCGGACTGTAGGGGTGGGCCGCCAGATAGAAACGCAGCAGCACATCGTCAAGAGGGCCGCAGAAACAGGGGATATTCAACCTCTCGCATAGCTCGGCAATGGCACGGTCTTCTGGCTTATCGCTGGTGGCAACCAGCAGCTTGTCCAGCAGCTTGCTCTGTTGCAGCCGTTCAATCTGCCTTGCCAGCATGGGTTCGCCCAGCAGTTCTTTCAGAACCTTGTTGGGCAGGCGTGAAGAACTGGTTCTGGCCTGCAGAATACCTAGGATCATTGTGTTCTCCAGAGTCCGGGGTTGATAAGTTCCTGTTCCATAGACGCCAGATGGGCGATATCGGCCTCGTAGCACTCGTGCCGCGCTTGACTGGCCGCAACGATAGCGGCCAGCTCTTGGGCATGACAAACACCGACAACAAAGCGGCTTACCTGTGGTAGGGCCGTCATGATGGAGAGGGCTCTGCCAAGCGGGGCCATTGAGGGATGCCACTGGTCAAACCGTTCAAGTGCGGTAGCGAAACGCTGAAAATAGTCAGGTCGCTGTGCTGGCTGCATCAACAACAGTCCCTGCAAAAAGAGCGAGCGAACATGGATTTCACAACCCATATCTACCAGTTTGTCGAGCCATCCAGTGCGTAAAAAGCGTTGATCGAGCAGATTGGCAGGTAATTGCACCAGTTCCAGAGGATATCCAGCTGCGCTCCAGGCATCGAGCTCCTCCGGGGAGTAGACGGAGATCCCGAGTTTTCCGATCGAGCCCTGTTGCTGCAAATCGGTGAGCAACTCGAACATGGCAGGTGAGGCATCCTGGCTGCGGTGCAGCAGCAAGCCATCGAGCCGCTTTCGCCCCAGCAAATGTAAACTGTTGTTGACTGCGGCCTTAACATCGGACAGCGGTAGCCCAGGCGCCAGTTTGTCGATGATCGTGAAGCCGGTGATATCTCTTTGTCCCAGCCTCTGCTCGGCATTGCCATAGGCTTGCGCAGCATCCAGAGTATCGATACCTGCATGACGAGCTAATGCAATGATCTCGTCGAGTTCCTCATCACAGACTTGTCCGTCGTGATTGCTGATCCCGTAATCCAGACCGAATTGCACCGTGCCCAGAGCTAGTCGCATAGTGCCTGCTCCAGCGCATCTACGACCTGTTGCTGCTCTGAGTGTGTCAGAGCCGGGAACAGCGGAAGGGAGATTGCACCCTGATAGTAGGCTTGCGTGCCCGGATATGCAGCTGGATCATGTCCCAGACCACGGTAGTAGGGCTGGGCTGGGATAGGAATATAGTGAACGTTGGCGCCAATACCGGCAGCACGCAGCCGGGCAAATACCTGATCGCGTTTAGCTACTTGGATGACATAGAGGTGATAACCACTCTGGCGGTTATCACTCTGTTGCAATGGCTGGACCGACAGGGGGGATAATAGCGCGTCATATCGCCTGGCAAGTTCACGTCGCTGGGCAATGAACTGATCAAGACGGTTCAACTGACTAAGCCCGAGTGCAGCCTGAATGTCGGTCAGACGATAATTGAAGCCAAGAAGTTGCTGTTCGTAATACCACTCTCCGGGGGAGGGCATGAGCAGCGCTTTCGGATCACGAGTGATTCCGTGGCTGCGATAGAGTCGCAATTTGGCTGCCAGCTTCTGATCCCGAGTGGTGACGGCACCTCCCTCTGCGGTCGTAATCGGTTTGACCGGATGAAAGCTGAATACCGTCATATCGCTGTGAAGGCAACTACCGATAGGTGACCCCTTATAGTGGGCACCCAGTGCATGGCAGGCATCCTCGATCAGAACGATTCCGTACTGGCGACAGAGCGCACCGATCTCTTCGAGATCGCAAGGCTGCCCGGCCAGATGCACCGCAATCAGGGCTTTGGGCTGGGTGTGGGTGAGCACTGCTTGCTGTAGTTTCTTATCCAGTGCTACTACATCGATATTACCGGTAGCAGGTTCAACGTCGACAAAGTCAACGTTGGCATTGCAGTAGCGAACACAGTTCGCCGAGGCCACAAAACTGACCGCGGAAACCCAAACGGTATCTCTGGCGCCAAGCTCTAGTACGGCGCAGGCTAGATGAAGTGCCGTGGTACCGTTACTGCAAGCCACTACGTGTGGCACTTGGCAATAATCGGCGAGTCCTTGCTCGAAGGCTGGAACGGCTTGGCCTTGGGTCAGATATTCAGATTTCAGTACGGCAACGACTGCCTCAATATCGGCATCGCTGATCGATTGGCGGCCATAAGGGATCATTCGGACAACACCTGCTGGTTCATGCTCTGTAGTTCAGCTATCGACAGAAAGTGCTGATTATTTAGAGAATTGTATTCAAAACTCGGAGTAACCAGCGTGGCTGTTTCGCCCAGAGCATTAATGCTGAAATCATTGTTGCGGCTATTGAAGCTGATACTGGGAGCAATCACGTAGTAGTCGTTGAACTCATAGGTATGGAAAGAGTCGTCTGCCGGACACATTACCTCGTGGAGCTTCTCCCCGGGACGAATACCGATAATCTCCTGCTTGAGCGACGGGGCCATAGCAGCAGCAAGATCGATGATCCTGACCGACGGTATTTTAGGTACGAACAACTCTCCGCCACGCATGCGCTTGAAATTGTTCAATACAAAATCCACCCCTTGCTGCAGGGTCAGCCAGAAACGGGTCATCTCTGGATGGGTGATGGGAAGCGTATTGGCACCGCTCTTGATCAGATTGTCGAAGAAGGGAACTACCGAGCCCCGTGAACCGACGACGTTGCCATAACGCACGACCGAGAAGATGGTTGGATTCTTGCCAGCCATATTGTTGGCGGCGACAAAGAGCTTGTCAGAACAGAGTTTGGTGGCGCCGTAAAGGTTGATCGGGTTGGCCGCTTTGTCGGTCGAGAGCGCGATAACCTTCTGGACACCATTGTTAAGTGCAGCCTTGATGACGTTCTCGGCCCCCCCAACGTTGGTCTTGATGCACTCCATCGGGTTGTATTCAGCGGCCGGTACTTGTTTGAGCGCTGCTGCATGTACCACGAAATCGACATCGCGCATCGCCATATCAAGGCGTTCTCCATCGCGCACATCGCCGATAAAGTAACGCATGCAGGGGTCATTGAAACGCTGCTGCATTTCAAATTGCTTGAGTTCATCACGGGAGTAGACGATCAGTCGTGCAGGCTGGTAACGGGAGAGCACGGTTGCAATAAACTTTTTGCCAAATGACCCGGTGCCACCGGTAACCAGAATTGTTTTTCCATTGAACATGATGGTGCCCCATGATGAGGTTGGTATTTGAAAAATTCTAAAGCACTTTCTGTGCCATTTGCAGACGCTGATTGGTTGATGTGATCTGAATGGCTCTTTTGGGGTTAATTGTCACCACGTTTGGTGTTAGCGTTTGCGAGCGTGCGGCATATATCTTCCACCGCATTGAGGGCTCTTGGGGTGAATCGGTGCAGCTCATCGGAGTTGACCAGCATCAGTCGGTGATGTTTCACCGCATCAAGGTTTGGCCACTGCTGCCAGTGATGCAGGGCGTCAGGATCTTGACTCCCGGCCAGGATCAGCGCTGGGTTTGCCCTGATGACCTGTTCAATATTCACCTGTGGGTAGGGTGTTCTGGCATTACTCATGACGTTGATTCCGCCACAGAGCTCGATGGCCTGAGCGGGCCAGGCATTGCCGCTCACACTGGTGAGGGGGGGATACCAGAGCTGGTAGAACACCTTGACGTCGGTTGGCCTACCATAGCGCTGTTGCAGGGAATGCAGGCGTGCCAGATAGCGATCGGCGGCTTCGTTGGCGCTCTTTTCCACCCCCAGCAATTTGCCCAGCGCCCGCATCTCGGCAGCCAGCGAGGCAAAATCGGTAGGCTCAGAGTAGAAAACCGGGATACCCAGCTGCTCCAACGGGGCCAGCATCCGTGATTGAGCCGAGCGCCAGCCGAGAATGAGATCCGGCTTTTGCGCCAGCACTGCCTCGACGTTGATGCTGCGATAATTCGCCACCTTTGGCTTGGTTTTGACCTCGGGGGGATAGTCTGAGGCATCGTCGATGGCCACCAGTTTGTCGCCGGCACCGATGTCATAAAGCAACTCGGTCAGGTGGGGAACAACGCTCACCACCCGGGTCGGCGTGGCGGCCAGCAGAGCACCGGGCAACCAGGCCAGCAGCACGCAGGGCAGCCAGACAGGCAAGCGCAACACTCTATCCATGAAATAACCCCGCTACCGTGACAACCAGCGCCAGTATCAACCAGCCCCAGCCGCACCCTTGCAGAATGTTGAGCACCTTGCGCGGTGTCTCGCTATCTGGCTCAGCACCAGTGCCGATGACGGGCCAGCGCTGGAGAGCCCCTTGATAGTAGCGAGGGCCACCAAGGCGGATCCGGCACTTGTCTACCAGCAGAGTGAGCAGCAGCCCCATGGCGGGATGGGGCCAGAGCGCGCCACTTCGCAGCAGCTGTGCTGCCTGTTTGAGACGGCTTGCCAGCAGTGGCAGTCCCAGCAGCAAAATGACGGAGGCATAGAGCCCCTGATAGAGGGCGCTGGCGGCGCGACCAAAGTGGTCGAAGGCGGGATCTTTGCGACTCCAGCTCAGGTTCATCAGCTGCACCAGCCGCCAGAGCAGGGCGCCCTGTACGCCGGCCAGAGCATATCCCAGCAGTGGGCCAGCCCATTGGCCTACCAGACGCAGGGCGCAGCTCTCCGTCACCGCTTTGGCGAGCCCCATGGCTGAGAGTTTGCCGGTCTCCCGTTTGATCCAGGGGGCAGACTGCAATTTTGCCAGCGGCAGGGTCTCCTGGGTGGCGAGCGAGCGGGTGGCATGGGCGAGTTCGCGCAGTGGACGGGATTCGAGCATCAGCAGCAGGAACAGCAGGTCGAAGATCGGCTCGCTCAGGGCCAGATTGCGCAGCGACCAGAGCCCGGCGGCGCAGGGGAGCCAGACTACCAGCATTGCCAGCAGGCCGGCCTGCATTTGCTGGCCGGGTGAACCATCGGGTCTGTGTACCTTGTGCCCCAGCCGGGTCAGCAGGGGCGTGACGGCCGAAAGACGCAGATGGGATGGCCACGGGATCACCGCCTCCAGCAGGGCAGCACCTACCAGAATGGCAGCCGTCGTCGAAAGGAGGGCGTCGGCCATCAAATCAAGCGAGCCGGTCTCGATCACAGCTTGCCGAGCATCTTGATGATCACTTCAGCGGAGTGCTTGCCGGCCACTTCGATGAAGGCATCGAAGGATTCAACCTGTTCCTTGCCGGCGATATCGGACATGGCGCGCACCACCAGATAGGGCACTTTGAACATGTGGCATACTTGGCCGATGGCGGCACCTTCCATCTCGACCGCCAGCATCTGCGGGAAGTCGGCGCGAGCCTTGGCGATAGCGTCCGGTTTGCACATGAACTGATCGCCGGTACAGATAAGACCGACCTTGGTCTGGTGCTTGCCCTGCTCGGCGATGCAATCCTGAGCGACCGCGATGAGCTTCTCGTCGCAGGGGAAGGCGGCAGGTTGCTGCGCCATCTGGCCCATCTCGTAACCAAAGGCGGTTACATCCACATCGTGGAAACGCATCTCGCTGGCGATCACCACATCACCGATGTGCAGATCCTGGGCAAAGCCGCCCGCAGAGCCGGTATTGATGACGCAGTCGGGAGCGAATTTTTCCAGCAGCAGGCTGGTGGCCACGCTGGCGGCGACCTTACCGATACCGGAGCGGGTCAGGATCACCTCTTTGCCTGCCAGCATCCCTTGATAGAACTCGCAGCCGCCCAGTTGCAGGGTGGTGGGGTTGCTCATCTGGCTGCGCAGCAGGGCTACTTCTTGCTCCATGGCGCCGATAATACCTACTTTCATTGCTGACCTCGTCTTGATAGCCGTGTGGCTGAATTTAAGTTGCTGTAGATCATAACAAAAGATGTCGTCGGCGCCGAGAGGCACAAGCGAAAGGAGAGATGAAGTGCGGCGCTCCATATGGGAGCGCCGCAGGTGACAAAAAGCATTGATGAGGAGGGGAGAGGGCCTTTAGCCGAGCGCGGTATCGAGGGTCATCATCAGGGCAAAGCCTGCCATCAGACCGAGGGTGGCATAGGTCTGGTGACCGTTGCGGTGGGTCTCCGGGATCACCTCGTGCGAGACCACAAACAGCATGGCGCCGGCGGCGAGCCCAAGTCCGATGGGGTAGGCGATGGCAAGACCGCTGGAGAGCCCGACCCCGAGCAGGGCGCCAACCGGTTCGAGCAGGCCGCTGGCGATGGCAACCAGCACGGCGACAGAGGGGCGAAAACCGGCAGCGCACATGGCCAGCGCTACCGCCAATCCTTCCGGAATATCCTGCAGTGCGATGGCAGTGGTAAGCGGCAGCCCCACCGACATATCCCCCTGCGAGAAGCTCACCCCGATGGCCATCCCCTCCGGCAGGTTGTGCAGGGCGATGGCAAAGACGAACAGCCAGACCCGGGAGCAGCTCTCGTGGCCGGGGCCGCAGGGGCCGGTTTTGTCATGCTCGTGCGGGGTAAACTGATCCAGTCCCAGCATCAACAGCACCCCGAGGGTCATGCCGACCACCACCACGGCGGCGGCGCTAAAGCCGTTGCCGGTAATCCCCTCGGCGGCCTCCAGCCCCGGCAGCAGCAGGGAGAAGGCACTGGCCGCCAGCATCATACCGGCGGCAAAGCCCAGCATGGTGTCCTCAACCTTTTGCGGTACCGAGCGCAGAAACAGGGCGGGCAGGGCGCCGATGGCGGTGGCGGCAAACCCGGCGGCACCACCGATGAGGCCGTAGCGCACGCCGCTGGTCACCTCGCCGGTAGCGAGCATGATGAGACTCTGCAACAGCAGCAGCAAGACGGCAGCCAGCGCGATAAAGAGACCGAGGGCGGTAAGTGGCCGCGCCTGCAGTTGTTCACGCAGCTGGGCAGACCAGGTTGAAGCGGGCAGATACGAGCTGTTATCCATAAACAGGGCCTCTTGTTACAGCAAATGGTTACAACGAAGGGGGATGGCGCTCCGCCATCGGATTATGTTGGTCATTACAACGAGTTGATGGCCCCTTGTCCATGCCACTGCCTCGATTGCATTTATCGGTTAACTATTTGAAATGATTTGGTCGCTATAAATATTTTGTGATGAATGTCGGGTTGTGAAGGAAATCAGCTTGCATTCATTTGGTGAAATCTGGTGAAGGATTAGGCGATATTGTGATAGAGTGCGCGCCTCGCGAAATCGTCCTTCCCCCGCTTTCGCAACCTTCCATCTCCCGTCAGGAATGGCCGGGATCAGCTCATACGGATGTGATCGCTACTGTTTACCTGCTTGTCAGCAGTTGAGGATCAACAGCCAATCATGTTTTACAAGAATCTTTCCATCGGCAAAAAGATTGCCGTGGTTTTTGCGGTCATTGCCGCAGTCAACGTTGTCTTCGGTGTTTTTCTCTCCAATGAATTGCGCGGCGTGCGCGATCGGGTGCTGAATTTTACCGACTCCACTTTGCCGAGTGTGCTCTCGGTCGAAACCCTGCTCTACGACGTCTCTTATGTACGTCGGGCCCAGTTTGCCCTGCTGATGGTGGATGATGCCGCCGACCTGCAGGCCCGTCGTGGCCGCATTCAGGAGAATATTCGCAAGGTTGACGAGGCATTTCGTGCCTACGAGGCGACCGTAGGGGCCGACAACGAGCGCCAGGTGTTTAACCAGGCCAAACAACAGTGGCTCACTTATCAACGTTCGGTAAACGAGTTTGATATGCTGCTGGTGCAGGGTCAGCATGATCAGGCCAAAACCCAGCTGTTTGCTTCCAACCCGCTCTTCGGGGCGCTGGAGCAGGCGGTCAACTCGCTGATCCAGGTGAACCTCGGTTTCGTCAAAGAGAACCGTGGCAGCCTGCTTGGCAGCGTCAGCATGGTGACCACCTTCGCCATGGTGAGCATCGGTGCCCTGCTGGTGTTCATGGTGGTGATGACCTGGTTCCTGACTCGCCAGATCTGCCTGCCGCTGCAAGCCGTGGTGGCTCAGGCCAATGCCATTGCTGCCGGCGATCTGACCCATCAGCTGGAGCGTCAGCATATCGGCCGCGACGAGCTGGGCATGCTGGCCAAAGCCTCTCTCAAGATGCAGGACAACTTGCGCGGTCTGATCGAAGAGGTGGTGGCTGCGGTCACCCAGCTTGGCACTGCCATCGATGAGGTGAGCGCCGTCTCCGAGCAGTCCGCCAAGGGCATTCAGAGCCAGCAGCAGGAGATCTCGCTGGTGGCGACCGCGATGACCCAGATGAAGGCCACTGTGGCCGATGTGGCTGGCAATACCGAAACTGCCTCCAGCTCTGCCAGCTCTGCCAATGCGCTGGCCCGCAGCGGCAATCAGGATGTACAGCGCTCGCTGGTGGCCATCACCCGGGTTGCCGAGGAGATCGAGCAGGCCGGTACGCTGGTGACCGAGCTGGAGCGTGAATCAGCCCAGATCAACGTCGTTGTGGATGTGATCCGCGGCATCGCCGAGCAGACCAATCTGCTGGCCCTCAATGCGGCCATCGAAGCTGCCCGTGCCGGCGAGCAAGGCCGTGGCTTTGCCGTGGTGGCCGACGAGGTGCGCACCCTGGCGGGTCGTACCCAGGCCTCGACCGGCGAGATCGTGGCCATCATCGAAACCCTGCAGGCGCGTGCCAATCAGGCCAAAGAGGTGACTGGCCAGAGCTGCGAGATGATCCGCCAGTGTGTGGATCAGAGCGAGCAGACCAGCAACGGCATCCAGCAGATTGAAGAGGCGGTCGCCCAGATTGCCGACATGGCGATCCAGATTGCCAGCGCCTGCGGCGAGCAGGATGCGGTATCCGACGAGCTGGGCCGCAACGTCGAGCGGATCAACGAGTCCGCCAACGAGGTGGCTCTGGGCGCCGATCATACTGCCCGTGCCTGTCTGGAGCTGAGCCAGCTGGCGGTGGGTCTGAAGCAGACCATTGGTCGCTTCCGCCTCGCCTGATAAAGGGGCTGGCGTACGCCGGCCTCTTCATTCATAAAAGTCGGGCGCTTTGCATGCCCTCACGACACCCGGCCATGTGCCGGGTGTTTTTTTATCTGGCGATGGGTACGAGGCCTGATGGTTGGGGTTCTTCGCAAGAGGATGAAGCTCAGGACAAACAGGAGGCTGGGTGCTTATCTCGGCCTATGTGCGGTGATATTCAAGAAGGTTGGTTAAGGCGTATTTGCTAACGAGAGAAGGGCGACGAACTGTTTTGGGGATGGGGTGAGTTGCGGGGGAGGAGAGCATAAGTTGTGTGCTGCAGTGACCCTGTCAGGGTATATCGCAGCAATAAAAAAACCGGCTTGCGCCGGTTTTTTTATCTGTCTGCTCGAAGGCTGGCTTATTTGGCCAGAGACTCCGGCAGCTCTTCGCGGATCTTGCCCAGCATCTCTTTCAGGACGCGCGGGTTGGCAACCACGATGTTGCCGGAGTTTTCGTAGTTGTGGCCACCAACGAAGTCGGTGACGATGGCGCCGGCTTCTTTTGCCAGCAGCTCACCGGCAGCGGTGTCCCAGGGCTTCAGGCCGATTTCCCAGAAACCGTCGACACGACCGGCAGCCACGTAGGCCAGATCCAGTGCGGCAGAGCCGGAGCGACGGATGTCGGCACATTCGATGAACATGCTCTGGAACATCTTGAGGTAAGGCTCGATGTGATGCTTCTGCTTGAACGGGAAACCGGTCGCCAGCACGGTGCCAGCCAGCTCTTTCGCCTTGCCGACACGAATGCGGTAGCCGTTCAGCTGGGCGCCGCTACCACGGGTAGCAGTGAACAGCTCGTCACGGATCGGATCGTAAACAACGGCTTGTTCAGTCTTGCCCTTGACGCGCAGGGCGATGGAGACGGCAAAGTGCGGAATGCCTTTGACCAGGTTGGTCGTGCCATCCAGTGGGTCAATGATCCATTGGTAGTCCGGATTGGTACCGGCAATCTCACCAGACTCTTCAGCGACGATGCTGTGTTCTGGGTAAGATTTTTTGATGGTGTGAATGATGGCCGCTTCGGCTTCACGGTCAACGTTGGTCACGAAGTCATTGCTGCCTTTTTGGATAGCCTCAATGTTCTCGGGCTGGGAGAAGGCTTTTACTACAACTTGACCGGCGTTGCGCGCAGCGCGCACGGCGATATTCAGCATCGGATGCATAGGTTCACCACTGGATGTTAAAGAACGGGGGATAAAAGGACGCGGTATGATACCAGTATTTTGTGCGATGGCAACTGTTATCCCTCTACGACCAATTGATTGCGACTGCCAGATCTGACGGCTCCAATATAGCCCTGATCTGCGCTAGTCTTATGGCAGCAGCCGGATACTGGCTGCCATGAGCATAGGGATATGAGCCATGAATTTGTCATTAGTGAGTCAAAACGTGTCAGGCGCCAGTGAAGGTCTGCTGGCCATTTTGCGGTCATCACCCGAGTATGGTGACCATTTTGCCCACATCAGCGTGACGCCACTGACCGAGTGGCAACCGGCCAAGGCCGAAGCGGCGATCCTGCTGATCGATGGCGATACCCCCTGGCAGGATGCCGGGTTTATCCGTGGCGAAGACGATGCCATCGGATTGCCGGTACTGCCGCTGTTGATCCGAAAGGGGGACAAGGATCTCACCATCTGCGGCCCCGATGTGCGTGACCCCCGTTTCTACTTTGTCTCCAACGGCATCGTGCTGGAGGAGTCAGAGCTGGCAGACCCCTCGTGTAGCCGGGTGCTGCTGCGCAAGCTGGAATCCTACTTCCCGCTGCTCTCTCGTCTTATCCTGCTGCGTCAGCGTAAGTCGGCCGTCGTCTTGAACTGATTTCCCCGGCAAGCTATGCAAGCGGCGCACGATCTGTCATCACTGGCAGATAGTGCGCCGTACTCTTTATGGTAAAACCATATCTGGTGAAATCGCGGGCATCAGGATGTTCCGTTTTTCGTGTGATCAAATCAGCAAGGAAGGAGTGAAGGATGATCGACTTTTATACCGCCGCAACCCCCAATGGCTTCAAGGTGGCCATTGCACTGGAAGAGCTGGGATTGCCCTATCGGGTTATTCCTCTCGATCTCTCGGCACTGGATCAGAAGAAGCCGGAATTTTTGGCCATCAACCCCAACGGCCGCATTCCGGCCATCGTCGATCGGGATAATGACGATTTTGCCGTATTCGAGTCTGGCGCCATCCTTATCTATCTGGCGGAGAAAACGGGCAAATTGTTGCCGGCGGACCCCAAACGCCGCTCTCAGGCCATTCAGTGGTTGATGTTCCAGATGGGCGGGGTAGGGCCCATGATGGGGCAGGCCAACGTCTTCTACCGCTACTTCCCCGAGAAGATCCCCGCCGCCATCGAACGCTACCAGAAGGAGGGGCGCCGCCTGTTTGAGGTGCTCGACAGCCATCTGGCTCATCACGAATATCTGGCGGACGAGTACAGCATCGCCGATATCGCCACCTGGCCCTGGGTGCGGATTTATGACTGGAGCGGCATCTCCATCGAGGGGTTACCCCATCTGCAAGCCTGGATGGATCGGATGGCCGAGAAGCCTGCCTGCCAGAAGGGGATCACCATACCGCCGCGCAAAGAGCAGCCGGATGAGCTGATCAAGCAGGCACAACAGATGGTAACACGTTGATTTTGAACCGCAGACGGGGCGTATTGCCCCGTAATATTAGAAAAACTAAGGCAAGCCGATTATAAAGATTCGTTCGTTTTCTGTGAGCTGAATCACTATGATGCCCCCATACCACCAAGCGTCCTGTGCGGTGGTCTGGCGGGCTCCCCGCCTACTGTTTCCAACACTGTTTTTGATTGCATCACAGCCTCTGTGATCAGATTCCTCTGGGCCATTTTGTGCCAGAGGGCGGCAGCATTTTTTCGATTTTTTGGGACTGATATGGATCGGCACAGTTTTTATCCGTTGTTTTTACTGACCATTCTGATGGTCGCTGTGGGCCAGATGACCCAGACCCTCTATGTCCCCTCCATTCCCATGATGGCGGGGGACTTCAATGTGGCCTCGGGCCAGCTGCAGGCGGTGATGGCTTGCTACCTGATCCCCTATGGCCTCTCCCAGTTTGTCTACGGGCCGCTGTCGGATCGCATCGGTCGTCGTCCGGTGCTGATCGTCGGTATGATGGTGTTTCTGGTTGGCACCCTGATCATTCAGGTCATCCCCCATTTTGCCGCCTTGCTGGTGGGCAGCTTTATTCAAGGATTGGGTACCGGTGCCGGTGGCGCCATGAGCCGTACCGTGATGCGCGATCGCTACAACGGTGCCGAGCTCAACCGCGCCAACAGTCTGGTCAGCATGGGGGTGATCTTCTCCCCGCTGCTGGCACCGGTGCTGGGCGGCTGGCTGACCGAGCTGTTCAACTGGCGTGCCGGTTACTGGTTCCTGTTCGGTTTTGGTGCCGTAGCAACCCTGGCGATCATGGCCTGGTTTGGTGAGACGCTGCCTGCTGCTGCCCGTCAGCCACTGCGCGTCGGTGCTGCCTATCGCCATGTACTGGGCAACCCCAAGTTTCAGGGCAACCTGCTCTGCCTGATGGCGACCTTTGCGGGACTGGCGGTATTTGAAGCGGCGGCCGGTGTGCTGCTGGGCGATGTGCTGAAACTGAGCGCCCGTACCGTGAGCGTGCTGTTCGTGCTGCCGCTGCCCGGCTATCTGTTCGGTGCCTGGCTCTCTGCCAAGCTGAGCTTCCGTTTGACTCAGGGCAAACTGATGCGCCTTGGCATCGCCTTTCTGGCGCTCGGCTCCCTCATCATTCTGGTGCCGGGGCTGTTTGGGGTGGTGAGTGCCGCCTCGCTGGTCGGTGGTGCGGCTGTCTACTTCATCGGTAGCGGTATTCTCTACCCGACCGCCACCTCCTGTGCCATCGAGCCCTTCCCGGGTCAGGCCGGCACCGCGGGTGCCATTCTCGGCGGGATGCAGAATCTGGGGGCTGGAGTGGTGACCCTGCTGGCGGCCGGTTTCCCGATGACCGGTCAGGTGACGCTGGGGGCCATCATGACCCTGATGGTGCTGATCGTGGCGCTGAGTTTTGTCTGGCTGCGTCACCACGGCTCGCCGCACGAGCAGATGGCGATTTGATGCCCGCGCTTGCTCTCTGAAAGCCCGCCTTCTGGCGGGCTTTTTCTTTGCCAGAACCGGATGAGGTTTACCGCTTGGCCTGCGTCAAGGCGCGTTTGCCGGTTCACCTTCTGCCACCAGTTCAAGAAAGGCACGCATGGCGGGGGTGATGCTCTGCTGGCGGGTCAGAAAGGCGGTATGGCCGATATTCTCCAGCGGAGCGAGTTGCAGGCAAACGAGATCCGAGAGTTTGCTGGCAGAGCGGGCGAGACCGGCGCTGACGATGGCCCAGCCCAGCCGGTGGCGTACGGCGCTGACCAGATGGAACAGCGAGTCGGTCTCCAGTACCACGTTAAGCGAGGTTCCCATCTGCTCGGCGGCGCGATCCAGATATTGGCGAAATTGCATGGTGCGGCTGGGCAGCACCAGCGGCTGTTGCTGCAGTTCAGCAAGCGCAATGTCGCCGCTGCGCGGGTACTGATCTGCTTCGTCACGGTTCATCAGCACCGCCATCTGGTTGGCGCCTTGCGGGTAGACATGAAAGGCGCGCCGGCCAGTTCCGCCAACCGGTTCATCAAATCCCAGCCCGATATCGCACTGATGCAGCTCCAGCTGTGAGAGCAGGGCTTCGTTGCTGAGCACCGACAGGCGAATGACGATGTCGGGATAGCGCTGCTTGCAGCGGGCGATAAACGGCATGATGTCGAGATTGGACTGGGGCACGATGCCGATGCGCAGGGTGCCGGAGAGTTCGCCCTGAAACAGCGCCAGCTCCTGCTTGAGCGCCTCCTGTTCCAGCAACATCCGTTCGGCATATTGGCGCACCAGCTCGCCCGCCTCGGTCAGGGCGACAAACTGGCTGGTGCGTACCACCAGATCGGTGCCGACACTCTTTTCCAGCGCGGTAATGCTGGCCGAGAGGGTGGGTTGGGTGATGTGGCAGGCTTTGGCCGCTTTGGCAAAATGCCGGTGTTTGGCCAGCTCGTGAAAGTAGTGAAGTTGCTTGATGTTCATCTGGTTGTAGTGGAGGCAGTGGAACCGGCTATTGAAGAATTAATCAATTGAAAAAACATCTTCGATAGAACAACTCTATCAGGATATAGATTTATTTCATTGGTTTTGCGTCAGTCGCCTCTCTAAACTTGAATGCAGTTTGCATTTTTAGGCCAACCTGCATGCCTGCCTATTCGCCCGTCGCAACCCCCGCCAACTTGCCGTCACTGGATCATCTGGTGGAAGAGGTAGCCGTCGCCATCAACATCAATGGCATCAACCATGCGGTGATGATGGCGACCCCGGACGATCTCGACGACTTTGCCGTCGGCTTTCTGTTTGGCGAGGGGATTATCCGGCATAACCACGAAGTCCACGACATCCAGGTCGCGCCAGCCGAACAGGGTATTGTGCTGGATGTGACCATCGCCAACCGCTCTCTGGCCGCTCTGGCCGAACACAAGCGCCGGCTGACCGGGGCAACTGGCTGCGGCATCTGCGGCGTAGCGGCGGTAGAGCAGGCGTTGCCCGCACTGCCGGTGTTGCCGCTGACGTCGCCGCTGGATGGGGCCTTGCTGGCGGGGCTGCGTGCGCAGATCACCCAGTGGCAGCTCAAGGGACAGCAGCACGGTGCCCTGCATGCGGCGCTAGCGCTGGATGCCGAGGGGCGGATCCTGCACTGCCGGGAAGATATCGGGCGCCACAATGCCCTCGACAAGCTGATCGGCCTGCTGCTGCGTCAGCAAAGTGCGTGCGACACTCTGGTGGTGACCAGCCGCTGCGGTAGCGAGCTGGTGCAAAAAGCCGCCCGCTTTGGTGCCCGTCATCTCATCTGCCTGGCATCGCCCAGCCAGCTGGCGGTCAGGCTGGCCCTCAAATACAACCTCAACGTCGTTCATATTCCCAAGTTTGATGCCCCGGTCAGCTATTCGAGCTATCGCCCGGCGGATCCCATCGGAGAGTGCCATGAGTCATATTGAAAAGCCCGCCAAAGCCGGCGGTTTTTCGTCCCTGCAATCCACCATGAAACAGGTGCTGCGCAGCCAGAAGACCCGTCAGAACATCAAGAACCTGCTGCGGGTCAACCAGACCGACGGTTTCGACTGCCCGGGCTGTGCCTGGGGTGACAACGACCACGGTACCTTCCAGTTTTGTGAAAACGGCGCCAAGGCGGTGGCTTGGGAGTCCACCGGCAAGACGGTGGGGGCCGAGTTTTTCGCCGCCCACTCGGTGCGCCAGCTGGCCAGCCAGAGCGACTACTGGCTCGAGTATCAGGGGCGGCTGACCGAGCCGATGCGCTACAACCCGGCGACCGATCACTACGAGCCGGTAAGCTGGGACGACGCCTTCGCCCTGATCGCCGGCACCCTCAAGGGGCTGAATAACCCGGACGAGGTGGAGTTTTACACCTCGGGGCGTGCCAGCAACGAGGCCTCCTACCTCTATCAGCTGTTTGGTCGCCTGTTTGGCACCAACAACTTCCCTGACTGCTCCAACATGTGCCACGAGGCGAGCGGGGTAGCGCTGATCCAGTCGGTCGGCATCGGCAAGGGGACAGTGGTGCTGGATGACTTCGACCAGGCCGATGCGGTGTTTGTCTATGGCCAGAATCCGGGTACCAACCACCCGCGCATGATGAATGCCCTGCGTCAGGCGGCGCGCGGCGGCTGCAAGATCGTCAGCTTCAACAACTTGAAAGAGGTGGCGCTGGAGCGCTTCGCCAGCCCGCAGAGCCCGCTCGAGCTGCTGACCCCGGCTGCCACCACCATCAGCCACCAATACCTGACGCCGAAACTGGGTGGCGATATGGCCGCCATCCGCGGCATGGCCAAGTACATCCTGGAAGAGGCGCCGGAGGCGGTGGATCGCGACTTTATCGCCCGCCACACCCGCCACTTTGCCGAGTACGAGGCGCAGGTGCGTGCCACCGATTGGGCGGCGATCGAGCAGCAATCCGGCCTGACTCGCGCCGACATCGTGCAGGCTGCCCGGGTCTTTGCCGCCAGCCAGCGCATTATCAGTTGCTGGGCCATGGGGGTGACCCAGCACCTGCACTCGGTTGATACCATTCGCGAAATCGTCAACCTGCACCTGATGCGTGGCCAGATTGGCAAGCCGGGGGCGGGACTCTGTCCGGTACGGGGCCACAGCAACGTGCAGGGCAACCGCACCATGGGGATCAACGAAAAGCCGACCGCCGCCTTTATCGACCGGCTCGAGCGTCACCTGCAGGTGAGCCTGCCGCGGGCCCGTGGCCACAACGTGTACGAAGCGCTCAAGGCGTTGGACCAGGGCAAGAGCAAGGTGCTTATCTGCCTGGGCGGCAACCTGGCGGCAGCGGCGCCCGACACCGACTTCACCTACGGGGCGATGAAAAAGGCCGAGCTCAACGTGCAGATCAGCACCAAGCTCAACCGCAGCCACTTGCAGGTGAGCAAGGCGGCACTGATCCTGCCTTGCCTTGGCCGCACCGAGCTCGATATCCAGCGCACGGGCAACCAGAAGATCACGGTAGAGGACTCCTTCAGCATGGTGCACGCCTCGACCGGCGCGGCAGAGCCGGTGTCGCCCCTCTGCCTCTCCGAGACTGATATCGTGGCGCGGATGGCTCACGCCACCGTGGGCAGCGAGCGGGTCGACTGGCTGGCTCTGCGCGATGACTATGCTCGTATTCGCGATCTTATCGAGCAGACCATCGCCGGCTTTGCCGATTTCAATGCCCGTATCCAGCAGCCGTGCGGTTTTCATCTCGATAACTCCGCGGCGCTGCTGACCTGGAATACTGCCAGCGGCAGCGCCGAGTTTCGTGCCAGCACCCTACCGCAATCAGTGCTGCCGGAGTGTACCCGCCATGCCGAGCAGATGGCGGATCAGCCGGTACTGCTGCTGCAGAGCCTGCGCTCTCACGATCAGTACAACACCACCATCTACGGTATGGATGACCGCTATCGCGGCATCAAGGGCCAGCGCAACGTGGTGTTCATGAACGAGGCGGATGCTCGCCAGCTTGGCTTTGCCGAAGGGGATCGGGTCGACATGGCGGCCATCTGCAACGACGGGCGCGAGCGCATTGTTACCGGATTCAACGTGGTGATCTACGAGATCCCGCGTGGCAACATCGCGGCCTACTATCCGGAGACCAACCCGCTGGTGCCCATCGACAGTATCGGCGCCGGTTCGTTTACCCCCACCTCCAAGTCCATCCCGGTGCTGGTGACTGCCTCCCGCCAGCCGGAGAACCTGTTACTGGTCAAATAAACGGAATAACGCGGCTGGCTGCACTAACACCGCTTGTACTTTGAATGCCGTGAGGCCCCGGATGAACTGTTCATCCGGGGCATTGTTCTGGTGTGCGGGGCAGGGGGGCTGGTTGCGTGGACAGGCAGGAAAAGAAAAAGCCCGTCACATCAGTGACGGGCTTTTTGCAGTTGGAACCCCGGAGATGCCGTTGCCGGTTTGGGCCCTTGAACCGTCGGTTCAAGGCGGGGTTCGGATCTGACCGCAGGCTTCTCGGTCGTGCCGAGCATGCGCAATAGCCAGAAGGCAGAACCCCTGTTTGGTATGAATATCGGCTCGGGGACTTGAACCGGCTGACAAACACCCCAGGGTATTTCAAAACAGTTTGCGATTAGGGCTGCTGCCCCTCTTCGCTGGAATCGCCATATTGACCGTGTTCGATCAAGGCCGCTTCGATGGTGCGCTGCAGCATCTTGATCCGCTTGTCCATGGTCTCAGAGTATTGGTGGTTCTTCTCTTTTTCAAGACAGAGCTCATGGCAGAAATTAAGCGCCGCCATGACCGCCAATTGCTCGTTGCTGGAGACTTTGGAGCGTTGACGCAGGTCGATCAGTTTATCGGTCAGCTGGTCGGCGGCCTGGCGCAGGGCATCTTGCTGTCCCAGGGGACAGGATACCTTGTAGGGACGTCCCAAAATGACGATTTCTACGGCCTCTGTGCTCATGCCTTCCTCAATACGGCGGAGCTGATTTCCGCCTTTATCCACGTGGACAACTGGGCGGGACTATATAGCGCAGATACATAAGTTTCAAGGCCTTGCTGGCTCTGGAAGAGGGAGAATGCTAGGATCCTGACCATTAATTCTGCAAATTTGCCTGAACTTTGAGCGGATCCTCTATGAGCAAAACAAACCCCCTTAAATATGCGGCTGTGGCCGACATCATGGAGCAGCATGAGCTGATGGCCAGTGCAGTCGAGGCCCATGGTGTGATCTGCGGTCTGGTGTGTGGTGGTGTGGCACTGGATGAGAAGAGCTGGGTCCCCCATTTCAACGATTTGGTGAACGACGGGTTCGGTCTGCCGGCCCCGGTGCGCCAGGTGATGACCGATCTTTATCACAATGTGGTCGAGAGCCTGATGGCTCAAAAAGGGGTTGAACTGCTGTTGCCAAGCGATGACGCACCCCTCGATGAGCGGATCGATGCGCTGGTAGACTGGTCACAGGCGTTTCTGGCCGGTTTCGGCGTGGTGCAGCAGGAGCTGTCGCGTGCATCGGAAGAGCTGCAGGAGATGATCCAGGATATCGCCAGCATCACTCAGGTCTCTGCCGAGTTCGATCAGGAAGATGACGAGAACGAAGCCTCCTTCCTGGTGCTCTACGAACACGTCAAGCTGGGGGTCATGATGGCCTTCGAAGAGTTTGGCAAGCGCCCCGATACCCCGAGCGCGCCGCCGACCCTGCACTGATAGATTGTTGCAGGTAAGTCAGCCTCCTTTTGCAAGAGCGCCAACAGGCGCTCTTTTTGTCGGCCATATTCTGGCTAACCCTGTGAGCCATAACCGCTTTTTTGCCCTCAAGCGCACATCCGCCGGTCGCCTTTGTGGTAGCATGAGGCCACGTTTTTCACTTCTCCCTCTCTGCTTATGCCCCAATCTGATGTGCGACAGGTCGATGTGACGCTGGTCGGTGGTGGAATGAGTGGTGCCGTGCTGGCCCTCTCGCTGGCGGCCCTGCGCAAGCCGGACGGCTCGCCCCTCGACATCCTGCTGCTGGAGGCGAGTCCCCCCGAGGCGCAACCATCCGCAACTCCTGCTCACCCCGGTTTTGATGCGCGCGCCATTGCGCTCTCGGCCGGTACCTGCGAAGCCCTCGAGCGGCGCGGGCTCTGGCCGCTGTTTGCTCCCCACTGCGCCCCCATTACCCATATCCATGTCTCGGATCGCGGCCACAGCGGTCAGACTTGTCTCTCGGCGGCGGAGTATGGGCTGCCTGCGCTCGGTCAGGTGATCGAGTTGGCGGCGGCGGGGGGGGAGTTGCAGCGGGCGATGGCCGCCATTTCGCACATCGAGGTGATCTGTCCGGCCAAATTGTGCGAGGTAGCGCCGCAGGAGGAGGGGGTGACTCTTACCCTCGAGAGTGGTGAGCAGATTGATACCCGCCTGCTGGTGGCGGCTGACGGGGGCAACTCCTTCGTGCGCCAGCAATTAACGCTGCCGGTGAGCCGTCACGACTATGAGCAGATCGCCATCATCGCCACCGTTAAAACCCAGCAGGATCCGGCGGGCCGTGCATTCGAGCGCTTTACCGAGAGCGGGCCGCTGGCGCTGCTGCCGATGCAGGGCGGCCTCTCTTCGCTGGTGTGGAGTGTCAGACGGGACGAGGTCGATGAGCTGATGGCGCTCGATGATGCCGCCTTCCTTGCCCGCTTGCAGCAGGCCTTTGGCTGGCGACTCGGTCGCTTCGAGCGATGTGGCGTGCGCAACGTTTATCCGCTGATCCTGACCGCCTGTGACTACCCGCTGGCCCAACGTACCGTGCTGGTGGGCAATGCAGCGCATGCCCTGCACCCCATTGCCGGACAAGGTTTCAACCTCGGCATGCGGGATCTCGACCTGCTTACCGGGGCGGTGGCCAAGGCGCTGGCAGAGGGGGAGGATATCGGCAGCTTCAAGGTGCTGAGCGGTTACTGGCAGCAGCGTCAGCGCGATCAGGAGCAGACCGTCTGGCTCACCTCCTCGCTGGCTCAGCTCTTCTCCAACAGCCACGATCCGCTGGTGGCCGGGCGCAATCTGGCGCTCTCCCTGATGGGGCGCCTGCCGTGTCTCAAGGCGCCGCTCGCTGCGCGAACTCTGGGGTTCGTCGCCGATCTCTGTAGCAATAATCGGCGGCAATAAATCGCCAGAGTTCAACAAAGAGCCCAGCAAAGAGTTCAACAGTTGCAAATGGGGAGGCCAGGCTGCCTCCTCTGCTGGCCGATGGCCAGCCATGAAAGGATGAGATGATGCAGATGCAAAGTGTCGATGTGGTGATTGTCGGTGGTGGCATGGTGGGCCTCGGGCTTGCCGCTGCCCTCAAGGAGAGCGCCCTCAAGGTGGTGGTGGTCGAGGGGCAACTACCCGATCCGCAGCTGGGGGAGGTGGCCGACAATCGGGTCAGCGCCCTTAGCCTCGCCAGCCAGCAGATCCTGCGCCATGTCGGCGCCTGGGAGGGTATTGCTGCGCGTCGCCTGCAGGCCTACGACAAGATGGCGGTGTGGGAGCAGGACAGCTTCGGCCATATCGACTTTGATGCGGCCAGCCTGCGCCAGCCATCTCTTGGTCATATCGTCGAGAACCGGGTGATCCAGCTGGCGCTGCTTGAGGCGATTGAAGGTGCCAGCAATATCCAGTTGCTGACCCCCGCCAGAGCCAAGAGTCTGCAGAGCGGCCCGGCGGGTGCCTTGTTGCTCCTTGAAGATGGTCAGGCCATCTCGGCCAAACTTGTGGTGGCTGCCGATGGTGCCCACTCCTGGGTGCGCCGTCAGGCTGATATTCCGCTCACCAGCTGGGATTATGGTCACCACGCGCTGGTGGCAACGGTGCGCTGTGCCGAACCCCACGAGGCGGTGGCACGCCAGATCTTCACCCCGGATGGCCCGCTCGCCTTTTTGCCCCTGTGGCAGGAGAACCTCTGCTCCATCGTCTGGTCGCTGCCTGCGGCCCGTGCCGAGGCGCTCTGCGCCTGTGACGACGAGCAGTTCAACCGCCAGCTCACCACGGCCTTCGATGCCCGCCTCGGTCTGTGCAAGGTGGAGGGGCCGCGCAGCGCGATTCCGCTCACCGCCCGCTATGCCCGCGATTTTGCCCGCGAGCGGCTGGTGCTGGTGGGGGATGCCGCTCACACCATCCACCCGCTGGCAGGGCAGGGGGTCAACCTCGGCCTGCTGGATGCGGCCGCGCTGGCCGAGCAGATCCTGCAAAACCATGCTACGGGCGAAGATATCGGTCTGCTTGCCAACCTGCGCAGCTACGAGCGCTGGCGCAAGAGCGAAGCGGCTCGCATGCTGGCGGCGATGGAGGGGCTCAAGCGGCTGTTCAGCGGTGCCAACCCGCTCAAGAAGCTGGTGCGGGGCGTGGGATTGCGCGCGGCCAACCTGCTGACGCCGTTCAAGGAGGGGGTGATCCGTGCGGCCATGGGGCTGGAGGGTGAACTGCCCGCATTGGCTCGTCCTGACTGGGCTGTTGCGGCGACCAAGGGCAGTGCCATGCAGGCCAAGGGTGAAAAAAACTAATATTACTGGCCGTTTTTGGCAATAAAAGTAATCCGACAAGGCTGATGCCCCATTTTGGGCATCAGCCTTTAATTTTGGTGTGTGGCGAAACGTTTTTCTGCAAATTGTGACGAAACGGTAAAAATCAAAATTTAATCTCGGCTATGGCCGCTTGAGGCTGTTTTTATCGCGCCATTTATCTTAGTGTCTTGAGTCAGTTTACGGGGAGGGGATTAGTTTTTTTTGAGCGGCACGCTCGACGGCTTGTCATATAATCCGCTCCGTTCAAGGAATCCCTCTTGCCTGGCAAGGGCAGGAGCGAGCTACACCCTGTGATCCGATAGTGTTCCCGCTGCGGCGCAGCGCTGCCGGGGTGAAGATGCGGATCGCAAGGGCTGTCGCTGAAGCGAAAAGGCTTTTTGCTAAGGAAAGAATGCGATGATCCAGACTACAGTACTGCATCCCAAACACCTGGAAGCCGGCGCCAAGATGGTGGACTTCCACGGTTGGGAGATGCCCATCAACTACGGCTCCCAGCTGGAAGAGCACCACGCGGTGCGCAGCGATGCCGGCATGTTCGATGTCTCCCACATGACCATCGTCGATTTGACCGGCGAACGGGTCAAAGCCTTTCTGCAACACCTGCTGGCCAACGACGTGGCCAAACTCACCGTCTCCGGCAAGGCCCTCTACAGCGGCATGCTCAACCCGGAAGGCGGGGTAATCGATGACCTCATCACCTATTACCTGACCGATACCTTCTACCGACTGGTGGTCAACTCCGCCACCCGCGAGAAGGACCTGGCCTGGATCCGCCATCACGCCATCGACTTTGATGTCACCGTGACCGAGCGTCCCGAGCTTGCAATGATCGCGGTGCAGGGGCCCAACGCCAAGCTCAAGGTGGCTATCGTGCTGAGCGCCGCCCAGCGCACTGCCGTGGTGGGGATGAAACCCTTCTTCGGCGTGCAGGCTGGCGATCTCTTTATCGCCACCACCGGCTACACCGGTGAGGATGGTTATGAAATCGTGGTGCCGCAAGAGAAAGCCTGCGAGCTGTGGCAGGCACTGCTGGATAACGGGGTCGCCCCGTGTGGTCTCGGTGCCCGCGATACCCTGCGCCTCGAAGCGGGCATGAACCTCTACGGTCAGGATATGGACGAGTCAATCTCTCCCCTCGCCGCCAACATGGCCTGGACCATCGCCTGGGAGCCGAGCGATCGCAACTTTATCGGCCGCGCTGCGCTGGAAGCGCAGAAAGCAGCGGGCAACCAGCCCAAGCTGGTGGGCCTGGTGATGGAGGAGAAAGGGGTGCTGCGTGCCGGCATGCCGGTCACCTTCACCGCGGCAAACGGTGAGAAGCGGGAAGGTGTGATCACCTCCGGCTCCTTCTCGCCCACCCTCGGCTACAGCATCGCGCTGGCGCGGGTGCCCCGCGATATCGGCGAGCAGGCCGAGGTGGAGATCCGCAAAAAGCTGGTCACCGTGAAGGTCACCAAGCCCGCTTTCGTGCGCAACGGCCAGAAGCTGGCATAACCCTCTTACATTTGCAGGCGGGCAGGCGTCCGCCTGCCCGATTTAGCAATGAGCGTTTCAACCCGACTCAAAGATCAAAGGAAACAGAGATGAGCCATATCCCGAGCGAACTGAAATATGCCACTTCCCACGAGTGGATCCGTGTCGAAGGCAACGGTGAGGCCGTGGTCGGCATCACCGAGCACGCCCAGGAGCTGCTGGGTGACATGGTGTTTGTCGAGCTGCCGGAAGTAGGCAAGCAGGTGAGCGCCGGTGATGACTGCGCCGTGGCCGAGTCGGTCAAGGCTGCCTCCGACATCTACAGCCCGGTGAGCGGCGAGATCATTGCCGTCAACGAAGAGCTGGAAGGGAGCCCCGAGCTGGTCAACTCCGACCCCTACGGCGCGGGCTGGCTCTATCGCATCAAGCTGGACGACGCAGGCGAACTGGCCAACCTGCTGGATGCCGAAGGCTACCAGAACGTGGTGGACGAAGAGTAATGCCCTTGGGCCCTGCGAGTGCGGGGCCCATTTGTATGGCTGCAGACCCCGGGTCTGCAGGCGGGTGAAGTGGCCCATATTCAACCCTCAGATACGGTTTGAGGTCTGTTTACAGGGTGACCCCCGGGATGCCCGCGAGCATCCGGTGCCGCTTTGTTCTGACAGCGGCATAGCGAACATGAGTGAAGCCGGCACGGCTGGCTATCAGCACTGTCTATACAGGATTTATTAGCAGGACCTATTTATCAGGAATCAGGGAAATGACCCAGTCACTGTTTGAACTCGAACAAAAACACGATTTTGTCCGCCGCCATATCGGCCCGGGCGAGGAAGAGCTGCGCCAGCTGCTGGCGACCGTCGGGGCCGAAAGCCTGGATGATCTGATTGCCCAGACCGTGCCCGCCGCCATTCGCCTGCCGGGCCCGCTCGGCATCGGTGCCGGCATGACCGAAGTGGAGGCGCTGGCCAAGCTCAGGGGCTATGCCGCCCAGAACAAGATTGCCAAGAGCTATATCGGCATGGGTTATCACGATACCCATGTGCCCCACGTCATTTTGCGCAACGTGCTGGAAAACCCGGGCTGGTATACCGCCTATACCCCCTACCAGCCCGAGCTGGCGCAGGGCCGTCTCGAAGCCCTGCTCAACTTCCAGCAGCTGACGCTGGATCTCACCGGCATGGATCTGGCGAGTGCCTCCCTGCTGGATGAAGCGACCGCCGCCGCCGAGGCGATGGCGTTGGCCAAGCGGATGGCCAAGTCCAAATCCAACCTCTTCTTCGTGGCCGATGATGTGCACCCGCAGGTGATCGATGTGGTCAAGGAGCGCGCGGTTCACTTCGGTTTCGACGTGGCGGTCGGCGCCGCGAGCGATGCAGTGAGCGAAGAGGTGTTTGGTGCCCTGTTCCAGTACCCCACCACCACAGGTGAGGTGAAAGATCTGCGTGCCCTGATTGCCGCGGTACAGGCCCAGAAAGGGCTGGCCTGCGTCAGCGCCGATCTGCTCTCCCTGCTGCTGCTCAAATCCCCGGGCGAGCTGGGTGCCGACGTGGTGTTGGGCTCCGCCCAGCGCTTTGGCGTGCCCATGGGTTACGGTGGCCCCCACGCCGCCTTCTTCGCCACCCGCGATGCCTACAAACGTTCCATGCCGGGCCGTATCATCGGTGTCTCTAAGGATGCCCGCGGCAAGGCCGCGCTGCGCATGGCGATGCAGACCCGCGAGCAGCACATCCGCCGCGAGAAAGCGAATTCCAACATCTGTACCGCTCAGGTGCTGCTGGCCAACATGGCAAGCTTCTACGCCGTCTACCACGGCCCGGTAGGGCTGAAAACCATCGCCTCCCGCGTGCACCGTCTCACCACCATTCTGGCGCTCGGCCTCAAGGCCAAGGGCGTGGCCCTCAAGCATGCCAGCTGGTTCGATACCCTGACCGTGCTGACCACGGGCAAATCAGAGCTGATCGCCAAGGCCGAGGGGCTGGGCATCAACCTGCGTGCGGATCTCGACGGTGCGGTAGGGGTGTCACTCTCTGAAACCACCACCCGCACTGATGTGGTCGAGCTGTTCGAGCTCTTCCTCGGTCAAGGCCATGGACTGGATATCGAGGCCCTCGACAAGGCGGCGCAGGCCCATCACGCCATCCCGCAGGATCTGCTGCGCACCGATGCCGTGCTGACCCACGAGGTGTTCAACAAGTACCACTCCGAAACCGAGATGCTGCGTTATATCCACCGTCTCGAAGCCAAAGATCTGGCGCTCAACTACGCCATGATCTCCTTGGGCTCCTGCACCATGAAGCTCAACGCCACCGCCGAGATGATCCCGGTGACCTGGCCCGAGTTCGGCAAGTTGCACCCGTTCGCCCCGCTGGCACAGGCCAAGGGCTATCAGCTGCTGCTGGCCGACCTCGAAAACTGGCTGGTGAAGGTGACCGGTTACGATGCGGTCTGCATGCAGCCCAACTCAGGGGCGCAGGGCGAGTACGCTGGTCTCTTGGCCATCAAGAAGTACCATGAATCCCGCGGCGAAGGGCATCGCGACATCTGTCTCATTCCGGCTTCTGCACATGGTACCAACCCGGCCTCTGCCCAGATGGCGGGGCTCAAGGTAATCGTCACCGCCTGTGACAAGTCGGGCAACGTGGATCTCGACGATCTGCGCGCCAAGGCGGCCGAGGCGGGGGATCAACTCTCCTGTCTGATGGTGACCTACCCCTCCACCCACGGGGTGTATGAGGAGACCATCAAGGAGGTGTGCGACATCGTTCACCAGCACGGTGGTCAGGTCTATCTGGACGGCGCCAACATGAACGCGCAAGTCGGGTTGACGGCGCCGGGCTTTATCGGGGCGGATGTCTCTCACCTCAACCTGCACAAGACCTTCGCCATTCCTCACGGCGGTGGCGGCCCGGGCATGGGCCCCATCGGCGTGAAGAAGCATCTGGCACCGTTCGTGGCCGGTCACGCCGTAGTCAAGACCGACAAGGAGAGCCGTGATAACGGCGCCGTGTCGGCTGCACCGTTCGGTTCGGCCAGCATCCTGCCCATCAGCTGGATGTATATCGCCATGCTGGGTGATGAAGGACTGAAGAAATCCACTCAGGTGGCCATCCTCAACGCCAACTATCTGGCCAAGAAGCTGGGTGAATCCTTCCCGGTGCTCTACTCTGGCCGCAACGGTCGGGTGGCCCACGAGTGCATTCTGGATATCCGTCCGCTCAAAGAAGCTTCCGGCATCAGCGAGATGGACGTAGCCAAGCGGTTGATGGACTACGGCTTCCACGCGCCGACCATGAGCTTCCCGGTAGCGGGCACCTTGATGGTCGAGCCGACCGAGTCGGAATCCAAGCGCGAGCTGGATCGCTTCGTCGAGGCGATGACGTCCATTCGCGCCGAGATTGCCAAGGTGCAGGAGGGGCAGTGGAGCCTCACCGACAACCCGCTGGTCCATGCGCCGCACACCCAGGATGATGTGATGGATGCAGAGTGGAATCGTGGCTACAGCCGCGCCGAGGCGGTCTTCCCGTCGGAGGCCGTGCGCGCCGCCAAGCTGTGGCCGTCGGTCAACCGCATCGATGACGTCTACGGCGATCGCAACCTGTTCTGCGCCTGCATCCCGACCGAGGATTACGCCAAGTAAGGGCGTGCCCGGAGTAAACCAATGAACAACAGGGCCACCCAAACGGGTGGCCCTGTTTGCTATGGGAGGGCTGACCGCTAGCCGAAAGTGCGACTCAAATCTTTGAGCTGGCTTGCCTTGTTCAGCAGGCTGGCGCTGGTCTCGCTCACCTTGTCGATCTTGAGGCTGTTATCGTGGGAGAGCGAGGAGATCAGGTTGATATTGCGGCTGATCTCTTCGATGACCGCTTGCTGTTGGGTGGCCGCGGCGGAAATCTGGTTGGAAAAATCCGAGACCTTGTCGATCTCGACCACGACCTGATTCAGGTTGCCGGTACTCGCCCGGGTGGTGGCAAGACAGGCGTTGGTGCGAGTCACATTGAGGTGCATCATCTCTTTCCATCCCCCCAGCGTGTGCTGGATGTGGCCGATGCTGCTCTGGATCTGCTCGGTAGCCTTGTGGGTACGAGTAGAGAGGTTTCGCACCTCATCGGCGACCACGGCAAAACCGCGCCCCTGTTCGCCCGCTCGTGCCGCTTCAATGGAAGCATTGAGAGCCAGCAGGTTGGTCTGATCCGCAATGCCGCGAATTTCAGTCATGATGCTGCCGATCCGCTCCGATTCGCTGGCCAGCTCGACGGCTGACTGGAATGCCTGCTCAGCCTGGGTTGCCAGTGTCGCGATCTCCTCTCCCGCCTCGCAGAGCTGCTTGTTGGTGGTGGTGCAGTGGTGGCGAGCCTCTTCAATCTGCTGGTTGCTGTCCTGAATATTGCGATTGATCTCCTCTGCCGCTGAGGCCATCTGGGTCACGGCCGTGGCTATCTGCTGGATCTGGGTATCCTGCGAGGAGATATCTTTACTGGCCAGCGAGGCTGAACCTTGCAGATCGTTGGCCATGCTGTTGAGCGAGCCCGTTGCATCGTCAACCCGGCCGAGCACGGTACGGATCCTAGCTTGCCCGAGTTTGATATGGAAATCGGCGATGCTGTGGGGGGCATCACCCGAGAAGATGAGACGGCTGATGCTGTCGTAATCCTGCTCAAGACGCTGCAGGTATCTTGGTGTCAGAAAGAGCGGATGGCGGTTTAACCAGAGCACGGCCAGCAGAGGAGCGATGACCAGCAAGGCCTGGATGGGGGGGAGTAGCCAGAGAGCCATGGCGGCGCAAACCAGCAGCAGCGGAATGCTGAACATGGTCGGCGTCAGCAGGTTCTGACCAAAGCGGATGGCTGAGCCGCTTTCGCGAGCCCTGAGCACCTTGTACATTTTATCGGCCCGAGCCTTGTGCTCCGGGGCGGGACGACAGCGAACCGACTGGTAACCCGAGATCTGGCCCCCCTCGTAGATAGGAGTGACATAGGCGTCAACCCAGTAGTAACGGCCATCCTTGCAGCGATTCTTGACCAGCCCGCGCCATGGTTTCCCAGCTTGCAGATGGGCCCAGAGATCGGCAAATGCCGCTTTGGGCATATCAGGGTGGCGAACCAGATTGTGGTGCTGGCCGATCATCTCTTCGAGGCGGTACCCAGCCACCTGGCAAAATGCCGGGTTGGCGTAGGTGATGTCCCCTTTGAGGTCCGTGGTCGATACCAGCTGGATGTTGTCGGTCAACTCGACTTCGGTATCTATGGTGTGAAGCGTGCTGCTGGCCATGATCAGGCTCCGGTGTTGAGTAACGGAATGCTTCATCTGAGTATGACAGAGAGCCTTGTTATTGTGTCTTTACACATTAAAAAATTGTGCTACCACAGCAGCACAGGCATCCCTGTTATTGGCACCATGGTTTGGCGTGAACGCTCTGGCCAAGTAACATGGCATCACGTGATGTAACGCAGTAAAAGGGCAAGAGAATGAAGTTGGACGCAATTTTGTGGGACTACGATGGCACCCTGGTCAATTCGGTGCCCAAGAATATCGACATCACCAAAAATATTCTGGCCGAGGTGGCGCCCCATCTGACCGGTGACAATCTACCCCGCTATTTGCGCAGTGAAGCCGACTATCACTATGCCAACCATGCTGCCAAAAATTGGCAGGCCCTCTATGTCGACTACTACGGTATGTCACAGGCCGAGATGCTGCAGGCCGGTTCGCTCTGGGCAAAGCATCAGGAGATGAACCAAACAAGCGTGTATTTCTTTGCCGGGCTGGAGGCGGTGATAAGCCATTTCTCTGCCATTCCCCACGGGATTTGTTCGCAAAATTCCCAAAAAAATATCCGCCGGGTGCTGGAGCAGCATGGCGTGAACGGACAGTTCAAGGCTGTGGTAGGTTACGATGATGTCCCCGCGCAGCAGCAAAAACCGCACCCCTTGGGCGGCATCAAATGCCTGGAGTCCATTTTGGGCACGGTACGCAGCGCATCACTGCTCTATATCGGCGATCATGAGGCGGATGTGCAGTTTGCCCGCAATCTGCAAGCCGAGCTTGGCGACACCGCCCGGGTTATCTCTGTTGCTGTCGCCTATAGCCACTCAACCCCGGAGCTGTGGGAGCACAAGCCCGATCATATTGCCCGCAAAGTTGAGGAGTTGTACCCCATCATCCAGCAGCATCTGTAACGGTAAGCCACGGATTTTTGTCCGTGATAAATAAAGACGCCGATCATCCGATCGGCGTTTTTCATATCTGGGGGCAGAGTTGTTAGAACAGCAACTGCGTGAGGTAGCCCATCAGGACAGCCATGCCGAGGATCACGGTCAGAAAGGCCACTATCATGGGGGCTTTGAACATCGATCTGAGCAAGATCACTTCAGTCAGGCTGGCACCGGCGCTGCCGATGATAAGGGCCATCACGGCGCCCATACCCATCCCTTTGCCCAGCAGTACCGACGCCAGCGGGATCACTGCCTCGGCACGAATATAGAGCGGGATCCCGACGATGGCGCTGAAGGGGATGGCCAGCGGGTTGTCGGCGCCGGCATGGGCGGCGATCCACTCGGCCGGAATAAAGCCATAGATGAAAGAGCCGATGAGTACGCCAAGCAGCAGGAAGGGCAGTACATCGCGAAACTGCTGCCAGGCATCGGCACCAGCCTTGCGCAACTGGGCAGGCAGCATTTCTGTAGCAACCGGGGTAGTGGCTGTATCCGGGCAGCACGAGAGGGTGGGGACCTCTGCACTCAGGGCTGAGGTACTACAGCAGGTGGCGCTTGCCATCGGCCGCATGGCCTTGATGGGACTTGCGCTGATTGTGCAGCAGGCGGTTTGCGCCGGAGAGGCTCTCTTGGTGCCGGGTTTACAACCGGTGGTGCAACTACCGGAGATTGCCTTTCTGGCCTCAATGACATGCCGTTCGAACCCCATTTTGTCGAGCAGCAGGCTGGCCAGCATGGAGACGCTGGCGGCAATCACTGCGTAGAGCAGTGTCACTTTCCAGCCGAATGTGGCCCACATCAAGCCGACGATGATGGGGTTCAAGAGCGGGGAGATGAAAAGGAAGGTGATGGTCGGGCCAAAACCGGCTTTGGCGGAGAGTAATCCTCTCAGCATGGGGATGGTGGAGCAGCTGCAAAAAGGGGTGACGGCACCGAGCAACGCAGAGAGCAAGTAGCCTCTGCCTTTACGTGCCCCCAGCAGGCGCTGGATCTTCTCATCGGGGATCTTTTGCCGTAGCAAGCTGACCACTGCACTGATGACCAGAAACAGGATGGAAAGCTCAAAAGCCAGGAATAAAAACATATGGGATGCATCAGTCAGCATCGGTAACCAGTGGTTCATCATCATACTCGCTTGGTGAAAACTATATTTCTAAAATATTCGAAATGATGTGGTGGTCAAGATATTTCTGGTATTATCGAAATATTACAGCGTCACAGGGGGATGAGAATGGAGCTGGAAGAGGTTGCCAAGGCGTTGAAGGAGCTGGGTCATCCAACCCGTCTGTTTATCTTCAAACATCTGGTCAAGGCGGGGGAGCAGGGGTTGCCGGTGGGTGAGCTGCAAAAGCAGCTGGAGATCCCGGGATCAACCCTCAGCCATCATATTGCGGCACTGGTCTCGGTCGGGCTGGTGAAGCAGAACCGCGAGAGCCGCACCCTGCTTTGCGTCTCCCAATATGCGGTACTGGAAGAGATCATCGCCTTTTTTCAGGAGGAGTGCTGCGTAAACAGTCCTTCACGTGAAGTGCCGTTACCCACCAAGGCACCAGTTGGTTAGCAGTAAGCCCATCGCAGGAATGAAAAAACGCCGATCAGATGATCGGCGTTTTTGGTATTGAGAAGCCTGGTTATCAACCCAGATTGACGGCTGCCTTGGTCTGGGCCTGTCCCTTGCGCTTGATGACGAAGCCGATGCCCAGTACGACCAGCCAGGCCGGGATCAGTTCGACCGAGATGCGGAAATCGGGGGTCATGTACATGATAACCAGGATGCCAGCCATGAACGCGAGGCAGAGGTAGTTGCCGAAGGGATACCAGAACGCCTTGAACTTGGGCTGGACACCTTCCGCGACCTTGGCCTTGCGGAACTTCAGATGCGCGAGGCTGATCATCGCCCAGTTGATCACCAGTGCGGAGACCACCAGCGCCATCAGCAGACCGAAGGCCTTGCCCGGCATCAGGTAGTTGATCAGCACGCAGAGCAGGGTGGCGATGGCAGAGACCGAGAGGGCAACCAGCGGTACACCGCTCTTGTTGGTCTTGAGCAGCACTTTCGGGCCGTTACCCTGTTTGGCCAGACCGAACAGCATGCGGCTGTTGCAGTAGACGCAGCTGTTGTAGACCGACAGCGCCGCCGTCAGCACCACGATGTTGAGCACGGTGGCGACCAGATCGCTATCCAGTGCGTGGAAGATCATCACGAACGGGCTGCCGCCTTCGACCACTGTACCCCAAGGGTAAAGGGACATCAGGATGGCCAGGGCGCCGATGTAGAAGATCAGGATCCGGTAGATCACCTGATTGGTGGCCTTGGGGATGCTCTTCTCGGGGTTGTCCGCTTCGGCTGCGGTAATACCGACCAGCTCCAGACCACCGAAGGAGAACATGATCACCGCCATCGCCATCACTAGACCGCTGATGCCGTTCGGGAAAAAGCCGCCCTGAGCCCACAGGTTGGTCACGCTCGCCTCGGGGCCGCCGGCACCAGAGATGAGCAGATAGCCGCCAAAGCCGATCATGCCGATGATGGCGACCACCTTGATGATGGCGAACCAGAACTCCATCTCGCCAAACGCTTTGACGTTGGAGAGGTTGATGGTGTTGATCAGCACGAAGAAGAAGGCTGCCGACATCCAGGTCGGGATCTCGGGCCACCAGTATTGGACGTAGATACCCACCGCAGTCAGCTCGGCCATGCTCACCAGCACGTAGAGCACCCAGTAGTTCCAGCCGGACGCGAAACCGGCAAACTCACCCCAGTATTTGTAGGCAAAGTGGCTGAAGGAGCCGGCTACAGGCTCTTCCACCACCATTTCACCGAGCTGGCGCATGATCAGGAAGGCGATAAAGCCGCCGATGGCATAACCCAGCAGTACGGAGGGGCCTGCCATCTTGATGGTCTGGGCAATCCCCAGAAAGAGGCCGGTACCGATGGCACCGCCTAACGCAATTAACTGAATGTGGCGGTTTTTGAGGCCGCGTTTCAGCTCTTCACCGTCTTGTTTCAAATCCATGGATCTGTCCTTTACCTATCTCTGTTGTCTCTTGCCGGTGTTGGGCTCTTCCTGAGCAGCATCGCGATGCGTAGCCAAAACCTGACGAAATCTGTATTTATTTCGTTACGCCATGTCGTTTTCAATTTTTAATCTGGACTGGCAACGAAAGCAGAATAGTGATAATTCGCCATAAATGCACCTGTTTTCCGCGCCAAGCGGTGGTGTTTTGGTCAAAAGCCAGCTTTTTAATTAGATTTTCAGGTGATGGGACAGGTTTTGCTTGAAATTCAATCAATCGAATTGTGTTTTGTTGACATTTGTTGAGTTGTTTTGATTTCTGGGTGTGTAGCCGGGAGGAGAGGGCTGATGATGGAGAGGCAACAGGATGAGCTGCGGCATACTCGTGACGAGGTAACACTGCTGCAGCGTTGGGTTGCCAGCGGATTGCTGGTGACGATCTGGCTGCTGATTGCCGCCAGTCCGCTGCTGCTGGTCGGGATGACGGCCATGATGGGGGGCTGGTTTGTACTGGGTGATGAGGGGTTGTTGCACCACTGGCCGTTGCTTCTGCTGGCCGGAGGTGTGGTGGGGGCGCTGGCGGGTTGTTTGCTGGCCGAGCGGATCCGCAGGCGCCACGGCCTGCTGCCCTTTTATGCCCGTTTGCTGAACAATCCCGAACTCAATCGTTAGGCAATCCCGGACGGCTTTTCATCACGGCGGCCATGGGGCAATAACCAGAAAAAGAGGGGAGAAGCTTGATGGCTTCTCCCCTCTTTGCATCTGGCGTGGCTTATCTGCTGTCAAGCTGGCTTAACAGAGCTGGCGACGCAGGCCGGTTGCCTCGAGGATTTTGGCGCTGATCTCCTCGACTGAGTGGGAGCTGGTATCGAGAAAGCGGATCGCCTCCTGACGAAACAGCCGCTCCACGCTGGCCAACTCCTGCTCGCACTGCTCCAGCGAGGCGTAGCGGCTATTGGCGCGGCGCTGGTTGCGGATCTCGTGCAGCCGCTGTGGCGCTATGGTGAGGCCAAACAGCTTGTGACGGTTGGCCTTGAGGGGCGTCGGCAGCTCCAGCCCACCCATGTCCTGCTCGATAAAGGGGTAGTTGGCGGCGCGAATGCCGAACTGCAGCGCCAGATAGAGGCTGGTGGGAGTTTTGCCGCAGCGGGAGACGCCGATCAGGATGATGTCCGCCTCGTCGTACTCTTTGGTGGTGATGCCATCGTCGTTGGCCAGTGCGAAGTTGACCGCCTCGATGCGATCGTCATAGAGCTTGCGGTTCTCCATGCCGTGGGTGCGATGGGGGCGGGGTTCGGCCTTCACCCCCAGCTCCTGTTCCAGCGGGCTGACGAAGGTGTTGAGAAAGTCGTGACTGCTCGCTTCGGCTTTCAGTACCTCCTCGCGCACCTGGGGATCGATGATGGTGTGAAACAGGATGGGGCGCACCCCGGTCTGGCGAAACTGTTCATCGATCCGCATCCGCACCTGCCGCGCCTTTTCACGGCTCTCCACGAAGGGGATGGTGATCTGCTCGAAGGCCAGTGGAAACTGGCTCAGTACCGCGTGGCCGAACACTTCGGCGGTGATGGCGGTCCCATCGGAAACATAAAATACGGTGTGCACGTTGAGCTCCTGTTACATCGACCAAGGGGCTGGCCAGGAAGTATCTGTCGAAACCATCCTCCTGTTGTCAACCGATCTGCCATGCCCAAGTTGTGAAGTGGCTAGCAAACCTTAGTCGTTATCTTTTTGTGTCGGCATTGTAGAATGTTCGGGTCATTCGACCATCCCCTATCTTGCTCGGGGATTTTTTTGACAAAAAATGGAAAACGTTTTCATGGTCGTTGGCAATAGAAGAAAGAGACAATAACGCACCTTACTCACCTATAAAAATCGGGCACAAAAAAGGTGCCATGGCACCTTGCCCACCAACCTGGAGACATGCAAGTGCAACAGTACGTACTCTGGTACGAGCAACTCGGAATGCAGGATGTAGAACGAGTTGGCGGCAAGAACGCATCCCTTGGCGAGATGATCAGCAACCTCTCTGGCGCCGGTGTATCGGTGCCGGGCGGGTTTGCCACCACCGCCTTTGCGTTTAACGAGTTTCTGGAGTCAAGCGGCCTCAACGGCAAGATCCACCATCTGCTCGACAATCTGGATGTGGATGACATTGCCGCCCTCAATCGGGCCGGTCAGCAGATCCGCGACTGGGTGATTGAAGCCCCGTTCCAGAGCGCGCTGGAGCAGGCGATCCGGGAGGCTTACGCCAGACTGAGTGCAGGTTTGGATGCCTCTTTTGCTGTGCGCTCCTCCGCCACCGCCGAGGATATGCCGGACGCCTCCTTTGCCGGCCAGCAGGAGACCTTCCTCAACGTGCGCGGCATCGATGCGGTCATGGTAGCCATCAAGCATGTCTTTGCCTCACTGTTCAACGATCGCGCCATCTCCTATCGGGTGCATCAGGGTTATGACCACAAGGGCGTCGCCCTGTCGGCCGGGGTGCAGCGGATGGTGCGCTCGGATCTTGCCGCCTCCGGCGTCATGTTCACCCTGGATACCGAGTCAGGCTTCAACGACGTGGTCTTTATCACCGGAGCCCACGGTCTTGGCGAGATGGTGGTACAGGGTGCGGTCAACCCGGACGAGTTCTACGTGCACAAACCGACCCTCAAGGGGGGGCGCCCGGCGGTGGTGCGCAAGACCCTCGGCTCCAAGCTCATCAAGATGACCTATTCCGGCGATGCGAGCCATGGCCGTCAGGTGCAGATCGTCGACACCAATGAAGCCGAGCGCAGCCGTTTCTGCATCACGGATGCCGAGGTGATGGAGCTGGCCAGGCAGGCCCTCATCATCGAGCAGCATTATGGCCGCCCGATGGACATCGAGTGGGCCAAGGATGGGCAGGATGGTAAGCTCTACATCGTGCAGGCGCGCCCGGAAACCGTGCGCAGCCGCCAGGAGGCCAACACCCTCGAGCGTTTTGCCCTCAAGCAAGCGGGCAAGGTGCTGATCGAGGGGCGGGCCATCGGTCACAAGATTGGCGCGGGCCCGGCGCGGGTCATCTCCTCCATCAGCCAGATGGACGAAGTACAGCCCGGCGATGTGCTGGTCACCGACATGACCGACCCGGACTGGGAGCCCATCATGAAGCGGGCCTCCGCCATCGTCACCAACCGGGGCGGCCGTACCTGTCACGCCGCCATCATCGCCCGCGAACTGGGCATTCCGGCGGTGGTGGGCTGCGGCAATGCCACCGATAGCATCGAGGCTGGCCAGCTTATCACCGTCTCCTGCGCGGAAGGGGATACCGGTTTTATCTATGACGGCGAACTCGACTTCGACGTGGCGGTCACCGAGGTGGGCAACATGCCGCGCCTGCCCATCAAGATCATGATGAACGTCGGCAACCCGGACAGGGCGTTCGATTTTGCCCAGTTGCCCAATGCCGGTGTCGGTCTGGCCCGTCTCGAGTTCATCATCAACCGGATGATCGGGGTGCACCCCAAGGCGCTGCTGGAGTTTGACAGCCAGAGCCCCGAACTCAAGGCCACCATCGGCAAGATGATCGCCGGCTACGAGAGCCCGCGTGAGTTCTACGTCGCCAAGCTGACCGAGGGCATCGCCACTCTGGCCGCCGCCTTCTGGCCGGAGCGGGTGATCGTGCGGATGTCGGACTTCAAGTCCAACGAGTACGCCAACCTGGTGGGCGGCCGTGGCTACGAGCCTCACGAAGAGAACCCGATGATCGGTTTCCGCGGTGCGTCGCGCTACATCGCCGACAGCTTCCGCCCCTGTTTTGCCCTCGAGTGCGAGGCGATCAAGCGGGTGCGCGATGCCATGGGGCTGACCAACGTCGAGGTGATGATCCCCTTCGTGCGCACCGTGGGCGAGGCGGAGCAGGTGATCGACATCCTTGCCGAGAACGGTCTGCGCCGTGGCGAGCGGGGGCTCAAGGTGATCATGATGTGCGAGATCCCGAGCAACGCCCTGCTGGCAGACAAGTTCCTCGAGCACGTGGACGGCTTTTCCATCGGCTCTAACGACATGACCCAGCTGACGCTTGGACTTGATAGGGACTCGGGGCTTATCGCCCACCTGTTCGACGAGCGCAACGAGGCGGTCAAGGCGCTGCTGGCGATGGCCATTGCCGCTGCGCTCAAGGCGGGCAAGTACGTGGGGATCTGTGGCCAGGGGCCATCCGATCACCCGGACTTCGCCGCCTGGCTGGTGGAGCAGGGGATAGACTCGGTGTCGCTCAACCCGGATACCGTGGTCGATACCTGGCTCTATCTGGCGGAGCAGCATGGCCGCAAGTAAGCCGCTGTCGCAGTGAAGAGAATAGAAAGGGGGCCATGATGGCCCCCTTTGTTATCCCGCTGACGAGACCTATTTTGGTTGCCGCTCGGCCCCCGACAGCTCGATCTGTACCTTCACCCCCTCGCTCTGGAGCTTGGTGGCGATGGCGTTGAGATCGGTGCCCGATTTGGCCTCCAGCAGGGCGATGCCGCCGCTGCTCTGCTTGAAGTTCAAGCCGTGGCGCGTCGCCAGCGCCTTGGCTGTGGCATCGTCAGCTTCCACCAGCAGGGTTCCGCTGACGGTGAGCTCGGGGCTGGCCGCCCCCTGCATCAATACGTCGCCGCGGCGCAGGCTTTGCTGCGGCACTTTGTCATCCAGACTGCGGGCTACGCGCTTCTTGCTGCCGTTGTCGGGAATGAGGTAGGTCTGGCCGTTCACCTCTATGGTGCTGTACTGCTTGCCATCCATGGTGACGGACTCCTCGGCGCAGAGCTGTCCCGAGAGGGGGGCCAGCAGGGTTGCCAGAAGCAAGGTAACAGGTTTGTTCATGGTAATACTCCTAGCGTGTTAGCTGCGATTGGCATCGTGACCCAGGACCCGCAGGGACCATGAGATCAGCTTGCCCGGTTGACGGTTGTTGCGCTCGGTCAGGGTGGTGCGCTCCTTGGTCTTGCGATTGAGCAGAGAGACCTGACGGGTACCGTTGGCAACGTCGGTTACCTCCAGTCGCCACTGGCCTTCGGCCGATTCACCGTAAAACTTGTGGGAGAGCAGGCGCATGTCACGCAATCCCTTGGTGCGCACAAAGCCCAGCTGCTGCTGGTCGAGAGATTGGCCGACCAGGCTGTTGAAAGGGCTCAGCAGGATGCTGCGGGTGCCGGCGGGGGAGACCAGTTCGATCAGAAGATCAGGCAGACGCTGGTGATCCAGGCTCACCATCACCTGAACCGCTTCGACCGTCAACGGTGTGGCAATGCGGGTTGTCGAGCTGGTCGGGCTGTTGCCCACATCCGGGATGGCAGCGGTACTGCCGGTGACATTGATTTTCTGCCACGGCAGCTGCACCAGCGGGGGGAGTGGCTGGTGATTGGCTGCCAGCTCAAGCGCCTTGTTGACGTCGATCAGACCAAAACCGTAAGTCGGGCTGAACCACATGCCGGCGGCATTGCGCTCCCACCCTTCCAGCCCTTTCACATCGCGCACCTTGCCGGTGCTGCTGGTGTAGCTGACCATCACGGGCTGATGTTTGGCATCGACCCGGGTAGCGCTGCGCGCCAGCAGATCCCGAAAATCGCGTACTGACAGGTCCGGGTAGGCGGACATCAGCAGTGCCATGGCGCCCGAGGTGCTGGGGGTGGCGGAGGAGGTGCCGTTCATCACGCCGTTGTAGTCGCAACTGGCATCCAGTTGCGGGTTGCCGTGCAGCCGGTTGGTGCGGGGATCATCGGTGCGGTTGTAGCCCATATCGCAGCCGGGCAGATCCGTGGTCACCATGGCGGGGGAGTCGGTACCGTACTCGCCGCCGGTGGCACTCAGGAAGACGTTGCTGCCGACGCTGGAGTAGGAGGATCTGACACCATCTACGTTGAGCGCGCTCACCACCAGGTTCCAGAAGTTACTGTTTGAGGGGTCGAGATTGCTGTTCTCAAACGGCAATTTGGGGCCGTTGCCGGTGCGATTGAGCACATAGCCGCCCGCCGCTATCTTGTTGAAGCCGTTGCCGGCAGCCTTGATATAGGCGGCACTCTGCGCCTTGAGGGTTTGCTGTTCGAACAGGCGGTCGAGCTGGGCCTGATCCAGATCGTTGGCCGGACGGGGATCGACCAGGCTCATGCCATAGCTCTGGTTGAATACCCGGTTATCGCGGCTGGCATCGCTGTCGCCAAGGGCGTAGAGCCAGTCTTTCTGCAACTGCTGGCTGTTGTCGTCCAGCAGGTTGAACCCCTGCAACTGGGCCCGCGGGGCGATCCCCTTGGTGCCGATGGCGTTGTCTACCGCCGCTATGATGCCGGAGACCGAAGTGCCGTGCGCCGTATCCGCATCAGTCGGGGTCGGGTCATCGCTGCCGGTCACCACGTTTTTGGATCCCGGACGGACGTTGTCCGCCAGATCCGGGTGGGCGATAGCCAAGCCATCATCCACCACGGCCACATTGACTCCCTGACCCAGCACGCCGGTGCGATGTGCCCACCAGAGGTTGAGATCGTTACCTGCCACGCCGCCACGGGCGCTGAAGGCATCCTGGCCACTGTTGAGCAGATACCACTGCTGATCCTGCAGCGGGTTGATGCCGGGCAGACAGCGTTCGCTGCTGCTGCGGCCGGTATCCAGTCCGGCTTCCTTGCCGGTCAGGGGGGCACAACTTTCATTTGCCTGAACAGATGCAACTGGCAGCGCCGACAGCAGTGCTGTGATCGCCAGTGCTAACGATGTTTGCTTCATTATTTTTAAACTCCATCTTATAGAGCACCTTCCTGGGTGCGAATGGAATCTACACATGGATGATGAAGAGCCAAAAGAACCTGTTTTCATAAGTTAGATCAGCCTCAAAGAAATCCGATCTTTTTTATGTTACATATTCCATTGGAGCTGATCGTGTGTTTTATTGAGAGCATTTATCAGCGCTCGCTATTGATCTTTTTGTTGTTAACTCAGGTGGTTAGCAGTCAATGCTGACTGGCGCGCGATGTGCGCTGCCACACTGGCGCTGTTTGTTTTCACTCCGTTCTCTTCATTCCCCATCTCTGCGTCGTCCGGCTCATAAGCTTCCTCAATTTTGTCGCTTGGTATTGGTAGCCGACTCTGATAAGTTGTCTTTCATTGGCCGTTTGGACGTCTGGATTTCCATTTTGAAATCAGTAGTCCGCTATCACCTTGATGAGTCTTGAGACAGGGAGTCTTGTATGTTGCGTCGCACCTTCTGGTTTTGTTCTCTATTGCTCTTGCTGAGCGGCACTCTGGTTGGCACTGCCCGGGCGGGTGAGCAGGATCGCCAAGAGATTGTGATCGGCACTACGGTGGGGGATTTTGCCGACATGGTGACCGACTCCATCAAGCCGCAGCTGGAGGCCAAAGGGTACAAGGTCAGGCTGGTGGAATTTACCGACTATGTTTCCCCCAACATTGCGCTGGCGGATGGCTCGCTCGATGTGAACTGTTTTCAGCACAAGCCTTATCTCGAGAGCTTTAGCAAAGACCGCGGTTTGTCACTGACACCCGTTGTGCAGGTGCCCACCGGGCCGATGGGGCTCTATTCAGGCAAGTTGGCCACACTCGATCAGCTGAAAGAGGGGAGTACGGTGGCTATCCCCAACGATCCCACCAATCAGGCGCGCGCCCTGCTGATGCTGCAGGATCTGGGCTGGCTAACTCTCAAGAAGGGGATTAATCCGCTCAAGGCGAGCGAGTTTGATGTGGTGAACAACTCGCACAATCTCAAGCTGGTACTGCTCGAGGCGGCGCAACTGCCCCGTTCGCGGGAGGATGTGGATTTTGCGGTGATCAACGGCAATTTTGCCGCCTCCAGCGGCATCCCGTTTAGCCATGGGCTCTTTCTTGAGCGCAGCTACGACTTTATCAACTGGGTGGTCGTGAAGCAGGTCGACAGCGAGAAGCCATTTGTCAGGGATGTGGCGGCCGCCTACAACTCTGCGGAGTTCAAGGCATATGCCGCCAAGCGGTTTGCCGGCTACAAATTGCCGCAGGCATGGTCGACCGGGCAGGTTCAATAATCCACACCAGCAATTGCTTGGCGCCACTCCAAAAAAACGCCCCCGAATGCGGGGGCGTTTTGTTTGAGATAGATGCCTGTCAGGGGTGACGGTAGAAGCGGTTGAGCTCGTTCATTACCTGGATCATGGCGCCCATGTCGGGAGTGGCCCGCTTGATGGGTTGATAGCTGTTGCGATCCAGCAGCTCGAAGTCACCCTGTTTGTTGAAGTGGGTGATGGTTCCGCTCTGGTAGATGGCAAAGTCATTCTGATCCCCGGCCAGCAGCCAGTTGCGCGGGCTGAAGTCGAACAGCGAGCGACCAATGCTGTAATCACGCGGCGGGTTGCGCACCCCCAGCATTCCCTGCATCAGGGTCGGCGCCAGGTCGAAATGGCTGCTCGGCTGCTCGATCACCTGGCTGCTGCGGCCAGGCCAGGCCACCACCATGGGCACCTGCACCTGATAGAGGGAGTAGTTGCTGCCAGCGCCCCAGCTGTTGCTCTGGGTGTCGTTGAACTCCTGACCATGGTTGGAGGTGATGACCACCACCGTATTGCTGTCCATGCCCTGCAACTGCAGTTTGGTCAGCATCTCTTCCAGCAACTGGTCGGTATAGAAGACCGAGTTCTTGTAGCGATTCTCCAGCTTCACCAGGTTTTCCGCCCGATAGGCGGTGGCCGGATTGAAGTTGGTCAGCTCTGGCTGGAAAGGACCCTTCATGGTTGCGGGCAGCTGGTAGTCGCCAGGACTTGAGAGATAGACCAGCGAGAACCAGGGGCGCTCTGGCGTGCGCTTCTCCAGCCACTGCTGCCAGTCGGTCAGCAGCTTGCCGTCGTTGGTCTGCTCGGAGACAAACACCTGTTTTCGCAGACCGGCGAGGATGCTCTTGCGATACTTCTGGCCATCTTCTATCGCACCAAACAGGCCGAACTGGTAATCCTGGCGCAGCAGTTCGTCAAACAGCACCGGCGGGCGTTTGTCGCTGCTGATCTCTTTGTAGTAGTGACCGGGCAGGCCATAAAAGAGGCTGAACATCCCCATCAGGTCATCGTTGCCGCCGCTCAGGTGATTGCGGAAGCTGAGATGCTGATCCGCATAGCGCTGCAGATTGGGCATGTTGATGTTGTTGAGCATGTCAAAGCGCAGCGAATCGACCACCACAATCAGCAGGTTGCTGTGGGTGAGGGGCGCATTGACGTTGAGCGGCCGCAACGGATAGCGGATCCGGCTGTCACTGTCATCGCTCTGGTTGGCTGCCTGCTTCTCGTACTGATCCAGATCCAGCCAGCCATGTTTGGCCAGGAAGGAGCGGGCCGTCATGGGGTAGGAGAGGGGGAAGTTGGCGCGCTGCATGGTGATGGGCTGATACAGGGTGGCATCCGCCCAGCTGTTGACCACGTGGGTCAGGATAAAGCAGACCAGCAGCGCCAGCCCTACCTGATTGCCGTACTGACGGCGCTTGCGCTTGTTGATCTTGCGCCAGACATAGGCCGACAGCAGCAGTTGCAGCAGGAAGATGGTCGGCACGGCGACGAAGATGATGCTCCAGATCGAGCCCTCCTCGGTCTGGGCCTGATCCAGCAGCAACTGCCACACCTGGGCATTGAGGTGGAACTTGAAGAGCCGGAATACCTGGGTGTCGATCAGCAAAAGCACCAGCGCCAGCGTCGCCACGACGGCGGAGATGAAGCGCAGGGGCTTCTCTTTGGGCAATACGAAGCTCAAAGGGAAGATCGTCAGCAGGTAGGTGACGAAACTTAAGAACGAGAAGTGGCCAATCCAGCTTACAACGAGGTAGACCACGCCGAGGGTGGTCGACGGCCAGCTGATGGCGCCCAGATAACGGGTGGCAATCAGCATGGCGAGAATGATGTTGAAGAAGGAGAACCAATGCCCCCAGGTGATCAGGCGAGAGACATTATCACGATAGGGGTTACCGGTTTCGACCATAGTGATCCATCTGCGTTGAGAAACGTCAAATCAACAGAGTCGGGGACTCAGTGCGTGTCGTGGCGGTTATCGACCGATGCGGTCAGGGCCTGGACAAACTTCTCGGTGATGGCCTGACGCTGGGCCGGAGCCATACCGTTGATGATATTGGTAGTCAGGTTGCCGAGCACCATCAGACTGAGATCCACCGGTGCCTTGTGCTTCTCCAGGGCGGTGATCAGGTCGTTCATCAGGGCGTCAAACTGCTCGTTATTGTACTTTGATACGATGGGCATAATCTTCAGTTCATCTCGGTTCAAAGCGCCTTATAATACTTCACCCTTTCGGCTAACACTATGGCTTTGTGACATGAGTCTCGATATCGACAAGATCATACTTCACTCCCTGCGCCAGGGCGGCGATGGTCAACCACACGCCGATACCCGCAGCCAGACCCTGCCTCCCGACGAGGCGGTACAGGGACTGATGGCGGAACTGCATCGCATCTACAACGGCAAGGGCGGCAAGGGCTTTGGCTTCTTCGCCGACCCCGAGGCTGCCGTCGCCGAGCTGGCGGAGGGGGAAGAGGCCCCCAAGCAGCCCTCTCCCGCGTTTCGCATCGCCCTCGAACAGCTGCTCGGCGAGCAGACCGAATTCGTGCCCTTCTCGGTCAATGTGACCCAGATGCTGGTCAAACAGCTGGTGGAGCACGCCCTCGATGAGCAGGGGGTATTGCTGATTGCCAAATACAACTATGTCGGTGTCGATTATCTGATGATCGCCCTGCTGGAGGGCAAGGAGAGCGTCACCGTCAGCGAAGCGCTGGAGTTGCGTCATATCCAGTATCTCGATATTGGCAAACTCAATCTGGTGGCCCGCATCGATTTGACCGAGTGGAAAACCCAACCCGAGTCACGCCGTTATATTACCTTCAGCAAGGGACGTATTGGTCGCAAGCTGGGCGACTTCTTTATGGATCTGCTGGGTGCCCGTGAAGGAATGGATGCCAAGATCCAGAATAAAGGGTTGCTGCAGGCGGTTGAAGATTATTGCGAGAGTCGTCAGCTCGAACCGGCAGAGCGCAATGACTATAAAAAGCAGGTTTTCAAATATTGCACCGAGCAGGCGAGTGCCGGTGAAGAGATCGAGATCAAGGAGCTGTCGGCGGAACTCTCCGCAAAAGATGCCGGCGAGGGTGAACTCGATTTTTACAGCTTCATCGGTCAGGAGTACGAACTGGAAGAGCGCTTCCCGGCCGACCGTTCTACCCTGCGCGGGCTGACCAAGTTTGTCGGTTCCGGCGGCGGTCTGACCCTGAGTTTTGAGCAGAAGTTGTTGAACAGCCGCGTGTTTTATGACCCGCAGACCGACACCCTGACCATCAAGGGGGTACCGCCCAACCTCAAGGATCAGCTGCTGCGTCAGTCGTAATGTGATCAAGCCGTCATTTCCGGCAAAAAGAGACTCTGCCCTGGCAGAGTCTCTTTTTTATTGGGCGAAAGGGGCAGGGCGAAACCGGGCCGGTGCTTTGTTAACAGATCAAACAAAATAAACCACCTGAAAGGGTTTTCATTCAAGTGAAAACCCTTTCATTGGGGTAATTATATTTCAGTTTGGTAATTATATTTCGGTTGTTGTTTTGAAATAAGCCGATAAACAGGGTTATTTCCCCGATTTAAGAAAATGTTTTCAAAACTTTCTGGAAGGAAATACGTAATTGCATTTCAAAAATGCGAGTTGCGTCATGTGAGGTGAATGACGCTTGGGATAATATTCACTTCGCACACAATGCTCTTACAGCGCGGAACTACTACAAGGAAAGGCTCATGAAAAAGAAATTGCTGTCATCCCTGATCGGTCTGGCCACTCTTGGCGTCGCTTGCACTGCTACTGCTGCCATCGATGAAGGCCAGCTGACCATCTGGATCAACGGTGACAAGGGATACAACGGTCTGGCTGAAGTGGGTAAGAAATTTGAAGCAGAAACCGGCATCAAGGTTACTGTTGCTCACCCGGATCAGGTTGAAGTGAAATTCCAGCAAGCCGCCGCCACTGGCAACGGCCCGGACATCTTCTTCTGGGCTCACGACCGTTACGGTGAGTGGGTCAAGGCCGGTCTGCTGGTTCCGGTAACGCCGAGCGCTGCCACCAAAGCCAAATTCGAACAGCTGGCATGGGATGCCATGACTGTTGACGGTAAAACCTATGGCTACCCGGTTGCCATGGAAGCAGTCAGCCTGATCTACAACAAGGATCTGCTGCCTGAGCCGCCGAAGACCTTCGAAGAGATCGCCAAGATTGACGAGACTCTGAAGAAGAACGGCAAGCGCGCCATCATGTGGGCGTATGACACCCCCTACTTCAGCTACCCGCTGGTGGCTGCCAACGGTGGCTACGCCTTCAAGAAAACCGCTACCGGTTATGACGTGAAAGACACCGGCGTGAACAACGCTGGCGCCAAGATCGGCGTAGGCTACATCTCCGAGATGATCAAATCCGGTCACCTGGAGAAGGGGATCGACTACGGCGTAATGGATGCCAAGTTCAACAAGGGCGAAGTGGCCATGATGATCAACGGTCCCTGGGCCTGGAGCAACCTGGACAAGAGCGGCATCAAGTACGGCGTAGCGCCGCTGCCGACCCTGAAGGGCAAACCGGCTAAAGCCTTCGTTGGCGTACTGGGTGCCACCATCAACGCCGCCAGCCCGAACAAGGATCTGGCCATCGAGTTTCTGGAAAACTACCTGCTGACCGATGCCGGTCTGGCTCCGGTCAACGCCGACAAGCCGCTGGGTGCCGTTGCGCTGAAATCCTTCCAGAAGACTCTGGAATCCGATCCGCACATCAAGGCCACCATGCTGAACGCCCAGGCTGGCGAGCCGATGCCGTCCGTGCCCGAGATGAGCCGTTTCTGGTCCTCCTTCGAAACTGCCCTCAAGAACGTGACCTCTGGCCGTCAAGGTGTTGACGAAGCGCTGGATACCGCTGCCAAGCGTATCGTTCAGTAAGCACGCACTACCCGGGAGGCCGCAATGGCCTCCCTCTCTCTCAAATCTCTCTTGGCGTTATAAAGGTTAATTGGCATGGAAGTAGTACCTTCTGTTGAGTCCTATGCCGGTCCGAAGGATAAGCACACCTGGCTTAAGTGGACTATCGCGGCCTTGGTCGCCATCCTCAACGGCTATGCAGCCGTGATGATGTACGCCAGTGGCGAGTGGGTATTCGCGCTGCTGGATCTGGTGGTGGTATCCGTCGGTCTGTATGTCTTCATGAACAAGAAGACCTATGCCCATCGCTACATCTTTCCGGGTGTGGCTGGCATGGTTGTATTTATCATCTTCCCTCTTGCCTACACGATTGGCATCGCCTTCACCAACTATTCAGGTACCAACTTGCTCTCCGTGGAGCAGGCTCGTGATTACCATCTGAAGAAAACCTACAAGGTGGCGGGCGGTGAATTCGATTTTACCCTGCTGGGTGGCGACAACGGCCAGTTCCAGCTGCAGCTGAACCAGGATGATCACGCCTATATCAGCCAACCCGTTACCCTGATGAACAACAAGGCCCGCGAGCTGGCCGTGAGTGAAGGGCGGGCACAGGCAACTCCTCAGGTCATCGAGCTGACTCCGGTCACTGGTGAGATCGCCAGCAAACCGGCCCCCATTCGTGCCATCGTGGATCATCGCACCCACCTGAGCGCGCTGGATCTGGTGCTGCCGGATGGTTCCACCCATCTGACCCTGAGCAGCCTGCGCAAGTTTGCCGCCCAGAAGTCCCAGTACACCCGTCTGATGGATGGCGCCGTGCTCAAATCCGGCGTGGTGATCAAAGACAGCAACCTGCTGCGCGACAACCAGAGCGGCGAGTTGATGCTGCCCAACGGCGAGACCGGTTTCTACCAGTACATCGACGATCAGGGCCAGTTTGTCGGCAAGGGCATCGCTCCGGGCTTTGTGGTCAGCGTGGGTTGGAAGAACTTCGCCCGCATCGTGACTGACCCGGGTATTCAGGCGCCGTTCCTGCAGATCTTCGTCTGGACCGTGATTTTTTCCGCCTGTTCTGTGGCGTTCACTCTGGCCATCGGTATGGTGCTGGCCTGTCTGGTGCAGTGGGAATCGCTCAAGGGGCGCGGCTTCTATCGGGTCATGTTGATCCTGCCCTACGCGATTCCGGCGTTTATCTCCATCCTGGTGTTCAAGGGGTTGTTCAACCAGAACTTCGGTGAGATCAACATGTTCCTGGAAGCGGCCTTTGGCATCAAGCCGGACTGGTATACCAATCCCATGCTGGCCAAGGTGATGATCCTGATCGTCAACACCTGGCTGGGCTACCCCTACATGATGATCCTCTGCATGGGCCTGCTCAAAGCCATTCCGGAAGATCTCTATGAAGCGTCCGCCATGGACGGTGCCGGTCCGGTGCAGAACTTCTTCAAGATCACCGTGCCGCTGCTGATGAAGCCGCTGACCCCGCTGTTGATTGCCTCGTTTGCCTTCAACTTCAACAACTTCGTACTTATCCAGTTGTTGACCAACGGTGCTCCGGACATCATCGGTGCCAGCACTCCGGCCGGTACCACCGACCTGCTGGTGAGCTACACCTACCGGATTGCATTCCAGGGATCGGGTGGTCAGGACTACGGTCTGGCCAGTGCCATCGCCACCGCCATCTTCCTCATCGTAGGTGCGCTGGCGCTGCTCAACCTGAAATTGTCCAAAGCCGACAAACAGCTGTAAGGAGGCTTCAACATGGCAATCGTACAACCCAAATCAGTCAAATACCGGGTGTGGGCAACCCACCTGGTCATGTGGGGCTTCCTGGCGCTGATCATCTTCCCGTTGATCATGGTTATCGCCATCTCGTTCCGTAACGGTAACTTCGCGGTAGGGGAGATCATCCCCTCCAATCCGACCCTGGATCACTGGAAACTGGCGCTGGGCATCTCCATCACCAACGCCGACGGCAGCATCACGCCGCCGCCTTTCCCGGTGCTGACCTGGTTGTGGAACTCCATCAAGATCGCCGGCATCACTGCACTGATGATCGTGACGCTCTCCACCACCTGTGCCTACGCCTTTGCCCGCCTGCGTTTTCGTGGCAAGTCCACCATCCTGCAGGGCATGCTGATTTTCCAGATGTTCCCGGCTGTGCTGGCACTGGTGGCCATCTACGCGCTCTTTAACAAGATTGGTGACTACATCCCCTGGTTGGGTCTCAACACCCACGGTGGCCTGATCCTCGCCTACATGGGCGGTATCGCCCTGCACGTCTGGACCATCAAGGGCTACTTCGAGACCATCGACTCCTCTCTGGAGGAGGCTGCGGCCATCGACGGTGCGACTCCGTGGCAGGCATTCCGCCTGATCCTGTTGCCCCTGTCGGTGCCCATTCTGGCGGTGGTGTTCATTCTGGCCTTTATCGGTTCCATTACCGAGGTGCCCATGGCCTCCATCCTGCTGCAGGATGTGAACAATCTGACCCTGGCGGTCGGGGCCCAGCAGTACCTCTATCCGCAGAACTACCTGTGGGGTGACTTTGCCGCAGCCGCCGTGCTCTCCGGCTTCCCCATCACAGTGGTGTTCCTGCTGGCACAGCGCTGGTTGGTTGGCGGTCTGACCGCTGGCGGTGTGAAAGGTTAAGTTTATGGTCGGGGGGAGCTGACTCCCCCCGCTATCACGATTTGCAAAGATTCAAGAGCGGAGCTCGTCATGGCTGAAGTAGTACTCAACAACGTTCGCAAAAATTACGACCCGGCTGTTCACAAGGACACCCTGCGCAATATCAACCTCTCCATCAAGGAGGGCGAGTTCATCGTCTTCGTCGGCCCGTCCGGCTGCGGCAAATCCACCCTGCTGCGGATGATCGCGGGTCTGGAAGACATCACCAGCGGTGAGCTGACCATCGGCGGTCGCTACATGAACGACGTGCCGCCGGTAGAGCGCAACGTGGGCATGGTGTTCCAGTCCTACGCCCTCTATCCGCACATGAACATCTACGAGAACATGGCCTTTGGTCTGAAGCTCAAGAAGATGGACAAGGAGAACATCCACAAGCGGGTGATGCGTGCCGCTGAAATTCTGGGTCTGGAGCCGCTGCTGGAGCGCAAACCCAAGGCACTCTCCGGCGGTCAGCGTCAGCGGGTTGCCATCGGTCGCTCCATCGTGCAGCAGCCGCAGGTGTTCCTGTTTGACGAGCCGCTCTCCAACCTCGACGCCGCGTTGCGGGTCAAGATGCGGATCGAGATCGCCAAGCTGCACAAGGAGCTCAACTCCACCATCATCTACGTGACCCACGATCAGGTGGAAGCGATGACCCTGGCTGACAAGATTGTGGTGCTGAGTCCGCTCAAGGCCGATGCCGCCAGCAACCTGGAGCAGTTCGGTTCACCGCTGGATCTCTACCACAACCCGGACAACAAGTTTGTGGCCGGTTTTATCGGTTCGCCCAAGATGAACTTCCTGGCTGCCGAGCTGATGGAGATTGGCGAGCAGGAGTGCGTGGTCAAGCTCTCTACCGGCGACAGCGTGCGGGTGCGGGTCGATGCCCGTCGTGGCGCGGTGGGTGACAAGGTTGAGCTGGGTATCCGCCCGGAGCATCTGGTGCCGCTGAGCCACGCCCATGCTGACAGCAAGCTGAGTGGCGTGGTGCAGGTTGCCGAGCATCTGGGGGCCGAGTCCTTCGTCTATATGGATGTGGATGGTCACGACTTTACCGTCAAGACCACCTCTGATGTGGATGTGGCGACCGGTCAGAGCTACAGCGTGGGGATCCCGGCTGAAGCCTGCTATCTGTTTGATGCCAAGGAGCAGGCGTTCCCCCGCACCGCCAAGTACATCCGTACCTGATAGCGGTTTGGTGCAAGTTTTCCGTATCTTCAATGCCTTTTTGCCGGTCTTGCGACCGGCTTTTTATTGCCTGCCGTTTGGCCAAACCGGCAGGCGCGGTAGCTGGGCTCACCCCTCGAGTTCGGCAGTAATATCGGGGACAAAGGTCTGGCTGGTCAGGGGCGGGCGCTCGTACCCTTCGGTCTTGATCGGGGGGAGCTTGATGGGCTCGTAGTGGATCGCCTCGTAGGGCACCTTGCCCAGCAGATGGGCGATGCAGTTGAGGCGGGCGCGGCGCTTGTCGTCCGCCTCAACCACAAACCAGGGGCTGTCTTGGGTGTCGGTGTAGGTGAACATGTCATCTTTGGCGCGGGAGTATTCGACCCAGCGCGAGCGGGACTGCAAGTCCATCGGGCTGAACTTCCAGCGCTTGATGGGGGTGTTGATCCGCTCCTTGAAGCGCTTCTCCTGCTCCTCATCGGAGACCGAGAACCAGTATTTGATCAAGGTGATGCCGGAGCGGATCAGCATCCGCTCGAACTCGGGGCAGGCGCGCAGAAACTCGCGATATTCGGCGTCGCTGCAAAAGCCCATCACTCGCTCTACCCCTGCGCGGTTGTACCAGGAGCGGTCAAACAGCACCATCTCGCCAGCAGCGGGCAGGTGGGCGACATAGCGCTGAAAGTACCACTGGGAGCGCTCGCGGTCCGAGGGGGCGGGCAGCGCCGTAACCCGGCAGACCCGGGGGTTGAGGGGCTCGGTGATCGCCTTGATGACCCCCCCCTTGCCGGCAGCGTCCCGTCCCTCGAACAGTACCACCACCTTGAGCCCCTCCTGCTTGACCCACTCCTGCAGCTTGACCAGCTCCTCCTGCAGGTGGGCTAGGTGGTGTTCATAACATTTCTTGTCCAGACGTGGCCGCTTCTTGCTCTTGTCCTTCGGCATCTTCTTCTCCTCTTTGAGTCCCTTCTTGCCGTCACTTCAGCTTGCACCAGGGAGAGTCGACTGCCAAGGGGGACGTGATACACTGCCCGCCCATCGCTGGCAACAGGAGATAACATGAAGCATTTTATGGAGATAGCGGGCCGCCGGATGGCCTATCTGGATGAAGGGCAAGGGCCGGTACTGCTGTTTGGCCATAGCTATCTGTGGGACAGCGCCATGTGGGCACCGCAAATCGAGGCGCTCAAGGGTAGTTATCGCTGCATCGTTCCCGAGCTGTGGGGCCATGGCGATTCCGATCTGCTTCCGGAAGGCGCCTGCACGCTGGCAACCCTGGCGCGCGATAATCTGGCGCTGCTCGATGCCCTCGGGGTTGACGAGTTCGTGCTGGTGGGCCTCTCCATCGGTGGCATGTGGGGTGTGGAACTGGCGCGCATGGCCCCAGCTCGCCTCAAGGGACTGGTGCTGATGGACAGTTTCGTTGGCCTCGAACCGCAGATTACCTGCGAACGCTACCTCGGCATGCTGGCGATGATCGAGCAGCTCGGCACCATTCCGGCGCCCATCGTCGAACAGGTAGCGCCGCTCTTTTTTGCCAATCAGCCTGATGAGGCGCTGATGAGCGGTTTCAAGGCGCGCCTTGCCGCCTGGCCAAAGGATAAGATCGCCGCCATGGTGGCGGTGGGGCGTAGTTTTGTGACCCGCGAAGATCGCATCGAGTGGCTGGAAGAGATGACGGTGCCTGCGTTGGTGATGACCGGCTGCGAGGACAAGGCGCGCCCGGTGCTGGAGGGCTATCTGATGGCCGAGGTACTGGGTTGCCCGTTCAGAGAGATCCCGGCAGCTGGCCACATCTCGTCGCTGGAAAATCCGGCCTTCGTCAATCAGCAGCTGACCGAGTTTCTGGCAGCGCTGTAAGCCTGAATGGGCAGCCTGAACAGGCGGTACTACCAGCCTGAAGATGGTCGTGAAAAGGGAGCCGAGGGCTCCCTTTTTTGTTCGTATCTCACGGCTTATCACCGTTACCAGATATAGCCCAAGGCAAATCCTGCATAGAGTTCGCCGTCGTGCTGGACGATGGGGCTGTTTTTGATGTCTCGATCATACAATTCGTAGTTCATGGCGAACATGCCAATCCAGTTGGGACTGAAGCGGTAGCTGGTGATGAGCGCCGCCATGGGGGAGAGGGTTGAGCCCGTATCCCAGGCTGGACGCTGGGCGGTGGCCTCGCTCTCGGAAATGCCGCCGAAGTAGTAGTTGGCCATCTTGTCGCTGCGCAGTATCACCCCCATCCCCGGCATGATGAGCAGGTTGTTGCGCTGAATGGGGAAGTCGGCCCACAGCAGCAGCTCCTGACCCTTGCTGCGGCCGGTGATATCGCTGTTGGCCCGCACGGTCAGCAGGGCGTAGGGGGTGATGATGTTGCCACCGATCCCGCCTTCCAGCTGCCATTTTCGCTGTTCCATGCCGCTGAAGGCGGGAGAATCCTCGGGATCCAGATTGCCAAAACGCACCCGGCCATAGCCATACAGGGCGACATGTTCATCCTTGTGGAAGTAGTAGCGCGCCCGATCGCCGAGAAACATGAACTGCTTGCCGAAGTAGATAAAGCCCGGGATGGCGTAGGTGGCATTATCCTGCGCCTCATAGCGGGCTTGTCCCCCGATGAGCGCCGCACCGGCGACAAAGCCTTGTGGCACCGGACTGGTGGGGCTGTCGCTGGTGAGCAGATCCATGGAGCCAAGGTCGATATCGGCGCGGGCGGGCAGGGCGGCAGCGAGGAGCAGGGCCGTCAGCCCTGCCGCTCTGATTTGACGAAAAAAGGTCATGGACACTCCGTTGTCACGATTGCATGGGAAGTGGGTTATTTTGCGGCGCTCGGCAGATCTTCGCGTTTTGGCCAGGCATTGATCACCGCCTTGACCAGGGTGGCGAGGGGAATGGCGAAGAAGACCCCCCAGAATCCCCACAATCCGCCAAAGACCAGCACGGCGATGATGATGGCGACCGGATGGAGGTTGACTGCCTCCGAGAAGAGCACCGGTACCAGCAGGTTGCCATCGAGGGCCTGAATGACCAGATAGGCCACCATCAGCCAGGCGAACTCCGGGGTGAGGCCCCACTGGAACAGGGCGACCATGGCCACCGGCACCGTCACCACGGCGGCGCCTATGTAGGGGATCAGCACCGAGAAGCCGACTGCGACCGCCAGCAGCACCGAATAGCGCAGTCCCATCAGGGCGAAGGGGACATAGGTGGCGATGCCTACGATGAGTATCTCGATCACCTTGCCGCGGATGTAGTTGATGATCTGGTTGTTCATCTCGACCCACACCCGGTTGACCAGGGTGCGGTTGCGCGGCAGGAAGCGGCGCAGGCTGCCCATCAAGACCCGCTTGTCCTTGAGCATGAAGAAGACCATCAGTGGCACCAGGATCAGGTAGATCATGATGGCGACCACGTTCACCAGCGAGCTGAGCGAGGCGCTCACCAGATGCTCGCCGCCGCTGAGAATGCGCTGGCGGATGTTGTCGATGACGGTCTCCACCAGACTGACGTCGATGAGTTCGGGATAGCGGTCAGGCAGGGTGCGGACATAATCCTGAGCGTGGGTCAGCATGGCCGGCGCCTCTTTGGCCAGATTGATCCCTTGGCTCACCAGGGTCGGGATAAGGCCCAGGAGGGCGGCGACCGCCACCGTAATAAATAGGATCAGAATGACGCTGGTGGCCAGGGTGCGCGACAGCCCCGCCTTCTGCAGCCGGGCCACCGGCCACTCCAGCAGGTAGGCCATCACCAGCGCCACCAGCAGGGGGGCCAGCAGATCGCCAAACAGCCAGATGATGGCAAAGCAGAAGACCAGCAACAGGAAGAGGGTAACGGCATCGGGATCGGAGAACCGGGTCTGATACCAGCGCTTCAAGACTTCTAACATGACTGCATCCTTACACGACAGGGGCTCAAGATGGCTGTGTCGCCCCGACAACCAGCTGCAAAGAGAGGGTATTATCCGGCTCCGGAGTGAGAATGACCCCGTGGCCGAGACGCTGCAGATAGGCCGGAATATCCTGCCGGGAGCCCGCATCGGCCAGCCGAATGGTCACGGTTTGACCGGTTTTGGCCTCCCGCAACCAGAGCTTGAGCCGGATCAGCGGCTCGGGACAGCGCCAGGGGGTCAGGTCGAGATATTCCATGGGGGCTCCATCACGCAGATGGCCGCTATTATGGCCGTGATAAGAGCATGAAACAACGCTTGTAGCCCTTGATGGGCAAGGGTATTCTGCCGAGGCCCTTTCTGATGGAGATAGAGATAACGTGGCACGCTTTTCCCCCCTGATGGCATCACTTCCCCTGCTGGCTTCCCTGATGGGCGCCACGTTTCATGCCGAGGCGAACAATCAGCTTCCCGACATAGGTACCGCCGGGGTATCGGCCCTGCCCATCGAGCAGGAGGTACGCTATGGCAACGCCTTCATGCGCTTTGCCCGTGCCGGTTTGCCGATCATCGATGATCCCGTGTTGAGCCAATATATCGACGATCTGGGGCAGCGCCTGCTCTCCAACGCCGATGGGGTGCGTTTCCCGTTTACCTTCTTCCTGATTAACGATCCCAGCATCAACGCGGCCGCCTTCCTTGGTGGGCGGGTCAAGGTGCACACAGGCCTGTTTCTCTACGCCGACAGCGAGAGCGAGCTCGCCTCGGTGCTGGCCCACGAAATCACCCACGTGACCCAGCGCCACATCGCCCGCTATATGGAAGCGCAGGCAAGCAGCTCGGCGGTGACCCTGGCCGGTCTGGTGGGCTCCATCGCGCTGGCAGTGATCAACCCTACCGCCGGTATCGCCGCGTTGCAGACCACGCTGGGCCTCTCCATGCAGTCTGCCATCAACTACACCCGCGACAACGAATACGAAGCGGACCGGATCGGCATGAAGACCCTCTACGATGCCGGTTTCGATCCCATGGGGATGGCCAACTTCTTCCAGAAACTGGCTGCCGAGTATCGCTATGCCAGCAAGCCGCCAGAAATGCTGCTGACTCACCCGCTGCCGGAGACCCGGATCAGCGAGGCCCGTGCCCGGGCGAGCAGCTATGGCCGCCGCGACTTGCCGCCGAGCCTCGACTTTTGGCTGGCCAAGGTGCGCATTCAGGTGCGCTATGGCACCGATACCCCGCAGGGGATGCTGAGTTACTTCGACAGCCGGATCCAGAAAGGGGATTATCCGCTCAAGGATGCCGCCATCTACGGCAAGGCGCTGGCGCTGATCCAGCTCAAACGCACCGACGAAGCGGACTCGCTGATGAAAGAGCTGGCCACCCGTCATCCGGAAGATCTCTTTATCGTCGATGCCCAGACCGACATCGACCTGGCCAAGGGACGCAGTGCCCAGGCCATCGCGCGCCTCGAGAAGTTCCGCAGCCAGATGCCGGACAACGAGGTGGTGGTGGTCAACCTTGGCAACGCCTATCTCGAAAGCGGCAACTACAAGAAGTCCATCGCCATCCTCGATCCCTATGCCCGCGCGCATGAGGAGAACAATCTGGCCTGGAACCTGCTTTCCGACGCCTATCGCAAGGCGGGCAGAATGACCGAGCTGCACATGGCGCGGGCTGAAATCCTCTCTCTGCGCGGTGATTATCAGGCGGCTATCGACGAGCTGATCGTGGCGCGTGGCACCACCAGTGACCGGATGACTCTGGCCAGACTGGAGGCGCGTATCACTGAGCTGGAGCGGGCCAAGAAGGATCTCGACAGCCTCAAGGGGTAATGAGAGGTTATTGCCAATAACAAGGGCGCACCAGAGTGCGCCCTTGTTGTTTATGGTGAGTCAGAGAAACAGCTTTGAGCGCTGTGGGCCGCTCAGTTGTCCGGATGCCTGATGGATGCCTTGAGGGCGTCGATCTGCGATTGACCCAGTTCACCAACCAGCGTCTGTTTGAGCTTGCCCTCACTATCGAGCAGGTAGCTGGTAGGCAGCCCGCTTGGGCGAGGGAAGGGGAGCCTGGCATCCTCATTGGCAATAAGGAGCGGCACCTTGATGTGGTACTGGGCGGCCAGCTTGTCCAGCTCTGCCGAGGTGGTCGGGTCGTAGTTGATTGCCACCACGGCGATCTCTCCCTCGGCAGCCAGCGCGTTGAGGTGCGGCATCTCCCGCAGGCAGGGGGCGCACCAGGGGGCGAAGTAGTTGACCAAGAGCGGCTTGCCGGCAAAGTGGTCAAGGGCCACCGTTTGCCCCGCCGCGTCGGTAAATTCGGGGGCGGGCGTGCAGGCGCCCAGCAGGCCAGCCACAATCAGCCAACAAATTCGTATCAATTCCTTTCCACTGCCGCTTACCCTGACCATCACTTTCCCCTACAATAGCGCCGTTTCTTGTCCCATCTTGCGATTAATCAGGGAGTTACCATGAGCGAGACCCAAATCTACCACAATCCGCGCTGCTCGAAGAGCCGTGAAACCCTTGCGCTGCTGGAACAGCACGGGATCGCCCCTGATGTAGTGCTCTATCTGGAGCAGGCCCCGAGTGAAGAGGAGATCCGCAAGCTGCTGACCCTGCTTGGCTTTAGCGACCCGCGCCAGCTGATGCGCACCAAGGAAGATCTCTACAAGGAGCTGGGCCTCGGCGAAGTGAACGGAGACGACCTTATTCGTGCCATGCACCAGCATCCCAAGCTGATCGAGCGCCCCATCGTCATCAAGAATGGTCAGGCCCGCATTGGTCGCCCGCCGGAGCAGGTGCTGGAGATCCTCAAGTGAGCACCCGCTTTGCCCGTCTGCTGACCCTGGTCGGCTTCTTTGGTCTGCTGGGCTGGGTCATCCTCTGGCATCTGTGGCTCTCGCCCCATCCCGACCTCAACCCCTGGCTGCTGCCGGTGATCTGGACGGTGCCGCTGCTCTTCCCCCTCAAGGGGATAGTGCAGGGCAACCCCTATACCCACGCTTGGGGCAACTTCGTGCTGATGCCCTATTTCCTCCACGCCCTGACCCTGATCACCACGGATGAGGGGGAGCGTTGGCTGGCGGTGGTGGAGCTGCTGTTCACCACCCTCGCGTTTGTCGGCACCATCTACTACGCCCGTCTGCGTGGCCGCGAACTGGGCCTCAGCATTCGCAAGAAGAAAGACGAAGCCAAGTGACGAAGCCAAGTAATGCAAGAAGTAACGTGCAGCAATGTGATGAAGAACGCCCCGCAAGGGGCGTTTTTTATGGCGGTGATATCAGACCCGAATCAGCCCGGAGCAGGGCCAGCTGCTGCACGCTGTGACCCATCAGTTGGGGGTAGAAGCGCAGAAATCCTGCTTCGCACCCTCGCCATTGAGCCGCATCGAGGGTGAGCAGCGCATCGCCGAGCGGCATCGGGCGGCGTAGTCGGCGGCCAATACCATTGAGGGCCTGCGCCAGCCCCTCTTTGCGCTGATAGGAGGCGATCCAGTTCTGCTCGGCCATCCGTTTGAGGGGGAGCGGCAACCCCTCTGGCAAGACGTGGTGATCAGCCAGCAACTGGCCATAGCTCTGTGCGAGAAAGCGGGGCAAGGGGTCTGCGCTGAACGCTTGCCAGTGCTGGCTCAGCCAGTGGTCGTAGAGCATATCCACCACTATGCCGCCAAAACGGCGCCAGGGGGCCTCGAAACAGGCGACGGCCGCCTTGTGCTCGGGATGGCCATCGGTGAAGGCATCAATTTTGCGGTGCAGCCAGATCCCCTCGTCAAACGGTGCGGCAAGGCCCGTTGGCAGCGAGCCTTTGACAAAATCGCCGAGCAGGTTGCCGGTGAGGGAGCTTCCGGTGTGGGCGGCCAGATGAAGGTGAGCCAGAAAGTTCATGATGAAAGCGGGGCCTGCGAACGGATAGTGCCGCTGAGAGTAGCGGATCTTCCATCTCTCATGAAAGTCTTGTTCAGGAAGTGCTTTCACCGGCGCGCCAATAGTGGGTAAATAGTTCATCTGCCTGATGGCATGTCACGGTATTGAGCGAGGAGTAACCATGATGTTGACCCTGATCGAGGGGGCCGAAATTTTCAGCCCCGCCTACCTTGGCCAGCAGGATCTGCTGGTGGCGGATGGCCGCATCGCCTGGATGGGCAAGGGAATGAGCGTGCCCGCCGACTGGCCACTGGTGCGCGTTGATGGACGGGGCCACTATCTGGTGCCCGGCATGGTGGATCCGCTGGCCCATATTACGGGAGGTGGCGGTGAGGGGGGCTTTGCCTTTCGTACCCCCGAACTGGCGGCGAGCGAGGCGCTCAAGGCCGGAGTGACCACGCTGGTGGCGGCGCTTGGTACCGACAGTCTGACCCGCTCGCCGGCTCAGGTGCTCGGCAAGGTGCGTGAGTTTCGCGCCGCCGGCGTGAGCGCCTTCATGTACACTGGCTCCTACCATCTGCCGGTCAAGAGCATCACCGGCACGGTGGAGTCAGACATCATCCTGATCCCTGAAGTGTTGGGGGTGGGGGAGGTGGCCATCAGCGACCACAGATCCAGCGCACCAACCCATGACGAGCTGGCCCGTCTGGTGAGCGAGGCGCGGGTGGCCGGGTTGCTCGCGGGCAAGAGCGGGGTCAGCTTCTTTCATCTGGGGGATGGTCAGGGCGCACTGGCGCCGCTGCGGGCGCTGCGCGACAAGACCGATATTCCGCTGCGCCAGCTCTATCCGACCCACTGCAACCGCAACCCCTGGCTCTTCGCCGAGGCGCTTGAGTGGGGCAAGGCGGGAGGCTGGGTCGATCTCACCACTTCCAGCTTTCCCGATCTGGTTGAGGATGGCGAGCGGCTGGCGGCCGATGCGCTGGTGGAGCTGTTGGCCGCCAACGTACCAGCCGATCGCATCAGCTTCAGCTCGGATGCCAACGCCAGTCTGCCGCGCTTTGATGGCGAGGGACGTCTTATCGAGATGCGCTGCGGCCAGATCGCCAGCCTGTGGCAGGAGTGTGTTCGAGCCTGCCAACTCGGGGTGCCGCTCGAGGTGGCGCTGGCGGTCGTGAGCGCCAACCCGGCGCAGGCGCTGGGGCTTGGCGGCAAGGGGCGGATCGGGGTCGGTCAGGATGCTGACTTGCTGCTGATCAAGTCAGCTTCGCTCGCCATCACGAAGGTGATGAGCGGCGGTCAGTGGCGTAGCTAAACACTTGGCGTTTTATTGCACGTATCGATTTCCAAACAAAAAGCCCGACAACCGTGTCGGGCTTTTTGCTGGGGAGAGGCAGCCTAGATAGCCAGAAAGCCGAGGATCAGGATGGGGCCGAGCAGGCTCAGGATAAAGCCGGAGACAATGGCCACTGGCACGACGGTGATGCCCCCCGACTTCTGGATGACCGGCAGGGTGAAGTCGAGGGCGGTGGCGCCGCCATAACCGATAGCCGCTGAGGGGTGACGCCGCATCAGGATCGGAATGATCAGGATGGCGATAAGCTCGCGTCCCAGATCGTTGATAAAGGCGGCAGAGCCCAGCACAGGCCCCAGCTTGTCGGCCACCAGAATACCGGAGAGCGAGTACCAGCCAAAACTCGATCCCAGCGCCAGCCCGTGAGCCAGGGGCATGCCCAGCAGCTGGGCCGCCAGCAGGCTGCCGAGCCAGCTGCTGACAATGACGGTGGCGGCGATCTTCATCCCCCAGGGGTTGAGCAGGATCTGGCGCAGCCGCATGCCGGAGTTGCGCATCTGCACCCCGACCAGAAAGAGCAGTAGCATCAGCGCCCACTCGCTCCACTTGTCGATGGGCAGGGCGCGCAGATCTACCAGCAGACCCAGCAGCACACCGCCCAGTACCACAAAGCAGAGCTGCAGCGACTCCCACAGGAGGTGGAGCTTGCTCGGCATTTTGGCATCGCTGGCGGCATGGGTCGGCGGCGAGCGCTTGTCGAGCCACCAGAGGGCCAGCAGGTTGCAGAGGGTAATGGCGCCGAGCATGATCCCGGCCACTTTGAAGATGACGGCGAGGTTGCTGCCAAGGTTCTCCACATAGGCAAGCCCCAGCCCCATCAGAAAGAGAATGAGGTAGACCATCTTGCCCAGCCCCTGATTGACCAGCTTGATCAATCGGGCGGAGGAGAGGGGAACCAGATAGCCGATCACCAGTGGCAACAGGATCAGCAAGACATTGAGCAACATCGGGGCCTCGATCACAAAAACTGATAAAAATCCCACCTTATCATTACTTATTGGCTCTGTGTCACATTTCTCTCGCTTTCCATGGGGTGTCGGGGCCATTTATTAGGGAGTTGTTACTTTTCAGCTTGATGTGGGGTGTGCGAAGGGGAACGCAGCTTCCTGACAAGGGGCCAATAAAATCAGTTTGATCCATTCGCTCCAGCCAGAATCTGCATGGGGAGTGGCTGCATAAAGCCATTTTGGAGTCGTTACGGGCCGAAAGTGGTTTTTCTCTTGCCACGGCCATGATTGGGGTATAAAAAGGCGGTATTCCAAACGCCGATGAAACGGCTGTTTATGCAAACAAAGTGCTGAAAAATACGTGATAGTCGAATAAAAATAGAGCGATTAACCAGGATCCCCGCGTTCCATATTGTTTTTTCACTATCCGGGTGATATTTTCGCTGAAGGTTACCATCGGTTAAATTTTTGTTAAGTTGGCGATGGTGGAGTCACGCCCCTGCGGCGTCTAGGGACAGACAAGGTTGTAATGGATGAGCGACGTTGCCGCACTGGAAGTACGTGATCTGCACAAATATTTTGGCACCCACGAAGTGCTCAAGGGCATCGACATGACTGCCCACAAGGGGGATGTCATCTCCCTTATCGGCTCCTCGGGTTCGGGGAAGTCGACTTTTCTGCGCTGTATCAATCTGTTGGAAACCCCCTCATCCGGCAGCGTCTCCCTCCATGGTGAATTGATCCGGATGAAAACCAGCCGTTCCGGCGAACGGTTGCCGGAAGATATGCGTCAGGTTGAGCGCATTCGCAGCCGGCTGGCGATGGTTTTCCAAAGCTTCAATCTCTGGTCGCACATGACCATCATGCAGAACATCATCGAAGTGCCGATCCAGGTGCTCAAGGTGCCCCGTGCCGAGGCGATCGCCAAGGCGGAGCAGCTGCTCAACCGGGTTGGACTCTGGGAACGGCGCGACTACTACCCGGGTCACCTCTCCGGCGGTCAGCAGCAGCGTGCCGCCATCGCCCGTGCGCTGGCGGTGGAGCCCGAGGTGATGCTCTTTGATGAACCCACCTCGGCGCTCGATCCCGAGCTGGTGGGTGAGGTACTTGGCCTGATGCGCGAGCTGGCCGAAGAGGGGCGTACCATGCTGGTGGTGACCCACGAGATGTCATTTGCCCGCGATGTATCGAACAAGGTGATGTTCCTGCATCAGGGAAGAGTGGAGGAGGAGGGCAACCCCAAAGAGATTTTTGCCCATCCCAAATCCGAGCGGTTCAAACAATTCATCTCCTCCATCTATTGATGGCCGGAGCCCGGATTTACACGATCGACTGTTTTATCAAGGAGAGATACATGAACAAGCTGATGCTGGCGACTACCGTGATTGCTGCCCTCTCTTCCGGCAGCCTGATGGCCAAGGAGTGGAAAGAGGTGCGTATCGGGGTTGAGGGTGCCTATCCCCCCTTCTCCTGGACCGAGCCCAATGGCGAGGTAAAAGGGTTTGATATCGACATCGCCAATGCCCTGTGCGAAGAGATGAAAGTGAAGTGCACCCTGGTCAAGCAGGATTGGGACGGTATCATTCCGGCGCTGCTGTCGCGCAAGTTTGACGCCATCATCGCCACCATGGACATCACTGAAGAGCGCAAGAAGAAGGTGGACTTCACTCAGAAGTACCAGCACATTCCGGCTCGCTTTGCCGCCAAGAAAGGGACTGACGTCAAGCTCGACAAGGCCTTCATGGAAGGGAAAACCGTGGCGGTGCAGCGTGCTACCTCCATGGATACCTTCATTACCGACAACTTCCCGAACGCCACCATCAAGCGTTACGGCACTGCCGATGAAGCCTATCTCGATCTGAAATCTGGCCGTGTCGACTATGTGCTGGCCGACTCCGCTGCCATCACCGACGGTCTGTTCAAGAAAGAGGGGGGCGATGCCTTTGAATTCGTCGGCCCGAAACTGACCGATCCCAAGTGGTTTGGCGAGGGTGCCGGTATTGCGGTGCGCAAGGCTGACAAGGATCTGAAAGAGAAATTCAACGCCGCCATTCTGGCACTGCGTGCCAATGGCAAGTACAAGGCGATCAACGACAAGTACTTTGAGTTCGACGTATACGGCGAGTAAAAACTGGAGCCGTGTACGGTGAGTCATTCGCCACATAGATAGCGAATAACAGGCCGACCGGCTCACCTCGCCAGTTGTCATCGGGCCCGTTCTCTCCGTATGGAGCGATGGGCCCTATTAATTGCAATGGAGCTGCATCTGACCGTGTTAAAGATGTGGGTTCTCTTGTTGTTCAGAGGCATCAGCCCACTCGAGAAGTTGCAATGGAGCTGCATATGTTTGATTTGAAAGGATACGAAGCCTCGTTGCTGGAGGGCGCCTGGGTCACGCTGGAGGTAGCGCTCGCCTCCCTGCTGCTGGCGCTGCTGCTCGGCATGCTGGGGGCGCTCGCCAAGCTCTCCCCTTACAAGTGGGCCCGCGCCATTGCCAGCAGCTATACCACCCTGATCCGCGGCATTCCCGATCTGGTGCTGATGATGCTGCTCTTCTTTGGCGGCCAGGTGTTCATCAACGCCGTCTGTTCCTGGGTCAACGAGACCTACAATAACTGGTTGCTGCAGAGCAACCCGTCTCAGGAGTGGGTCTCCCTGCTGCCCGATTATGTGGATATCAGCCCGTTTGCCGCCGGTGTGGCGACCATCGGCTTTATCTTCGGCGCCTATATGACCGAGACCTTCCGCGGCGCCATTCTGGCGGTGGACAAGGGGGAGCTGGAGGCGGCCCGTGCCTTCGGCATGCGTTCGAGCCAACTCTTTGTGCGGATCCTCTTTCCCCAGATGATGCGCCACGCCCTGCCGGGCTTTGGCAACAACTGGCTGGTGCTACTCAAAACCACCGCGCTGGTCTCCATCATCGGGCTTGATGACATGGTGCGCAAAGCGTCGCTGGCGGCGGGTTCGACCCAGCAACCCTTTACCTTCTACATGGCCGTGGCGCTCATCTTCCTGATCTTCACTGCCGTCTCTACCTCGGCGCTCAAGTGGGCCGAGCGTCACTACGCCATCAAAACGAGGTAAGCCATGGATTTCTCAATCATTCTCAAAGAGTGGCCCACCTACTGGGAGGGGCTCTACACCACGGTCTGGCTGGTGGCACTCTCCCTGCTGCTTGGCCTGATGATCGCCATTCCCCTGGGCATTTTGCGCAACAGCCGCAACTGGCTGATCAAAGGGCCGATCTGGGCCTACATATACTTCTTTCGCGGCACTCCACTGCTGGTGCAGCTCTTTATCATCTACTACGGTGCTGCCCAATGGGAGTGGCTGAAGAACAGTGCTGCCTGGTCGCTCTTCTCCGAGGCCTGGTTCTGCGCGTTGCTGGCATTTACCCTCAACACCGGCGCCTATACCGCAGAAATCGTGCGCGGGGCGGTACACAACATGCCGCGTGGCCAGATTGAGGCGGCCAACTCCTTTGGCATGACCCGCTGGCAGACCCTGACCCGGATCATTCTGCCCAACTCGTTTCGCCGGGCGCTGCCTGCCTACAGCAACGAGGTGATCTTCATGCTGCAAGGCTCGGCGGTTGCGGGCATCATCACCATCGTCGATCTGACCGGCGCAGCGCGGATCATCAACTCCCGCTACTACAGTCCGTTCGAGGCGTTTTTGACAGCCGGTCTGCTCTATATGTTGCTCACCTTTGTCATCGTCTGGCTGTTCAAGAAGTGGGAGACTCGCTGGCACGCCCATCTGCGCCCGCGCAGTGTGTGACCGGTTAACGCCAGATGAAAAGCCCCGCCATGTCGACGGGGCTTTTTTTCGCCCGGCAATCGCCATCGGCCGTTTGCCAAATGGTGGCCGAGCAGGGACAATGCCTGCCCGAGAGCAGCCGCCGTGCCGGTTGCTGCCTTTTTCCAGTTCGCCGAGGTGTTATGTACCGGATCCTGTTTCAACACGCCGATTTTCTGGTTATCGACAAGCAGCCCGGCATCGGCATGCATGACGAGAAGGGAGAAGAGGGAGGAGAGACTGAGCCCGGGCTGGTCAATCGGGTGAAGGCCGATACGGGTCTGACCCTCTATCCGGTACACCGGCTCGACAAGATGACCTCCGGTCTGGTGCTGCTGGCCCGCACCACGGAGGCGAACCGCGAACTGAGCATGGCCTTTGCGGCCCGCGAGGTGAGCAAACAGTATCTGGCGCTCTCCGATCGCAAACCCAAGAAGAAGCAGGGCTGGGTGAAGGGGGATATGCAAAAGGGGCGCGGCGGCAGCTGGATGCTGGCGCGTACGCTGGATAATCCTGCCATCAGCTGGTTTGATTCAGTGTCGGTGCGCGAGGGGCTGCGGCTCTATCGCATCAAACCGCAGACCGGCAAGACCCACCAGATCCGGGTTGCCCTCAAAAGCATCGGCGCCCCCATTCTCGGGGATGAGCGCTATGGCGGCACGTCAGCCGATCGCGGTTATCTGCATGCCTGGCGGCTTAGCTTTACTCTGGCTGGCGAGCCGTTCGATTTTGTCTGCCCGCCCACGCAGGGGACCGAGTTTGTCACCCCCGAGCTGACCGCCGCGATTGCCGCTCTTACGCCTTGAGGCTCCCATGATAAGCCGCTCGCCAGCTGAACCAGTGGTGCCGAAAGAGAGTGGGGGGAATCGAGAGTGCGGGAGTGCTGTGCGCTGGATCCTTGCCGACTTTGACGACACCCTGGCCCCCGGCGACAGCCACGCCGGTCTGCTGCGCTATATCCTGCGGCGCCGGATCTGGCCGCTGCTGCTGTTGCCGGTGATTACGCTGGGTGGTTTGGTCTATCTGGTGCCCAACCAGCGGCGGCGCGGCATCTCCCTTATCTGGTGGGCCATCACGCTTTGGCTCTCTCCCCTTGGTTGGCGCAAGCTGGTGCGCGCCTACAGCCACACCCGTCCGGGGCTCTTTCGCGAGGCGCATCGGCTGCTTGGAGAAGAAGGGCATCGCTGCTGGGTGATCTCCGCCAGCCCGCGGGCGCTGGTACGGGCCCAGCTCTATCATCAACTGCCCGGCCAGTTGCCCCACCGGATTATTGGCTCGCAAATGCACTACCGGCTTGGCGGCCTGATGCCGCGCTTCTACTGCCACGGTCAGCACAAGCTGCTGCCAGAGATCTGCGCCCTTGATACCGAGCTGGCCTTGAGCGACAGCCTGCACGATCTGCCGCTGCTGGGGTTGGGGAAAGAGGCGTGGTTGATCAATCCGACGCCCACGCGACTGCAAAAAGCCCGTGCCCGCTTGCCCCATCTGATGGTCAAAAACTGGCAACTGTAAGGCAAAGCTGACAGCCATGCGGGTCGTCACACTTTGATCCGCAGGGCTGCGGCTTGAATGTCACAATCCATTTACATCTTTTGCTGCCAGCTGCGAAAAACTATCTGCAACCTGCCTCTTCTCTTCCTGCTACGCCCTGCCTCTAATGAAACAAGTTGTTAACACTTGCTGCGCCGCTGCGTGCCGCAATCCGTTTTAACCGAATCAAGAGCAAGGAGCGCCCGATGAATGCCACCTCTTCCGCCACCCATACCATCAATCCGTTAGGCACTGACGGTTTCGAGTTCGTCGAGTACACGGCCCCCGATGCCAAGGGGATTGCCGCCCTCAAGAGCCTGTTTGTGTCGCTCGGGTTTGCCGAGGTCGCCAAGCACAAACACAAGCAGTGCTGGCTCTACCGGCAGGGGGATATCAACTTCGTGGTCAATGCCGAGCCCCACTCCCAGGCGGAGCAGTTTGCCAGCCTGCATGGGCCGAGCGTTTGCGGCATGGCATTTCGGGTGAGCGATGCGGGCAAGGCACAGCAGTTCGCCATCGCCAAGGGGGCCAAGCCCTTTGTCGGCAAGATTGGCCCGATGGAGCTCAATATTCCCGCCATCTACGGTATCGGCGAGAGCACCCTCTCTTTTGTTGACCGTTATGGCGACAAGGGCTCCATCTACGATGTGGATTTTGTCTTCTACCCCGACTGGCAGGCCCGGATGGCGGAGGTGGATGCCGGTCTCATCGAGATCGATCACCTGACCCACAACGTCCATCGCGGCAATATGGATGTCTGGTCCAATTTCTACGAGCGGATCGGCAACTTCCGTGAAATTCGCTACTTCGATATCGAGGGCAAGCTGACCGGGCTGCATTCACGCGCTATGACGGCTCCCTGCGGCAAGATCCGCATCCCCATCAACGAGTCGGCGGATGACAAGTCCCAGATTGAGGAGTACCTGCGCCAGTACAAGGGGGAGGGGATCCAGCACATCGCACTCTCCTCGGCCGACATCTACCACACCATCCGCACCCTGCGCAGCCGCGGCACCGGCTTTATGCCGACCCCGGATACCTACTACGAGAAGGTGAACAGTCGTGTCGAGGGGCATCAGGAGGATCTGGCTGCCCTCAAAGAGCTGCGCATCCTCATCGACGGCTCCCCCACCAAGGATGGCATCCTGCTGCAGATCTTCACCGACACCGTGATTGGCCCGGTCTTCTTCGAGATCATCCAGCGCAAGGGCAACGAAGGGTTTGGCGAGGGCAATTTCAAGGCGCTCTTTGAATCGATCGAGTTGGACCAGATCCGCCGCGGCGTGCTGGATGGCGGCGAGGATGAGAAGGGTGCCCGCAAAGAGGGAGCGAGCGATGCGTAACTGGATTAACTTCCCCCATCGGGAGGGGACCCACTCCCGTCAGGCCCATGCCGACCTGCCGGAGCAGGCCATCTATGAGCGCGAGCTGGGGCGCAGCGGCTTTTTTGGCCCCGCCACCCACATGCACCACAAGCATGCCCCCACCGACTGGAGCAGTTGGGAAGGGCCACTGCGGCCACGGCTGTTTGACCTCAATGCCCTCCAGGAAGAGGTGAGCTCCCTCTCCCCCTGGGTGGCCCCCGACATTCTCAGCAACCCCCACTGTCGCTACCGGATATGGCGGCACTCCGAGGCGATGCCGTTTCTGGTGCGCAATGCCGACGGTGACGAGCTGCTCTTTATCCACGAGGGGGGCGGCGAGTTCTTCTGCGACTACGGCCACCTGACCCTGCGGGATGGTGACTATGTGGTGATCCCCCGTGGCACCATGTGGCGCATCGAGCCGACGGCGCCCCTGTTCATCCTGATGATCGAGGCGACCAACGACAGCTATCAGCTACCGGACAAGGGGCTGGTGGGCAATCACGCCATCTTCGACCCGGCGGCGCTGGATGTGCCCGCCATCAACGAGCGCTTTTTGGCCCAGCAGGATGAGAATCCCTGGTCGCTGCAGGTGAAGCGCCACGATCAGGTGTCGGTCATCACCTGGCCCTTCAACCCGCTGGACGCGCAGGGGTGGCACGGGGATTTGAGCGTGGTGCGCCTCAACTGGCGGGATATCCGCCCGCTGATGAGCCACCGCTACCATCTGCCGCCGTCGGCCCATTCGACCTTTGTTGCGAGTCGCTTCGTGATTTGTACCTTCGTGCCGCGCCCCATCGAGAGCGACCCCGGCGCCCTCAAGGTGCCCTTCTATCACAGCAATGACGATTACGACGAGGTGCTCTTTTACCACGCCGGGGATTTCTTCAGCCGGGACAATATCGAGCGGGGCATGGTCACCTTCCACCCTGCCGGTTTCACCCACGGCCCCCATCCCAAGGCGTTTGCGGCAGGGCAGGCCTATGCCAAGAAGTTCACCGACGAGGTAGCGGTCATGCTCGATACCCGCGATGCGCTGAACGTCGGCAGTCTGTGCGAACGGATCGAGAACACCCGGTATGTATCCAGCTGGCAGCGCCCGGACGCTGCTGCCGGCAAATAAGGAATCGCTTATGAAATTGGCAACATTGAACAATGGCAAGCGCGATGGCGTTTTGGTGGTGGTGAGCCGGGATCTGAGCCGGGCGGTGCGGGTGAGCGAGATTGCCCCGACGTTGCAGGCCGCCCTCGACGAGTGGGCCGAGGTCGCCCCCAAGCTGGAGGCTGTCTATCAGCAGCTTAACGAGGGCCGAGCGGCTGACTCGTTCGCCTTTGACGAAGCGTCTTGCCTCTCTCCGCTGCCGCGCGCCTATCAGTGGGCCGATGGCAGCGCCTACGTCAACCATGTGGAGCTGGTGCGCAAGGCCCGCGGCGCCGAGATGCCGGAGAGCTTCTGGCACGATCCGCTGATGTATCAGGGGGGCTCCGACAGCTTCCTCGCCCCTCGTGGGCCGATTGTCATGGGCTCCGAGGAGTGGGGGATCGATTTCGAGTCGGAAGTGGCCATCATCACCGACGATGTGCCGATGGGGGTAAGCCCGCAGGGGGCCGCCAGCCACGTCAAATTGCTGATGCTGGTCAACGATGTGAGCCTGCGTAACCTCATTCCGGGCGAGCTTGCCAAGGGCTTTGGCTTCTTCCAGTCCAAACCGTCCAGCGCCTTCTCGCCGGTGGCCATCACCCCGGATGAGCTGGGGGATGACTGGCTCGATGGCAAGGTCCATCTGCCGCTTCTGACCCACCTCAACGGTGCGCTGTTCGGTGCGCCAGAAGCCGGGGTGGACATGACCTTCAACTTCTTCGAGCTGATTGCCCATGCAGCCAAGACCAGACAGCTCGGGGCGGGTTGCATCATCGGCTCCGGCACCGTCTCCAACTACGATCGCAGCGCCGGCTCATCCTGTATCGCCGAGCGGCGCATGCTGGAAATTCTTGATTGTGATCAAGCTATAACCCCCTATATGAAATTTGGTGATAGAGTGGCCATCACCATGCTGGATCGCAATGGCAAGAGTCTGTTTGGCACACTCTCCCAGCAAGTGGTGCAGGGTGGCAGCCAGACAGAGTGATGATCCCCGAGAGATGGGGGGCCGACAGGGGGCGAGGCTGCCTGTCGGCTGACAAAAGAAGGACGAAGTATGTTGCAGTTGTTTGGCTACTGGCGCTCGTCAGCCAGTTTTCGGGTGCGGATCGTGTTGCAGCTCAAGGGACTGGATTATGAGCAGCACCCGATCAATTTGCGGCAGGGGGAGCAGCGCGAGAAGAGTTACAAACGGATCAACCCGCAGGGGCTGGTGCCCTTTCTGGTGGATGGCGATGTGCAGATCGGTCAGTCGGTCGCCATCATGGAGTACCTTGACGAAACTTATCCCGCCCATCCCCTGATGCCCTCAGCCCCCGAGGCACGCGCCAAGGTACGCCAGATAGTCAACATGATCGCCTGTGATATCCACCCGCTCAACAACCTGCGGGTGCTCAACTATCTGGAAGAGCACTTCAGGGTGGGCAAGGAGCAGGAGGCGGTTTGGTATAGCCACTGGATTGACGAAACCTTTACCGCCCTTGAACAGCTGTTGATGACCACCGCCGGTATCTACTGCGTCGGCAACGAGGTCACTCTGGCGGATTGCATGCTGGTGCCCCAGGTCTACAACGCCCGCCGCTACGAGATGACGCTGGACGATTACCCCACTATCCGCCGCATCGTCGCCAACTGCGAACAGTTGCAAGCCTTTATCAAGGCCGCCCCCGCAAACCAGCCAGACGCGCAACCCTGATCGGATCGCGCGATGCAGCATTTTGATGGCTAAAGCAGTGAATACTCATTGAGCCAGTGAGACGACTGGCTCACTCACGAAATATGTTCGCGCTGTTGCCAAAACTAAGCTTGTTTTGTGAACAGCCATGGCAGCCCTTCCTGTGTGTTGGAATGGCTGCCATGGCGGGATTTGCATCAATTAGTTCTGCATATCCGTGATGTAATAGGTCACGGGATATGTTGTCTGTTTTTTCATGTCCTGATTCACGAGACCTACTTTTTTGGCATTTTCAATGTTGTAGGTTGCACGTCGACTCTCGGACGAGGTGATGGCCTTTAGCTCCTCTGCCGGAATTTTGGTGCAGGAAGAGTAAATGGTGCGAAAGAGCGAGTTGTATTTTTCAGCGTCGTCCAAAATACGCTGTGCCTGATCCGGCTTCAGGTAATCATTGATTTCATTTGCCGCGGCAGCAGGATGAAGTAAGAAAGATGCCATTGGCATGGCATAACGCTCATTCGATGCACAGTAAATTATAGTTGCAGAAGAGGCCACATTTGATGCGTTAATCATATTCAGCTTCGTCGGATTTTTACGCAACGCCTCGTAGGCCATATACCCGGAGTCCATATCACCACCCCCGCTATTGAGATATATATCTATATTTTGAATGTTGCGATAATTGCCGTTAATTTCATCAACAGAGGATAACAGCCAGGCCACTGTCTGCGGGTCTATGCCTGCATTGAAGTAGATGGCGGCCTTATCTACATCTGTGTCATTGACCGTGTTTCCCTTGATGAAAAAAATGTTGGCGTGCACATGTAGCGGTAATGTCAGAGCAAGCAAAATTAGTTTTTTTCTCAACATAGATACCTCATTGATAATATATTCAGGGACACATGGTTGCTGACAATATCACTATTTCAAATATCGGCATCTGAAAAATGAAATGCTGTCAATTGATACCTGCATTAATACAGTGTCGGCTACCCTGATTTCACCTCCACATGACGAATGCCATAGTGCCAGTTATGTAGCAGGGGAATACCCTATCCCATTTTTCGATACGTGGTGCTCTGCCCGAGCCTATGCTCACTTTCAACGTCGGTTTTATGGGCCATGTTCTGATCGTCGGTTTACTCTATTTGCCATAAGAAAAAGCCCTTCACCGTGGTGAAGGGCTTTTTGCTATTTGGCGTTAGCCGCTGGGGTCGCCCCGCTCTGGCTTAGTAGCCCTGCTGGTGCACGTCCATCACGGCGCGGCCAGACGGGTCGGCCATCTCCTTGAACTTGGCATCCCACTCCAGCGCGGTGGGGGTGGAGCAGGCGACCGACTTGCCGTAGGGCACGGTGCGGGCGGCGGCTTCCAGCGGGAAGTGCTCGTCGAAGATGGCGCGGTAGAAGTAGGCCTCCTTGGTGAGCGGTGTGTTGATGGGGAAGCGGAATGCGGCCGCCTCGAACATCTGATCCGTCACTTCCTGCTCTACCATGGCTTTCAGGCTGTCGATCCACGAATAGCCTACGCCGTCGGAGAACTGCTCCTTCTGACGCCATGCCACTTCGTGGGGCAGCAGATCCTCGAACGCTTCGCGCAGGATGTGCTTCTCGATCTTGCCCTTGCCGCACATCTTGTCAGCCGGCTGCAAGCGCATCGCCACGTCCATGAACTCCTTGTCGAGGAAGGGTACGCGGCCTTCCACGCCCCAGGCAGCCATCGACTTGTTGGCGCGCAGGCAGTCATAGAGGTGCAAAGAGGCGAGCTTGCGCACGTTCTCTTCGTGGAACTCGCGGGCGTTGGGCGCCTTGTGGAAGTAGAGGTAGCCACCGAACAGCTCGTCAGAGCCTTCGCCGGAGAGCACCATCTTGATCCCCATCGCCTTGATGTAGCGTGCCATCAGATACATGGGCGTGGAGGCTCGGATGGTGGTGACGTCATAGGTCTCGAGGTGATAGATGACGTCGCGCAGGGCATCCAGACCCTCCTGCACGGTGAAGTGGATCTGGTGATGGATGGTGCCGAGGTGATCAGCCACCTTGCGGGCGGCGGCGAGATCCGGAGACCCTTCCAGACCGACGGCGAAGGAGTGCAGTTGCGGCCACCAGGCTTCGCTCTTGCCATCGTCCTCGATGCGGCGCGCCGCATAGAGCTTGGTGATGGCGGAGATAACGGAGGAGTCCAACCCGCCGGAGAGCAGCACGCCATAAGGCACGTCGCACATCAGCTGGCGCTTGACCGCAGCTTCCAGCGCCGCTTTCAGCTCGGTCTTGTCGCTGACGTTGTGCTCGACCGCGGCGTACTCCATCCAGTCGCGCTTGTACCACTGTTTGAGTTCGCCATCCTTGCTCCACAGGTAGTGTCCCGGCGGGAAGGTTTCGACGCTCTTGCAGACCGGCACCAGCGCCTTCATTTCGGAGGCGACATAGAAGTTGCCGTGCTCGTCGCGGCCGGTATAGAGGGGAATGATCCCCATGTGGTCGCGACCAATCAGGTAGGCATCCTGTTCGGCGTCATAAAGAATGAAGGCAAAGATGCCGTTGAGATCGTCGAGAAACGCCGGGCCCTTCTCCTTGTAGAGGGCAAGCAGCACTTCACAGTCAGATTTGGTCTGGAACTGGAAATCGACCTTGAGGGTCTTTTCCAGCTCTTTGTGGTTGTAGATCTCGCCGTTGACCGCCAGCACATGGGTGCGCTCGGGGTTGTAGAGCGGCTGGGCGCCATTGCCCGGGTCGACGATGGCCAGACGCTCGTGCACCAGAATGGCTTTGTCTGAGCTGTAGACGCCGGACCAGTCAGGCCCGCGGTGACGCAGTCGCTTGGACATCTCCAGCGCCGATTTGCGCAGGGCTACTGCATCGGACTTGATATCCAGAATGCCGAAAATTGAACACATTGGCGGTAATCCTCTTGATTTTTATATGAGCCCCCCACGTTTGGGCTCGAAATTCCATTTACATTCCTCGTCAGACACAATGCCTAGCGGAAAAACCTTTTGCAAGCGGGAAAACCGCAGAAAATCATGCCGTAAGCGTCAAGCGGATCAACAGGATAAGGGCTGCTGCAACGGGGCTGGGTGACGTGAACGTCAAGCCGAGGCAGGTTCGAAGATGACGTAGACCTTGCGACAGGGGGTCAGGGTTTCCCACTCTCCGACAAAACCGGCGGGAATGACGAATTGATCGCCGGGTTTGAGGACCAGCTGGCCGCCCAGATTGTCGTGGATCACCACATCCCCCTCCAGCAGCTGGCAATACTCGTGTTCGGTGTAGTGGATGGCCCAGCGGCCGGGCTCGCAGCTCCAGAAGCCGATGTGAAACTGCTGGCTGGGGTCTGAGTAGTGGTTCCACACCGTCTGACTCGGATGGCCTGCTTTAATGCGCTCGGGGGCGGGCATCAGCGGGGTGGGGGCCGCCTCATGGCGATCGAGCAAAATCCAGTCGTTGAGGGTCTTCATGGTGCCTCCCTGGCAATGGGGATATAAAAGCGGGGCCATCCCGGCCCCGCGTTTGTTCGTTTTATTAAACGAGGTTGTGCATAACTTAAACGATGCGCACTCCCTTGCCAAGGGCCGCTAGCCGCAGGATCAGAGTGGCTGCAAACGGCGGATCACATGGCGGGCAAAGCCGCTGCCCGCTTCGTTGTAGACGTTGAACACCGCATCCACCCCTTGCTCTTTCAGGGAGGCGATATCGTCCTCGAAGCGAACGATGGCGGCTATCTTGCCGGCAAAACCGTGGCTGCGCAGCTTCTCGATGGCGTAGAGATTCCCCGAGTGGTGGGGCATCGCCAGCAGCACCAGATTGACCTGATTGGAGAGCAGCACCTTGTCCCAGAAGTCGGTATCGGTGGCATCCCCCTCGATGACGTTCATCCCCTGGGCGCGCAGGGTGGGCAGCTTCTCGCTGTCGTTCTCCACCCCGAGGATGACGTTGCCGTACTTGTTCTCCAGTTCGAAATAGGCCCCCTGACCGATCCGCCCCATGCCGAGGATGATCACCTCCGCATCGCCCAGCTCGATGGGTCTGTCTTCCGGATGGAGGTTGCTCGCCTGCAACCCCTTGAGCCAGTGACCGATACGGTGGTAGATCCGCTCGCTCTGGGCATTGAGCGGAGCGGAGATCATAAAGCTTGCCGCCAGCGCCAGAGAAACCGCCACCAGCCACTCGTAGGAGAGCCAGCCTGCCTTGGCTGCGATGGCGGCGACGATCAGGCCAAACTCCGAGAAGTTGGTGAGCGCCAGGGTGGAGAGCAGGGCGGTGCGCACTCGCAGGTGAGCGCCGCTGTAGACCAGATAATAGAGCGCGCTTTTGAGCGGCAGGGCCAGCACCAGCGCCAGCGCCAGCAACATGGTGTCGTGGGTCGGCAGACCGTTGAGGCCGATGGTGAGGAAGAAGCAGATAAGAAACAGGTCTTTGAGGTTGAAGAGCGCCTTGGCAAGGCCTGCTGCGGCAGGATGGGAGGCGAGCATCATGCCGATGATAAGGGCTCCGAGATCCGGCTTGAGGCCGACCACTTCAAACCCGGCTGCACCCACCACCAGCGCCAGAAATACTCCGAACAGCACCTGCAACTCGCCGTGACCGGCCCGCTCCAGCAGCTTGAACAGCAGTGGGCGCAGCAGCGGCAGCCCCAGTACCCAGAGTGCCCAGATGCTGGGCCACTTGCCGCTGGAGAAGGCCAGAAAGGCCACCGCGAACACATCCTGCATCACCAGCACACCGATGGCGATGCGGGCGTAGAGGGCATTCATGTCACTGCGATCTTCCAGCACCTTGACCGCGAAGACGGTGCTGGAGAAGGAGAGGGCAAAACCGAGCAGCAGTGCCAGCTTCCAGTCCAGCGACAGGGCCAGCACCAGCCCGAGCCCCTTGCAGACCAGCAGCAGCACGGTAAAGAGCAGGGTGGAGAGCAGCAGATGCAGGCTGGTGGTGCCCCACACATCGCGTCGCATCAGGGTCTTGATATTGAGCTTGAGACCGATGGTGAACAGCAGCAGGGTGACGCCGAGATCGGCGATCTCGTTGAGGGCCGGGGTGTTGTGATAGCCCATGCCATTGAGGATAAAACCGGCGGCCAGAAAGCCGAGCAGAGGAGGCAGGCCAATCAGATTGACCAGCATGCCGCAGCCAAAGGCCACGGCGATGAGAATGGGTTCCATAACAGGTCCAGCTGGGGCAGGGGAGACCTGCCCGGTTTAAATCCTTGGGTATCAGACGATATCGATGTCGACCACGGAGTCGAAGATGTGGTTCGGCCGAAACGGCATGCGGTCGATATCGGCGACCTTGCTCACCCCGGAGAGCACCAGCACCGTCTCGAGGCCTGCCTGAAAGCCCGCCAGAATGTCGGTGCGCAGGTTGTCGCCGATGATGATGGTGTCGTCGGAGTGGGCCTCCATCCGGTTGAGCGCCGCACGGATGATCCAGGCGCTCGGCTTGCCGACATAGAACGGCTTCTTGCCGGTCATCCGCTCGATGGGGGCGCACAGGGCGCCGCAGGCCGGGTGCATCATGGGGCCATGGGTATCCGGGTTGGTGGCGATAAAGCGGGCCCCCTGATCGACGAACTTGGCCCCCTGCTGGATCATGGTCCAGTTGTAGTTGCGGGTCTCGCCCACCACCACGAAGTCGGGGTCGATATCGGTGATGGTAAAGCCGGCCTTGTAGAGCTCGTGGGTCAGCGCCCCTTCACCGATCACATAGGCCTTCTTGCCATCCTGACGTTTGAGAAAGTCGGCGGTGCCCATGGCGGAGGTGTAGAAGCACTCTTCCGGCACCTCGATCCCGGCGGAGCGGAAGCGGTTTTGCAGATCTTTCTGGGTCTGGGCCGGGTAGTTGGTCAGAAACAGCAGCTTGCTGCCCTGCTCCAGCAGGCGATGGACGAAGCGGTCGGCGCCGGGAATGAGATCGTTGTTGTGCAGGATGACACCGTCGATGTCACAGATGACGTTCTTCATGAAAACTCCTTGTCAGGGCGCAGACGAGCTGCCAATCGATAAGACGTTCAATCATTTATGATTTTTGTGACGCCATTATAAATCTGTTTGATGACAAGTCTCCCCTGTCTTGCAACTTGAGCGCACAATAAGCATGAAGTCGGGGCAATCGTGTGGAGGGGTTGTCCCCGGGATCTGGTCGCTGATGGAGCCGTCGCCATGGATAACCCTATTGCCGAACACTTTATAGCCGAATTGCCCAAGCTGGAGCTGCACCTTCACATTGAGGGCACCCTCGAACCCGAGCTGATGTTCGAGCTTGGCAAACGCAACAATGTGCCGCTGCCCTGGCCCGACGTGGCCAGCGTGCGCGCCGCCTATGACTTTGACTGCCTGCAATCCTTTCTCGACCTCTACTACCTTGGTGCCAGCGTGCTGGTGACCGAGCAGGACTTCTTCGACCTCACCTGGGCCTATCTGGAACGCTGCACCGCCGACAAGGTGGTGCATGTGGAGATCTTCTTCGACCCGCAGACCCACACCGCCCGTGGCATACCTTTTGCTACCGTGCTCGGCGGCATCGAGCGGGCGCTGCAGCGCGGGGAGCAGGAGTTTGGCATCAGCTGGCGGCTTATCATGAGTTTTTTGCGCCACCTGAGCGAGGAGGAGGCGTTCGCTACGTTGGCAGAGGCCGAGCCCTTCCTGTCACGGATCCACGGCATCGGCCTCGACTCGGGGGAGAAGGGCAATCCGCCCAGCAAATTTGCCCGGATTTTTGCCAAATGCCGCGAGCTGGGGCTGCCGGTGGTGGCCCATGCGGGCGAAGAGGGGCCTGCCGACTACATCTGGCAGGCGATCAACGAGCTGCAGGTATGCCGCATCGATCATGGGGTGCGCTCGGCCGACGATCCCGAGCTGCTCCGCTATCTGGCCGATACCCGGCTGCCGCTCACCGTCTGCCCCCTCTCCAACACCCGGCTCAAGGTGTTTGACCAGATGGCCCACCACAATGTGCTGCGACTGCTGGAGCAGGGGATCTGCGTCACCATCAACTCCGACGATCCCGCCTATTTTGGTGGTTACATGGGGGCCAACTTTGCGGCGCTGGCGAACGATCTCGGTGCCACTGCGGATCAGCTCTGCCGCCTCTCCCTCAATGCGGTGGAGGCGAGCTGGCTGAGTCTGGCCGACAAGGCGCGGTTGACCCGCGATATTCGCACTCATGCCGCCCGCCACGGGGTGCAGTTGCACTGAGTCAGGCGCAGGTTAATCCCGGATGCAAAGAGGCCCGCTATCACGGGCCTCTCTTATTTTCAGCTGCGAGCGTTTCTGCTGCCGGTGGATGACGCCCGCGCTACGCCACTCGCACCAGAAACTTCTCGCCCTGTCCTTCGCGCTTGAAGCGCTCGAGCAGGGTAGGCAGTGTCTCAAAGTTGCCAACTACCAGCGGCGGCAGGGTCAGCTCGCCGCTCGCCATCTGCTCCATCATGTTGACACCGGCGGCGACCAGCCGGCTCCACTGTTTGTCCGAGCCAAAGGCGTGCTGGGCACCCAGCGCAATCTCGTGCAACGAGTGGCAATGGCTAAAGGCGGGCAGCGGATTGTGCGGAATACGCCCCAGCACAGTCACCATATGGCCGTAGTAGCCAAGGGCGGGCAGCAGGCTCTCTGCCTGTTGGCTCGAGACCAGATCGATGAGCCCCTCGAACGGCTCGTTGCCGTTGGCGGCCTGCAAGATGGCCAGCCAGGCGGGATCCCGATAATCGGCCACCCCCTGCACACCTATCTGCTTGAGCCACGGATGATGACGTGGGCTGGCGCTGGCAAATACCCGCGCTCCTTGCTGGAGGGCGAGCTGTACCGCAAAGCGGCCGACGCTGCTGCCAGCGCCGGTGATGAGCAGCGCTTCCCCGTGCAGGCGCGGCAGCTTGGCCAGCGCCTGCCAGGCGGTGAGACCGGGACAGGGCAGGGCGGCGGCCGCCTCGTCGCTCAGGGCATCGGGTACCGGCAGCAGGGCGCGCGCCGGTACCCAGGTGTGACGGGCAAAGCTGCCGTGGTGGCGCAGATCGGTGTGATAGGCGACCCGGGCGCCGAGACGCAGATGGCTGACGTTGGCGCCGAGCGCCACGATCGTGCCCATGCCATCGACGCCGGGCACCTGACCATCCTGCCAGTGGGAGTGGCCATATTCGATCAGCTTCCAGTCCACCGGATTGAAGGCGATGACCCGGTTGGCCACCAGCACCTCATCCAGGCCAAGGGGAGAGAGCGGGAGGTCGGCGAGGGTGAGCTGATCCGGTTCACCGGGGGCATGCCAGCACCAGGCTTGGGTGTGATTCATGATGACTCCTTGCGAAACTGTGGGGAGAGCTTGATGAGATTATTGCAACAGCAAGACAGTAAAACTTCCACTATTGCAATTGCGCAACAATACGGCAGGCCCCAACCTGTGGGGCCTGCTTATCGTGTTCTGTTGGCTATTGGCAAGCAACGGCCGGTTTATGCGTCATCGGCCTGATAGGTCGGGTAGTCGGTCAGCCCCTTCTCGCCGCCGCCAAACAGGGTGGCCGGATCGTGGGGGGCCAGCGGATAGCCGTGGCGCAGCCGCTCCGGCAGATCCGGGTTGGCAACGAAGGGACGGCCAAAGCCAATCATATCGGCCCAACCCGCCTTGAGGGCGGCGCGCGCCCGCTCGCCGTCATATTTGCCGGCATAGATCAGGGTGTTGGGGAAGGCATCGCGCAGACCCTGCTTGAAGTTCTCCGGCATCAGGGGGGCATCGTCCCAGTCCGCTTCGGCGATGTGCAGGTAGACCACGTTGAGTTGGCCCAGCAGGCGGGCGGCGGCCAGATAGGTCTCCTGCGGGTTGGCATCCACGGTGCCGTTGAGGGTGGTGAGCGGCGCAAGACGCACCCCGACCCGGTCAGCGCCGATCTCGCTGCAGACCGCTTCGGTCACCTCTTTGAGGAAGCGCAGCCGGTTCTCCAGCGAACCGCCGTAGCCGTCGTTGCGGGCGTTGGACTCGGAGTCGAGGAACTGGTTGATGAGGTAGCCGTTGGCGGCGTGCAGCTCGATGCCGTCAAAACCGGCGCTGATGGCGTTGCGAGCCGCCTGACGGAACTGCCCCACCACCGCATCGATATCGGCCTGGGTCATGGCGCGTGGGGTGACGGTCTCGACAAAGCCGGGGGCATCGCTGCCGTTATCGACAAACACCTTGACGCCGACCGCGGGCAGGGCCGAGGCCGAGATGGGCTGGGCGCCACCGATGTTGTCCGGATGGGTGACCCGACCTACGTGCCAGAGCTGGGCGAAGATGGTGCCATGTTGGGCGTGAACGGCGTCGGTCACCAGCTTCCAGCCGGCGATCTGATCGGCGCTGTAGATGCCCGGCGTCCAGGCGTAGCCCTTGCCCATGGGATCAATCTGGGTGCCCTCGCTGATGATAAGGCCAGCAGTGGCACGCTGGGCGTAGTAGCTGGCCATCATGGCGTTGGCCACATCACCGGGCTGACTGGCTCGGGAGCGGGTCATGGGGGGCATGACGATGCGGTTGGCAAGGTGCAGCTGACCCAGTCGCTGCGGGCAAAACAGGTGATCGTGGCTCATCTTGAGTTCCTCATGGTGGGATTGAGGGTGACTCTAGCCGCCAATAGCGTTGCAACAAAGAGGGGTAATTGCACCATTGAATTGCACTGCATGCAGCAATCGCGATTGGAAGGGAATGAACGTCGCTGCGGATGGCTGGCGGGGCCAAGCGGGCGCCGCAATCGGTGCATCACATGCAAATGAAAGGCGAATAAAAAAAGAGGGCTCACCGGCCCTCTTCTCATGGTTGCATTGCGGCTCGATTAGCCAGCGATCGGCATCACCCGTACCCGCTCGATGCGCCGCTCGCTCACCTCCAGCACCTCGAAGTTGAGCGCCTGCAGTTGCAGCTGCTGGCCCGGGGTGGGCAGGGTGCCGAAGTGGGAGAGCAGCATGCCGGCCAGGGTCACGTACTCGTCGCTCTCGCTCACCAGCCTCTCGTGCTCCAGCACCTGCTCCACATGGTGGATGTTGGTGCTGCCATTGATGAGCCACCCTTCGCCATCGCGGATCATGTCGGGGGTCTCATCCTCATCCGGCAGTTCGCCGACGATCGCTTCCAGCAGGTCGTGGGTGGTGACCAGTCCTTGGATCACGCCGAACTCGTCGGCCACCAGAATGAGGCTCCCCTTCGCCTTGCGCAGCTCTGCCAGCAGCTTAATTACGTTGATGGTCTGCGGCACGATAATGGGGTCGTTCTGCTTGGCCAGCGCGCTTAAGGATTGCCCTTCGTTGAGGGCAAACAGCAGGTCGCGCGCCTTGACCACGCCGATCACCTCGTCCAGATCCCCGTCACAGACCGGGAACAGGCTGTGGGGTTCGCGCTGCAGCAGGATGCGGATATCCTCGCTGGAGTCGTTGATATCGATCCAGGCCATCTCGGAGCGCGGCGTCATGATGGTGCGGATGGAGCGTTCGGCCAGCGACAGCACCCCGGTCACCATGTAGCGCTCCTCCTCGCCAAAGCTCACCGGTGCGGCGGCCGGGGCATCCAGATCGTCATCCGGCCGGTCCTGATACGCCTTGCTCCCCATCAGCTTGAAGATGGCGGCGGTGGTGCGCTCGCGCAGCGGCTGTTTGGCCTCGTGGCGCATGGCGCTGTGCTGGGCCAGCTGGTTGAAAAACTCGATCAGCACCGAGAAGCCAATGGCCGCGTAGAGGTAACCCTTCGGAATATGGAAGCCGAAGCCCTCCGCCACCAGGCTGAAACCGATCATCAGCAGGAAGCTCAGGCAGAGCACCACCACGGTCGGGTGGGCGTTGACGAAGCGGGTCAGCGGCTTGGAGGCGAGCACCATCACCACCATGGCGATGGTCACGGCGGCCATCATCACGCCGAGGTGTTCCACCATGCCGACGGCGGTGATGATGGAGTCCAGCGAGAAGACCGCATCCAGCACCAGAATTTGGGCGATCACCACGCCAAAGCTGGCGTAGGCGCCGACCGGGCCATCGTCGTGGGGCTTGGCCTCCAGCCGCTCGTGCAGCTCGGATGTGGCCTTGAACAGCAGGAAGATACCGCCCCCCATCAGGATGAGATCGCGACCGGAGAAGGGGTGATCCCAGATATGCAAAATGGGGGTGGTGAGGGTGACCAGCCACGACATCACGCTCAAGAGCACCAGCCGCATCAGCAGGGCGAGGCCAAGGCCGAGTACGCGCGCCTTGTCCCGCTGGGCGGGGGGCAGCTTTTTCACCAGAATGGCGATGAAGACCAGGTTGTCGATCCCGAGCACAATCTCGAGAATGATCAGGGTAAAAAGACCGATCCAGATATGGGGATCCAGCAGCAATTCCATTATGTGACCTCAAAAAAACAGACAGAGCGAACAGTGAACAGGGCTAGCGAAAGCCGCAGCAGCAAGGCAATGGCGTTATTCAGAGGCGCTGGTTAAGCAGAAACAGATAGCTTTTGACGGGAAGAAACGAAGGGCAACTTCGGGGATTGTCCATGATGGGCAATAAAACCTCGGGTTAAAAATGAGCCCTGATGATAGCGGCTGGCGCCAATTTGGCAAGTGGGCGGTGTCGGGATGTGACGCAGCCGGTGGAGGCTGGCAGCCAGCCTCCACCGGTTATCGGGTTACAACCAGCGCTTTTCGCGGGTGAAACAGACCGAGAGCCAGGCATCCCCCAGGGTATCGCCGAGGCGGGACCAGAGCTCCTGGCGCAGGGCATCCTGCCGCTCGACGGGCCACTCCTGACCCGGGGCGACCAGAATGTTGAGTTCGAGATCGAAGCGGCGACCGCTTTTCGCCAGATGGCTGTAGCACTCGACGCCGTGACGCTGGCGCAGCGCCTCGACTTCGTTCTCGACCAGCTGGGAAACATCCCCTCTGGGGGCGATTTTCAGCACTTCCCGCAGGTTGCGACCGAGCACCTTGATGGGAATGAGGGTGGCGCAGAGGGCCAGCAGCGAGACCAGTACCGGGTCGATATAGCGGTTGTATTGGCCGTAGCCGATGGCATCGAGGCCGATGGCGACCACGAAACCGATAAGCAGGGTGGCACTGAGCAGGGTATCCACCAGCCACTCCTTGGAGTCTACCCGCACCAGTTCGGAGTCAACCTGCTCGGCGACCTGGGCTTCAATCCGGTAGAGGATGGCGCAGAAGAAGGTGGAGACAACGGCATAGATGAGGGCATGACCGAGATCGATCTCCCGTCCCCCTTCAAACAGGGTGGTGAGGCCGTTGTAGAGTGCCGCCAGACAGAGCAGCAGAATAATGGAGCCGTTGATGACGTTGGCGATGGGCTCGAAGTGCGCATAGCCATACTGGAAACGGTCATCGGAGGGGCGGGTGACGAGGTAGGCGGTGACCAGACCGAGGCCCGTCATGCCCATGCTGAACAGGGTAAAGATACCATCGAGCATGATGGCGTTGGAGCCAACGAACAGGCCGTAGCCGATGCCGAAGATGGCGAAAGTGATGCAGCCAAACAGCGACAGGGTGAGCGCCTGCTTCTCTGTGGTGACCAGCGTACTGATAACATGGCTGTGGTGAGCCATAAAAGTCCTCCTTTCAAATGGTTAATATTGCTACGCGCAAGCGGTTTTCGAGCTGATATACTGCCCGCTCACATGTGAGCGGACTGGCCTGATTGCTATTGACGGGCGATGGGTCAGTCGTAGTCGCCGGGGTGCCGGCATCAAGCAAATAAGGGAACAAGGATTCATGATCCCGAGACTCGATTACCAGGACAGTTTGTCACCCACAACCCTGTCGTACCTAGAGTTGCTAGGGCGCAGTGCCTTTCGTGGTGATATCGAAAAGTCTTATGCAAGCCGGTTGGCGATGGCGACGGACAACAGCGTCTATCAGGTAGTACCTCAGGCGGTTCTCTATCCGCGCTGTGCGGACGACATAGCAGTGATGCTCAAGCTGGCGGCGGAGCCGGCGTACCACACTCTGAGTTTTTTCCCTCGCGGTGGCGGTACCGGCACCAACGGTCAGTCATTGGGCGGCGGCATTATCGTCGATCTCTCCCGTCATATGAACCAGATCATGGAAATTAATCTGGAAGAGGGGTGGGTGCGCGCTCAGGCCGGGGTGGTGAAAGACCAGCTCAACGCCTACTTGAAGCCTCACGGCTACTTCTTCTCGCCGGATCTCTCCACCTCCAACCGCGCCACTCTGGGCGGCATGATCAACACCGATGCATCGGGGCAGGGCTCGTTGGTTTACGGCAAAACCTCGGATCACGTTCTGGGTCTCAAGGCCGTGCTGGAGAATGGTGACCTGATGGCGACCGAGCCGCTGACCGGTGAGCGACTTGCCGACAAGCTGGCGCTGGAGAATCGGGAAGGGGAGATCTATCGCACCCTCTATCGCATCGGCAAGGAGCGCCGCGCCGACATCGAGGCGACCTTCCCCAAGCTCAACCGTTTTCTGACTGGTTACGATCTCAAGCACCTCTATCAACCGGATACCGATACGCTGGATGTCAGCCGGGTATTGTGCGGATCTGAAGGGTCCCTCGGCTTTATCACCGAAGCCAGACTCAACATCACACCCATTCCTCGCTACCGCACCCTGGTCAACGTCAAGTACGACAGCTTCCCCTCGGCCCTGCGCAACGCCCCCTTTATGGTGCAGGCCGAGGCGCTGTCGGTGGAGACGGTGGACTCCCGGGTGCTCGGGCTGGCCCGCGCCGACATCATCTGGCATTCGGTGAAAGAACTTATTCAGGATGTGCCCGGCAAGGATCTGCAGGGGCTCAACATCGTCGAGTTTGCCGACACCGACGAGGCTGCGCACAAGGCCAAGGTGGCGGAGCTCTGCCGCCGTATCGACGCGCTGCTGGCCAACGGTGAAGCCGGGATCATCGGCTATCAGGTGTGTGACCACCTGCCGAGCATCGAGACCATCTACGCCATGCGCAAGAAGTCGGTGGGGCTGCTCGGCAACGCCGAAGGGCGCAAGAAGCCGGTGGCCTTCACCGAAGATACCGCCGTGCCGCCAGAGTCGCTGGCCGATTTCATCATGGAGTTTCGCGCCCTGCTTGATGCCCACGGCCTTGACTACGGCATGTTTGGCCACGTCGATGCCGGTGTGCTGCACGTACGACCGGCGCTCGATTTGTGCGACCCCGAACAGGAGGTGCTGCTGCGGCGCATCTCCGATCAGGTGGTGGCGCTGACCGCCAAATATGGCGGCCTGATGTGGGGCGAGCACGGCAAGGGCTTCCGCTCCGAGTACAGCCCTGCTTTCTTTGGCGAGCTGTGGGAAGAGCTGCAGCGGGTCAAGGGGGCGTTCGACCCGGCCAACCGCATCAACCCGGGCAAGATCTGTGTCCCGTATGGCAGCGATGCCGAGCTGGTCTCAGTCGATGGCCCCAAGCGCGGCAAGTTTGACCGCCAGATCCCGGTGGCGGTGCGCGAGAGTTATACCCGGGCCCTCGATTGTAACGGCAACGGTCTCTGTTTCACCTTTGAAACCGACTCGCCCATGTGTCCCTCGGTCAAAATAAGCCGCGACCGCCGCCACTCACCCAAGGGGCGGGCTGGCTTGATGCGCGAGTGGCTGCGTCAGTTGGCGGAGCAGGGCTTTGATCCGTTGGCGGAAGAGGTGGCACTTCACTCCGGCGGCATGCGCTTCAAACAGCTGGTGGACAAGGTGCGCAACAGCTGGGCCAAACAGCGCGGCGAGTATGACTTCTCCCACGAGGTGATGGAGGCGATGGCTGGCTGTCTGGCCTGCAAGGCGTGCACCAGTCAGTGCCCGATCAAGGTGGATGTGCCTGATTTTCGCGCCCGCTTTATGCAGCTTTATCACGGTCGCTACCTGCGTGCGCCCAAGGATTACTTTGTCGGCACGGTGGAGAGCTATGCGCCGCTGCTTGCCAAAGCGCCGAAGCTGGTCAACTTCTTCCTCGAAAAAGAGTGGGCCCAGAAGGCGGCTGCAAAGGGCATCGGCATGGTCGATGTGCCGCTTCTGAGCGTGCCGACTCTGGCCGAGGAGCTGCGCGATAACCGCGCCCGTTACTTCGACCTGCCGGGTCTGGAGGCCATGACTCCCGAGCTGCGCCAGAAAGTGGTGCTGATCGTGCAGGATCCTTTCACCAGTTATTACGACGCCCCCGTGGTGCGCGACCTGGTGAAACTCGCCAGCAAGCTCGGGTTCCAGCCCTACCTGCTGCCCTTCAAGCCCAACGGCAAGCCCCAGCATATCAAGGGGTTCCTGCGCGCCTTTGCCCGTACCGCGGCGAGCAGCGCCCAGTTTCTCAACAAGATTGCGGCGCTCGGCATTCCCATGGTGGGGGTAGATCCGGCCATGGTGCTCTGCTATCGCGACGAGTACGCCAAGGCGTTGGGGCCGGCGCGCGGTGATTTTCAGGTGATGTTGCCGCAGGAGTGGCTGCTCTCGCTTCCGGCCGATGTGCTGCCGAAACGTGAAGATCAGACAGCAGAGCCCTGGTATCTCTTTGCCCACTGCACCGAGAAGACTGCCAAGCCCTCGACTCACGGCGACTGGGGTACCCTGTTTGGCCGCTTTGGCGCCAAACTGCAACCGGTCCCGGTCGGTTGCTGCGGCATGGCGGGCACCTATGGTCACGATGTCAAACAGGTGGAGAACTCCAAGGGCATTTATGGGTTGAGCTGGGCCGAACCGCTGGCCCGTTTGCCACAGGATCGCTGTCTGGCGACCGGTTATTCCTGCCGCAGTCAGGTCAAACGGATGGAGGGAGAGAAGATCAAACATCCGCTGCAAGCCCTGCTGGAGCTGCTCTGATGCTGCGATTTCCCAAGCGGTTTCGGGTGCCGAAAGCCTATCGGCACCCGCGTTTCTTGTTGTTGCCCGCCACCCCCGCTCAGGCGGTGGTGGAGTTTGTCGCCATCCTGCGCGAGCGCGAGCAACTCCATCAGCTGTTTCGGCCAAACGATATCTGGCCCTCCGCCAATTTCAGCCTGAGTCAGCACGAAGGGGATCTGGAGTGGCAGCAGTCGGAGTTTCTGGCCAAGCGCTCGTTCGCCTATGGTCTCTGGAGTCCGGATCGGGAGCCGCAATTCTGGGGCGGAGTTTATCTCTACCCCTCGGTACTGCCGGAGGTGGAGGCGGAGCTCTTTTTCTGGAAGGTGGCCGAGGCCCCCATCAGCGATCAAGAGCTGGAAGGGCTGCTGCGCGACTGGCTCGCCAAGGTGTGGCAGTGGTCAGAGCCCCGCTTGCCGGGTCGGGAGATGCCCTGGGCCGAGTGGCCCGGCGTCACCTACCCCTGGTAAGGGGGCCGGTTTCAGGTTTTTTCTTGCCCCGGCTGCTGGCCGGGGCAGGCTTGTTGTGCAATGCAGTGATGCTCCATTTTCCCCATGCAATTGAAGGAGTTCTCTTTTCATGAGTCAGGAATCATCCCCTATCTGGCGCAGGCCCATGAGCCTTGAAGGGCTCAACGCCAGCTCCCGAAATACCCTGATGGCTCACCTCGATATCATCTATACCGCCTTTGGCCCCGACTGGCTGGAGGCCACCATGCCGGTGGATCACCGTACCCATCAGCCCCTTGGCATGCTGCACGGTGGTGCCTCTGTGGTGTTGGCGGAGACGCTGGGATCGCTCGCGGCCAACATGGCGGTCGGGCCTGACAGTTATTGTGTGGGTCTGGAGGTGAACGCCAATCATCTGCGAGCCAAGCGGGAAGGGGTGGTAACGGGGCGCTGCTCGCCACTGCATCTGGGGGCGACGACTCAGGTGTGGCAGATAGAAATTCGCGATGAACGTGGTCGTTTATTGTGCACCAGCCGGTTGACCATGGCGGTGCTCAAGCACAAGCGGGGCAAGGACTCCGGAGAGGAACGATCTGCAATAACGCATCATGAGTGAAAAATAAGCAAGCTTAACTCGCAAGATCCCTCTATAATTGCCAACGTCTTGAGAGGCTTATCACATTTTTCAAGACAGCAGAACAAAGTGGCGCTATAATCGCCGCCTTTTTGCTATTCCGCGGTGTTAGCCGCCTGCCTTAATCTGGAAGAATCTATGTCTGATACCGAACAACTGCCCCTTTTTAGTGAGCTTGGACTGGCCGCGCCTGTATTGAAAGCGCTGCAGGACGTGGGCTATGAGCGCCCGTCCCCCATCCAGGCCGCAGCAATTCCCCACCTGATGGCGGGCCACGATCTGCTGGGGCAGGCGCAAACCGGTACAGGGAAGACCGCTGCTTTTGCCTTGCCTCTGTTGTCTCGTCTGGAAGCTGGTAACCGCAACACCCAGATCCTGGTGCTGGCGCCGACTCGCGAACTGGCTCTGCAGGTGGCTGAAGCGTGCCAACGCTATGCCCACCACATGCCTGACTTCCACGTGCTGCCCATCTACGGTGGCGCCTCCTACGAAACCCAGACCCGCGCTCTGCGTCGCGGTGCTCAGGTTGTCGTCGGTACTCCGGGCCGTGTGATGGATCTGATCCGTCGCAAGAACTTGGATCTCTCCGGTCTGAAAGCTCTGGTGCTGGACGAAGCGGACGAAATGCTGCGCATGGGCTTCATCGACGACGTGGACTGGATCATGGATCAGTGCCCGGCCGGTCGTCAGGTTGCGCTCTTCTCCGCCACCATGCCGGAGCAGATCCGCCGCGTGGCCCAGAAGCATCTGAAGCAGCCCAAAGAGATCAAGATCGCCTCCAAGACTGCTACCGCTACCACCATTCGTCAGCGTTACTGGCAGGTGACTGGTCTGCACAAGCTGGACGCCATGACCCGTCTGCTGGAAGTCGAGCCCTACGAAGCTCTGCTGGTGTTCGTACGTACCAAGAACGCCGCTGAAGAGCTGGCTGGCAAGCTGGCCGCTCGTGGCCACGCCTGTGAAGCGCTGCACGGCGACATCCCGCAGAAGCTGCGTGAGCGTACCGTTGACAAGCTGCGTCAGGGCCAGCTGGACATCCTGATCGCCACCGACGTGGTTGCCCGTGGTCTGGACGTTGAGCGCATCACTCACGTAGTGAACTACGACATTCCGTACGACACCGAATCCTACGTTCACCGTATCGGCCGTACCGGTCGTGCCGGTCGCAAGGGCGAGGCCATCCTGTTTGTGGCTCCGCGCGAGCGCCGCATGCTGCGCGCTATCGAGCACGCAACCCGTCAGGCAATCGAGCCGATGAAGATGCCGAGCACCGAGGACATCAACCAGCACCGTCTGGCCAAGTTCAAAGAGCGCATCCGCGAAACCATGATGGGCGAAGAGCTCGAGATCTACCACAACCTGGTAAACGAGCTGATCGAAGAAGATTCTGCCGATCCGCTGGAGCTGGCTGCCGCACTGGCCAAGCTGGTACAGGGTGACCAACCGCTGCTGCTGGATGACTCCATCCCGGATCCGCTGTTCAACAACAGCAACGATCGCGGTGGCTTCGAGCGTCGTGACTTCAATGACCGTGGCGGTCGTGACTTCGGTGACCGTGGCGATCGTCCGGCCCGTCGTATGCCGTCCCTGGAGCCGCGTCCGCTCAAAGACAATCCGGACGTTGAGATGGAGCGCTACCGCGTAGATGTGGGTGCCCATCACGGCGTCAAGCCGGGCCAGATCGTGGGCGCCATCGCCAACGAAGCGAACATCGAGAGCCGTTTCATCGGCAACATCGACATCGCTGACGACTTCTCTACCGTCGACCTGCCCAAGGGTATGAGCGCCGATGTGCTGGAAGTGATCAAGAAAGCCCGTGTTTGCCAGCGTCCGCTGCAGATCACTCGCTATACCGAAGTGCCGGCCGGTGGCAACACCAGCAGCCGTCCGCCGCGCGGTGATCGTCCGTTCCGTGGCGACCGTCCTTTCAACAAGGATCGCCGTCCGCAGGGTGACCGTCCCTTCAACAAGGATCGCCGTGAAGGCGGTTTCGACAAGGGTCGCAAGTTCGGTGGCAAGCGCCGCGACAGCTAATCCCTGATTGGTAATGCCAGAAGGCCGCTCATTGAGCGGCCTTTTTTTATGTTTTTTCCTGATGGTGCTTAGCTATAGCGAATCGAGGGTGCACAACTCACTTCGGTGATAAAAACGAGAGCCAAAAGGGCATTATTTTTTTGTTAGACGGTTGTGAGTGATAGGGGAGTGGTGTCATCCTGTCTCAGGACATTGAGGTCGTAGTCAATAAGGTGTGCCTCTGCTTGTGTTGTGTGGCTGCGACTTTAGTCGGTATCCCCTCTCTTTCGTTTGCATATGGCAGAAGAGATAACGATTAATAAACTGAACACAATGACATGGAGGTTCATCATGACCGGATGGTTTGGCAGAGTACTGTTGTTGTCTGGGTGTCTCGTATCGAGCGTGGTGCTGGCAGACGATGCGTTTCTGACGATTAAGGGTGATGGGTGTTGCAATGGCAAGGGGCAGATTAGTCTGACCCGGGCCGAGTTTGAGACACTGCCGCAAAGCGAAGTGACCACCAAAACGCCCTGGACCGAAGGCAGTCACACTTACCGCGGTGTGCTGCTGCGGGAGCTGGTGAAGAAATACGGCCTAAAGAGCAGCGAAGTGAAGGCGATGGCCGTCAATGATTACTGGGCTGCCGTGCCTGTCGAGGATGGTGACAAGTATCCTGTGCTGGTTGCCGAGAAGCAGGATGGCAAGCCGCTGACCCTGCGCAACAAAGGACCTCTCTGGATTATCTACCCGCTCTCCGATTACCCCGACCTGAACAAGGAGCTCTATCACAGCCGCATGGTGTGGCAGCTGATTGGGCTAGAGAGCAAGTAACATGCTGCGCGGCAAGTTTGTCAGCCTGATCCTGATGGTGACCGCCTTTTTGGGGGTCGCCATCTGGTCGGTCTGGAACTATGACCGCGCATTCAATGCTGTTACTCGCTATACCCAGTTGTCAGCCTGGGCGTTGGCACAGTTGGAGTTGGAAGTTCACGGTTTTGGCGAATCACTCCAGCTTTATCGCGCCGGCTCGGTGAGTCAGGAGGAGATGAACAAGCGGTTTGATATCGCCTGGAACCGACTTGATGTTTTCCTGCATGGTGAAGAGGCAAAGCCGGTCAGGTCTCGCTTTGGTGCTGCCCAAGCCGCAGGACAGCTGATGTCGCTGTTTGAAGAGTACGAACAGGATGTGGTGAGCGGAACGCGCGATTCGACCCGGTTAGCTCGTTTCTCGATAGAACTCGATCGCGATCTGGCGGCTATTCGTGATGTCATGGTGAAGAACTTTACCGGCCCCTCTGCCATTGCTCAGCGCGAACTGCTCAATGAGTCGCGTACTCAGAATTTTGCCATTCTCGCCTTTCTGATGTCGGCAACTATGGTGATGCTGGTGATGCTGTTTCGCGAAGTGCGTCACCAGCAGTTTCTTGCTTGGAACGATCCCCTGACCCGTCTCCCCAATCGGGCGGCGCTTATCAAGCACCTGAAGTTGCGGGCTGCCTATCGTGACGGCGGCAGCAGTATCACTGTCTGCCTGGTGGATCTGGGCCACTTTCGTGAAGTGAACGACAGTCTGGGATACGAGATAGGGGATGGGCTGCTTAAACAGCTGGCCGAACGGATCCATAGCGTGGCGGCACCAGGTATTTTTGTGGCCCGCACCGGCAGTGACGAGTTTGCCATCATTATCTCCGGCGCCATGCCGACCTATCTGCGCTTCCCCTTTCTGGAGCAGTTGCGCACCGAGTTGGCCGATCTGGCCTTTGCGGCAGATCCGGCGCACCGGGTCAGGGTCTTTATGGGGGTGAGCCAGTATGCTCGCCCGGTACATACTCCGGAAGAGATGCTGTTGTTTGCCGATATCGCCCTCGATAGTGCCAAGCGCCAGCGGCTTCATCGTTCGGTGGTCTTCTCCCGAGCCATGCATCAACACTACCTGCGCAACCGCCGCCTCTCGACCGAGTTGCGTGAATTGATCCAGAGCCCCGAGTGCCAGCAGCTCTGCCTCTACTATCAGCCGATAGTGCGTGGTCAGAGTGCTGTCCGGCTGGGGGCCGAGGTGCTGATCCGCTGGAATCATCCGGAATATGGCTTTATTCCGCCGCTCGATATCATTGCGCTGGCAGAGGAAAACGGTCTGGGAGAGGCTCTGGGGCTCTGGATTTTCCACCGTTTGCAGCGTGATCTTTCCATCTTCCCGAGCGATCTGGTGGAGTTGCTGGAGATCTCGGTCAACCTCTCCAGCTCCATGTTCAATATGGGGCTGGCTGCCAATGTCGAGGAGAGGATGAGTGTCGGCCCGCTCGGGTTACAGCAGTTGATCGTGGAACTGACGGAGACCATAGCACTTGATGATATCGAGCTGAGCAAGCAGATCATCGCCTCATTGCGCCACATCGGGGTACGGGTGGCGCTCGATGATTTTGGAACCGGCTGGTCCTCATTCTCATATCTGCGTGAGCTCTATTTCGACAAGCTCAAGATTGATCGCTCCTTTATCACCGCCATCGACAACGATACCCGGCAGGCGCTCTTTGTTGAGGCTATCACCTCGCTCTCTCATCAGCTGGGGGTGCGCGTCGTGGCCGAAGGGGTGGAAAACAACGACGAACTCAAGGCGGTGCTGAGCATAGGAGTGGACGAGATCCAGGGTTACTTCTACTCAAGGCCGTTGACCTTGCAGGACTTTCTCCAGTTCTGCCACCGCTACTTTGTCAATCGTGCCATCATGCAGGAGGTGGCGCTCGGGTAGAGCAGCAAACAACTTGCCATCAGCAACAAAAAGGCGGCCAACAGGCCGCCTTTGCTATCTAAACAGTGTCACTTTCAGGTCAGAGCACCATGGCGGCAATCCAGCCGAAGATAACCAGCGGGATATTGTAGTGGATGAAGGTGGGCACCACGCTGTCCCAGATATGGTCGTGCTGGCCATCGGCGTTGAGGCCCGATGTGGGGCCGAGGGTGGAGTCCGAAGCTGGCGAGCCTGCGTCCCCCAGCGCACCGGCGGTACCGACCAGCGCGATGATCGCCATGGGAGAGAAACCCAGTTGCAGGCAGAGCGGCACATAGATAGTGGCGATAATAGGGACGGTGGAGAAGGAGGAACCGATCCCCATGGTGATGAGCAGGCCCACCAGCAGCATCAGGAAGGCGGCAATGCCTTTGTGCTGACCGATAGAGCTGGAAACGACCTGAACCAGGCTCTCGACGCCGTGAGTCGCCTTCATGACGGCAGCAAAGCCGGCGGCGGAGATCATGATGAAGCCGATCAGCGACATCATGCGTACCCCCTGGGTGAAGGCATCCTGGCTCTCGCGAAACTTGATGACGCCACCGCAGGTGAAGATGACGAAACCGGCCAATGCCCCCAGCACAATGCTGTTGGTCATCAGCTGGAGACCAAGTGCGATGCCAATAGCCAGCAGGGCTACCCAGATATGGTTGAGATTGAGCTCGACGGTTTCCGGCTCGGCTTCCAGGATCTTGGCCAGGTCATATTGGCGGGGTTTGCGGTAGCTGAAGAAGACCGCAATCAGCAGACCCAGCACCATGCCACAGCCCGGGATGGCCATGGCCAGCGGGATCTGGCTGGAGGTGATCGGCACGCCGTTATCGATAAGGTTCTTGGCCAGAATATTGTTCAGGAAGATGCCGCCAAAGCCGACCGGCAGTACCATATAGGTGGCGGTCAGGCCGAAGGTGATGACACAGGCCACCTGACGACGGTCGATCTGCATCTGCGCCATCACATGGAGGAGGGGCGGGATCAGGATCGGAATAAAGGCGATATGCACCGGGATGATGTTTTGCGAGGAGATGGACACTGCCAGAACGGATGAGAGCAGCAGGGTCTTGACCCACAAAATGCGGCTGCTGCTGGCATCCTTGCCCAGCTGGCTGATCACCTTGCTGGCAAGCAGGTCGGTGATCCCGGAGCGGGAGATGGCGACGGCAAAGGCCCCCAGCATGGCGTAGGAGAGGGCGATCTCGGCGCCGCCACCCAGACCGCCGCTGAAGGTAGTCAGGGTGTCGGTGAGGGAGAGCCCGCCTACCAGGCCGCCAGCAATGGCGCCCAGCGCAAGTGAGACCACCACATTGATCCGCAGCAGACTGAGCACCAGCATCAGCCCGACTGCGATAACAACTGGATTCATTTGATTTCCTTATGTTTGTTATTGCTGTCTGTCATGTGAAGGGGAGTTAGTTTGCGAAAAATGTGACAAATGTCGAGAAAAAAATCGGTCAAAATGGGCATCTGACCAAGGTCATCTGAAACAAAGTTGATCGGGGATGGTATTTGCTCTTCGTATGTCGCGGCTCCCATCTTGCACGCGTGTGGGAATTGCTAGGGGGATAACGCAGGCGGTGGAGGGGCAATAGAGGCAAAAGAGAGTCAAAGCACATAAAGAAAGGCTGCCTGCGGCAGCCTTTGCAACTTATTCCAGATCCTCATCTCCGGAGGCTGAGTCGCTATCCGGCCCGACTGGCGGCCAGCCGCCCATGCTCTTCCAGCGGTTGACGATATGGCAGAAGAGGTCGGTGGTCCGTTCGGTGTCATAGAGGGCAGAGTGAGCCTCTTTGTTGTCAAACGGAATGCGGGCACTCTGGCACGCCTTGGCCAGTACGGTCTGGCCGAGCGCCAGCCCGGAGAGGGCGGCGGTATCGAAGGTGGCGAACGGATGGAACGGATTGCGCTTGAGGCCGGCACGCTCGGCTGCCGCCATCACGAAGCCGTGATCGAAGGTGGCGTTGTGGGCCACGATGATGGCGCGGCTGCAGTCGCTCTCCTTCATCCCCTTGCGGATCCCCTTGAAGATCTCGGTCAGCGCCTCTTTTTCAGAGACAGCACCGCGCAGCGGGTTGAAGGGATCGATACCGGTGAACTCCAGAGCGGCACGCTCCAGATTGGCACCTTCGAAAGGCTCCACATGAAAATGGAAAATCTGATCGGGCAGGAGCCATCCTTGCTCATCCATTTTCAGGGTATAAGCCGCGATTTCGAGCAGGGCATCGGTTTTGGCGTTGAAGCCGGCTGTTTCAACATCGATGACGACGGGGTAAAAACCACGAAAACGGCCCTTGAGGGTATGAACTGCGTCGGTCATGGGATCTCGGTCAGCATAAAATGAGGCGGCATTATGGCAAAAAAGCGCAGGCTTGTCCCCATCCCGCAAGAGGGAGCCTTGCGGGACAAGCGATGGCTCAATATCTGTGCAGCCACCAGCGAGCGGCCAGCAGCGCCGTGATGCTGCCGAGAATGGCGCTGGCCAGCACATCGGTTGGCCAGTGCATGCCGATCACCATGCGTGACAGCCCTATTCCGAGAGCCCAGAGCGGCAGCAGCCAGACCCCTACCGGTGCGCGGGCCAGCCAGATGAGGCCAAAGAATTGGGCAAGGCTCATGGCGGCGATGCTGTGGCCGGAGGGGAAGGCGTAGTTCACCTCCTTTTGCCAGTGATTGCCAAGCCACTGGGGCAGCGCCAACAGCTGGCTGGCTGCGTGTACCTGTTCGCTGCGCACTTCGGTACTGGCGGCGTAGAAACTCTTGATGGCGGGGATCAGGGATTGGCTCTCCAGCCAGAGCAGATAAGGTCTGGGCTCCTCGGTCAGATGCTTGATGATGCTTTTGATGAGCCAGTCTCCGGCGAGCAGCACCAGCAGCGCGCCGGCCAGAGCCAGCAGGGATGAGCGATCGAGCTGCAGTTTCTGCCTGGTCAGCAGCAATAGCAGCGCGGCGCTGATCCCAATTCCGGGAATATCGACCATGCGGGTGAGGACATAAGGCCACCAGAGCCAGCCCGATTGCAGCGAGCCGGTCAGAAAGGGTTGCCAGGGGAGGATGGCAAGCAGCAGCAGGGGCAGGATCAAGAGTGTGGTAAACGCGAGCACCTGACTGCGAGAGAGGGAAGGGCTATGGGGCGGCATGATCTCTATCGGCAAGGGTCTGGAAAAAAGAGCGCCATTGTGCCACTACATGGTACGACGACAAAGCAGACCTGCCCTTCTGTTTACCTCTTCTTACACATTTGGCTGTTCGTTCATCAATTACCCCTGGTCTGCGGTAACCAAGTGCATGTCAGGCTGAAATGTTGGCGGGCTTTGGGCTAGAATGGCGCGTCCATGGCGGTTGCCTGCAAAGAGAGCCCGATGAAAATAGTCGTAGATGAGAATATGCCCCACGCCGTGGAGCTGTTTGCCGAGTTTGGTGAAGTGGTTGCCCTGCCCGGGCGGCAGATGCAGGCCAACGATCTGCAGGACGCCGATGTGCTGCTGGTGCGTTCGGTGACCAGGGTAAACGCCGACCTGCTGGCGACCAGCCCCAAACTGGCTTTTGTCGGTACCGCGACCATCGGCACCGATCATGTCGACAAGGCTTTGCTGGCTAGCCGCAATATCCCTTTTTATAGCGCCCCCGGCTGCAACAAATATTCGGTGGGGGACTATGTGCTCTCCGCCCTGCTCGTGCTGGCCGAGCGCTACGAGCTTGCTCTCGCAACCATGACGCTGGCGGTGATTGGGGCTGGCAACACTGGCGAGTGCGTGGCCGGCAAGGCCGAAGCGCTCGGCATGCGGGTGCTGCGCTGCGATCCCCCCAAGGCGCGTAATAATCCTGAAGCGGATTTTGTCGACTATCAGACCGCCCTTGGCGCCGATATCGTCAGCTTCCATGTGCCCATTACTCGTGAAGGGCCGGATGCGACCTACCATCTGCTGGATGCCGAGCAGATAGCTGCGCGCCCCGCCGGGCAGATCCTTATCAACGCATCCCGTGGCGAGGTGTGGGATAACCGGGCCCTGCTGGCGCGTCAGTTGAGAGATAAGCCATTGCGCTTGGTGATGGATGTCTGGGAGAACGAACCGGAGCCGCTTGCGCAGCTGGTGCCCCATACCGAGATTGCCACCCCCCATATTGCGGGCTACAGCCTAGAGGGGAAGGCGCGTGGTACCTGGATGCTCTATGAGGCGCTCTGCCGCCAGCTGGGGCGCGAGCCCCGTCAGGATCTGCGTACGCTGCTGCCGGTTGCCGATGTGCAGGCGGTGGTGCCCGGACGGGCGCCGGATCAGGCATTGATCAAGCAGCTGGTTCACCTTATCTACGATGTGCGCCGCGACGATGCCCGTTTTCGCGCCCGGCTGGGTATTCCGGGTAGCTTCGACGAGCAGCGCAAAAATTATCCGGAGCGCCGCGAGCTCTCCTCCCTGCAGATCCAGGGTGAGTTTGCCTGCCACATGCTGGGCGCTGCCGGATTTGATATTTCACACTTATAAGGTGGGTGGGCCGCTACGTCCGCACTACTTATGACCCCGTTTTTACCAATCCGCGGCAGGTTTGCTCTGCCTCGGATTGGCCATATCAGGCGAGGATGCCCCGCATATCGGAGCCCCGCCGACCATGGCGCCAGCAGGCGCCATAGCCGTTTTATTAGAGGAGAACAGAATGAGCCAGCAGTTTAATGTCGCGGTATTGGGCGCAAGTGGCGCCGTGGGCCAGGCCATGATCGAGATCCTGGAAGAGCGCGAGTTTCCGGTCGCTACGCTCTATCCGCTGGCTTCCAGCCGCAGCGCTGGTGAAACCGTGCGCTTTGATGGCAAGAACCTCGAGATCCTCGATGTCGAGGAGTTTGACTGGAGCGAGGTGCAGATAGCCCTGTTCTCTGCCGGGGCCGAGGTCTCTGCCAAGTGGGCACCGATTGCTGCCGAGCATGGCTGCATCGTCATCGACAACACCTCCTGCTTCCGTTACGACGAAGATATTCCGCTGGTGATCCCGGAAGTCAACCCGGATGCACTGGCCGATTTTCGCAATCGCAACATCATCGCCAACCCCAACTGCTCCACTATCCAGATGCTGGTGGCCCTGAAGCCGCTGCATGACGAGGTGGGCATCGCCCGTATCAACGTCGCCACCTATCAGTCCGTCTCCGGCTCCGGCAAGGAGGGGGTGAGTGAACTGGCAGGACAGACCGCTCAGCTGCTCAATGGTCGCCCGGTCGAGCCGACTCTCTACCCCCAGCAGATCGCGTTCAACCTGATCCCGCAGATCGACAGCTTCACCGACAACGGCTACACCCGGGAAGAGATGAAGATGGTATGGGAGACCCAGAAGATCCTGGGCGATGCCAGCATTGCCGTGAACCCGACTTGCGTGCGGGTGCCGGTCTTCTACGGCCACTCTGAAGCTGTGCATGTCGAGCTGCACCAGCCGCTCGATGCCGAGCAGGTGAAAGATCTGCTGCGCGCAGCGCCGGGCGTGACCCTGTTTGAAGAGGAAGGGGACTATCCGACACCGGTACGCGATGCAACCGGCAAGGATGAAGTGCTGGTTGGCCGCATTCGTCAGGATATTTCTCACCCCAATGGTGTAAATATGTGGATCGTGGCCGATAACGTTCGTAAGGGCGCTGCCACCAACAGCGTCCAGATTGCCGAACTGCTGGTTCGAGACTACCTGTAAGGCCGTATGGCCAAGAGGGTGCGCCGCAGGACGGCGGCGCTCCCTCTGGGCAAATAGCGTGGTGTGTGACCGGCACCGCACTGCGGTGTTGCAAGATTCTTTTGCGATATCAACTGATTAAGTTTTTTTCTACACTCAGAGGCAAGTTGGGTGCTAAATGTGTCGGACTGCTGGCTTGCAAGGCGAGCCTGATTTATATTGAACCGACTGTTTTGGGGTAACTATCCAGATTTTTCAATGTGATAGGGCCGTCATACGAAGGAACGAATATGGGACATTCCCGCATAACATTGGCAACGCTACTCGCATTGGGTCTGCTGGGCACCGTTCAGGCTGCAGATTCCTCACGGGAGCCGTTTTTTGTCGAACTGAAAGGCCCTGACGAGCCCGCACCACCCGCTGTCAACAGCCAGCCGCTGGCCCAGCCCGTCGCGCAGCCGGTTCGGGCAACCGCCCAGCCCATCGTCCGTCAGGTGGCAACCGCCAATCCCGCCAGCTATGGCCCGATTCGTCCTACCGATACCCTCTGGAGTCTGGCAAGCAAGTATCGTCCCTCCAGCCGCGTCAGCGTCTATCAGACCATGGTCGCGATCTACGAGAAAAACCCCCGCAGTTTTGCCGATGGCAATATCAACCATATTCTGGTGGGCTCGCGCATCCAGTTGCCCACCGCTGCCGAGGCGAGCGTCATCACCGATGCCGAGGCCCGCGCCAAGTTCCGCAGCGACAATGCCAGCTGGAAAGGGCTGAGCCCCAAATATCTGGCCAACAAACAGGCTCATACGGCCAAACCGGTCGCAGCAAAAGCCGCGCCAGCCAAGCCTGAAGTGGCCAAGGCAGAACCCGCGAAGGCGGCGCCAGCGCCGTTGCCAGCCGTCAAGGCTGCACCCATTCCTGCCCCAGTGGCCGAACCGAAACCGGCTGCCGAGACCAAGGTGGCTGACGCCAAGGAAGTAGCCAAGGTCAACGAGGCTCCGGCGAAAGAGGCCGTTGCCCCGGCACCGAGTGCGGCAAGCGGTACCGCGCCTGCTCCGCTGCCTTCCGATCTGGACAAACCGGTTGGCAAACCTGCTACCGAGATGACCCTGGCGCTGGAAGATGCCAATGCCCAGCTCGCCCAGGTGACCGAGATGAACCACAGGCTCAAGCTGCGCCTGCAATCCCTGACCGAAGAGGTGGAGACCCTCAAGGCTCAGCTGCAGGATCAGACAGCGCTGGAGAAAGAGATTGCCGAGCTCAAGGCCAAGCCGGTGCCGCCCGTGGTGGCAGAGCCTGAGCACAAGCAGAACTGGCTGATGGACTTGCTCTCCTCACCGCTCAATCTGGCGATGATCATTTTGCTGCCGGTGTTGCTGGTGCTGGCGCTGGTGACCCTCTGGCTGCGCGCCCGGGCCCGTCGTGAGCTGGAAGAGCAGGAGAAGAGCCTCTCTGAATCCACCGCAATGATGATGGATCAGGATCACAGCGAGTTTGATGATCTGCTCAGCGTCGATATCACCGACAACGAGCCGGAGCGTCCGCTGCCTGACCTCAACACCCCGGATGGCTTCATGCCGGTTGAGCCGGCGCCGAAGCCCGATGTTGAACTGGTATTCAGCGACGAAGGCGAGATGGATCTGCAGGGCTTCGAACCCGAGCGTATGCCTGCTGCTACCAGCCGTGACCCCGATCTGGTGCCGGATCTTGATCTTGCCCATGACGAGCCGATAGCGCTTTCCAGTGAGCCAGCCATGGATCTGGCCAACGAGTTCAATCCCAAGCCCAAAGGCGCCAACGAGATCATGAGCGAAGAGGAGCTGCAGGCTGCGCTCTTCGCCGAGCTGGACGCTGATCTTTCTGCCGACATCGAGCCGGAATTGAGTGCGCCGGCTCACGCCGAGCCTGCCGATGATGACCTCGCCAGTTTCGATCTCAGCGATTTCGAAGGTGCCTTTGAGGAGCCGGCTGTCGAGATTGAGGATGAGCATGCCATCGACCTGAGTCTGGATGGGGATGCCAGTGCCGACGAGATGCTGGCCGAGCTGGGTCTGGAGCCTGAACCGCTCAAGGCCAAGAAAGAGGCTGAAGCGGATCTGGAGTGGGATCCCAACGAAATGGCGCTCTCCGATTTCGAAGATGCCTTTACAGAGGTCGAGTCGCACCCTGCAGATCTGCAACCCCGCGAGCAGGCGCAGGAGAGCGGTTACGTCGAGATCGACAAGCTGCTGGCCGAAGCGGATGCCACTACGTCAGAGCCGGAACCCTATCAGGGCTTCTCGCTGGATGTGGGGCTTGACGGTTTCCCCGAAGTGCTGCCGGAGTCTACCGGATTTGATGTGGATGCCGATGATGGCGGCGTCGGTGCCAAGCTGGATCTGGCACGTGCCTACCTTGAAATTGATGACAAGGACAGCGCCCGCGAGCTGCTGCAAGAGGCGGCAGAGCAGGGGAGTGACCATCAGCGCGCCGAAGCGGAAAAACTGCTCAAGCGACTGGGATAATCCCATCATCCCGATGAACTCGAACGACAAGGGCAGCCAGCGGCTGCCCTTTTTACTTGTTGCCGTGGCCGTAGCTTTTGCGCGGATTTTGGGATTTTTGCTGCGAGATGCGTATAATCCGTCCCGTTTCTTTCACTGCTTTACCAAAAGACACCCTTATCCATGCGAATTGCCCTAGGTATTGAATATGACGGCAGCCGGTACTTCGGCTGGCAGCGTCAGCGAGAAGTGATCAGTGTGCAGGAGGAGCTGGAAAAGGCCCTCAGCCGGATCGCCAATCATCCGGTCTCCATCCAGTGCGCAGGACGCACCGATGCCGGTGTCCATGCCACCGGTCAGGTGATCCACTTCGATACCGATGCCAAGCGTGCCGAAGGGGCCTGGACTTTGGGTCTCAACTCCAACCTGCCGCCCGACATCGCCGTGCGCTGGGTCAAGGAGGTGGACGAGGAGTTCCACGCCCGTTTCAGCGCTACCGCCCGTCGCTACCGCTATGTCATCTACAACCACAACTGCCGGCCAGCCATTCTCGGCAGCGGCGTCAGCCATTATCACGAAGCGATTGATGCAGAGCTGATGCATCAGGCCGGGCAATGCCTGCTGGGTGAGCAGGATTTCAGCTCGTTCCGGGCCGTCGGTTGCCAGTCCAAGACGCCGTGGCGCAATGTGACGCACCTTTGTGTCAGCCGTCAGGGCCCCTATATCGTGCTCGATATCCGGGCCAACGCCTTTTTGCACCACATGGTGCGCAACATCACCGGCTCGCTGCTGCTGGTGGGGCAGGGGCTTAAACCGGTGGAGTGGGTAGCCGAGGTGCTGGCTGCCCGGGATCGCAATCTGGCCGGGCCAACCGCCAAAGCGGGTGGCCTCTATCTGGTCGATGTGGATTACCCGGCTGAACTGACTCTGCCCCGGGTACCGCTTGGCCCGTTGTGGCTGCCGGACTCGGCACCGGGTACGACCAGTTTTTAGTAACTGCGCCCGAAAAATTGTGGTTTAATGACCCGTCATTTGTTGCCATCGAGCTATTAAGTCATTGAACAGACAAGGCTCGATGTGTTTTGTCAGGCACAAAAGCATTAAGGAATTCCATGAGCTGGCTTGAGAAGATTCTTCCCAAGAGCAAGATCACTGCCCCTCGTCGTCACAACATTCCGGAAGGGGTGTGGACCAAGTGCAGTGCTTGTGAACAGGTGCTCTACCGGGCAGAGTTGGAGCGCAATCTCGAAGTGTGCCCCAAGTGTGATCATCATATGCGCATCAGCGCTCGCGCCCGTCTCGAGAGTTTTCTCGACGAGCAGGGCCGCACCGAAGTCGGTGCCGAGCTGGAGCCTCATGATGTCTTGAAATTCAAGGATTCCAAGCGCTACAAGGATCGTTTGTCTGCCGCTCAGAAAGAGACGGGGGAGAAAGATGCGCTGGTGGTGATGAAAGGGACCCTCAAAGGGGTACCGGTTGTCGCCTGTTCGTTCGAGTTCTCCTTTATCGGTGGCTCCATGTCCTCCGTGGTCGGTGCCCGCTTCGTGCGCGCCGTTGAGGAGAGCATCAAGGAAGGTCGTGGTCTGGTCTGCTTCTCCGCTTCCGGCGGTGCCCGCATGCAGGAGGCGCTGTTCTCCCTGATGCAGATGGCCAAGACCAGTGCCGCGCTGGATCGTCTGTCCAAAGCCGGTCTGCCCTACATCTCCGTGCTGACCGACCCCACCATGGGTGGCGTCTCCGCCAGTCTGGCCATGCTGGGCGACATCAACGTGGGCGAGCCCAAGGCGCTGATCGGTTTTGCCGGCCCGCGCGTTATCGAGCAGACTGTACGCGAGAAGCTGCCGGAAGGGTTCCAGCGCTCCGAATTCCTGCTGGAGAAGGGCGCCATCGATCTCATCATCGACCGCCGCGAAATGCGTAACCGTCTGGCCAGCCTGCTTGCCAAACTGATGAATACTCACGTCATCGCAGAGTGAAGATGAGTTCAAACATGCATCAATCCCAAAGCCGGTCGCTTGTCGACTGGCTTTCTTATTTGGAGCAGATCCATCCGGTCTCTATCGATATGGGGCTGGAGCGGGTCGGCACGGTTGCCCGTCGCATGGGGCTCACCCGATTGCCGTTCAAGGTGATCACGGTGGCGGGTACCAACGGCAAGGGCTCCAGCTGCGCCATGGCGGCCAGCATTCTGATGGCCGCCGGCTACCAGGTCGGCGTCTACTCCTCGCCCCATCTGCTGCGCTTTACCGAGCGGGTACGGGTCAACGGTCAGGAGCTGGCAGATAGCGATCACTGCGCCGCCTTTGCCGAAGTGGAAGCGGCGCGCGGCGAGATAGCGCTCACCTTCTTCGAGTTTGCGACGCTGGCCGGTTTGTGGCTCTTCTGCCGCGCCGCGCCGGATGTGCTGCTGCTGGAAGTGGGCTTGGGTGGTCGGCTCGATGCCACCAATGTGGTGGAGTCCGATGTCGCCATGATCACCTCCATTGCCCTCGATCACTGTGACTGGCTGGGTGATACCCGCGAGGCGGTGGCGGTGGAGAAAGCCGGGGTGTATCGCGCCGGCAAACCTGCCATCAGCGGCGAGCCCAATCCTCCTCTGACCATCGCCAGCGAGGCGGCGCGTATCGGCGCCAACCTGCGTCAGGTCGGTATCGATTTTCGTGGCGATGAGCACGCCACCGGCTGGGATTACCAAGGTCTTCACCAGTGGCGCGATCTGCCCAAACCGGCCCTGCCGCTGATGAATGCGGTCACCGTACTGGCGGCGCTGGAATCCCTCGGCTTGCCGCTGCCTGAGTCAGCCATCAGTGACGGGCTTGCCAATGCCCGGCTGGCTGGCCGGATGCAGCAGCTGCAAAGCGCGCCGCTGGTCATCGTCGATGTGGCCCATAACCCCCATTCGGCCGCCTATCTGGCCGCCCAGCTGCGCAAGATGCCCTGTGCGGGTGTGCGCCGCGCCGTGGTGGGCATGCTCAAGGACAAGGATATGGCGGGGTCGCTTGCCGAGCTCGATGGCCTGATCGGTGAGTGGTATCTGGCCAGCCTGACCGGCCCGCGGGCGGCAAGTGCGGCCCAGTTGGCGCAGGCGCTTGGCTCCGGGCAGGGGCCGGCGACGACCTTTGACAGCGTCGAGGCTGCCTATCAGGCTGCCTTGGCCGTATCGAGTCCTGACGATATGGTCATTGTGTTTGGTTCGTTTTACACTGTCGCCGATGTGCTGGCGGGGTTCGCCAGCTAGCCAGCCCCTCTTTGTCGGGGGCATGCCATGAATTGGATCAAGTAAAGGAAGTAGGAGTCAACTTGGCCTCGAAGTTTCAAAACCGTCTGGTGGGCACCGTTATTCTGGTGGCCCTGGTCGTTATTTTCCTGCCGGACCTGCTGGATGGTCACAAGCTGGCGCAAAAAGAGGAGGCGTTTGCCAAAATTCCGCTGCGTCCCGATCTTGAGCCGGCCAAGCCCGCGCTGCAGGTATCGGCGGCAAGCACGCTGCCGGCCGAGCATCTGGCCAGCCAGCAGCAAGCCTCGGCCGCCCAGCAGTGGCAGGTGGAAGAGGTCGCTGACCCCATGACCCTCGGCAATCAGGGGAGTACAGCCCAGCAGCCGGTGCAGCAGGCCGCGCCTGCCAAGCCGCAACCCAAGCCGGAAGTGGTCGCCAAGGCGCCGGTTGAACAACCCAAGCCGGCACCAAAACCGGTTCCGACCAAGCCGGTCGAGGTAGCCAAGGCGCCGACTCCTGCGCCAGCCAAACAGCAGGCAGGCCAGATCAAGTCCCTCGATGACCTTATCGAGAGCAAGATGAGCCAGCCGACCACGCCGGCGCCCGCCGCGGCACCGGCGCAGGGCAGCTGGATCCTCCAGCTCGGCGCGTTCAAGAACGTCGACAGCGTCAACGCACTGGTGAGCAAGCTGCGGGCTGCCGGTTACTCGGCCCACACATCGCCGCGCACGCCGGTGCAGGGACAGATCAACCGGGTCTTTATCGGGCCGGATGTCTCCAAGGTCAAGCTGCAGGGGATCCAGGGACAGATCTCCCAGATGACGGGGCTGAGCGGCTCGGTCGTCGCTTACAATCCCTGATGGTCATTGCACTCGCATCACAACACCGCGCCCGTCGCGGTGTTGTTTTATCTGGTCGTCGCAATTTTTAAGCGCTGCGTCGCAAAGGCCATCACCCGGTTGGGATTTGCGGGGAGTTGGGTTAGTCTGAGCCCTCTGTCACCCATAGGAGTTCAAGATGATCCTCTCGACAACCCCCACTCTGGAAGGCAAGAGCATTCGTGAATACCGCGGCATCGTGGTGGGCGAAGCCATCCTTGGCGCCAATATTTTCAAGGATCTCTTTGCCGGGATCCGCGACATTATCGGCGGCCGCTCCGGCGCTTACGAAAAAGAGCTGGCCCGTGCCCGCGAGATTGCCTTTGATGAGCTCAAGGAGCGCGCCTCTGCGCTGGGGGCCAATGCGGTGGTCGGCATCGATATCGACTACGAGGTGGTGGGGCAGAACGGCAGCATGCTGATGGTCAGCATCAGCGGCACCGCCGTGGTGGTTTGAGATAGCAAGCTTTCCCCCGTGCGCTGAACCCGCGTGTTGAACTGGCCAGCCGATAACCGGGTTATCGGCTTTTTTGTGCGCGACGCTTGAGAACAGAAATGCCAGATAGGGGGATGATGAAGACAGCTTTGAGATTAACTCATTGATTTTGTTTATTTATATTTTTTCATAACCGGTGGGCACGGGTTTTATTTTTTTTAACTGGGTCACCCTCATCGGCTGGACTAGAGTTGTTGCCATCAGGATGACCTCTCATCATGGATGACACCACTTTTCTTGAACCACCATTTCTTGAAGGCGTATCAGGATGCACAAAAAATCTGCTCTGTTGACTGTTATCACTCTGGCCATCGCTGCTTATGCTGGCAGCGCGGCGGCAGCGGTACCGAACTTTACCGCTGACTGCCCGATGAACATCAAGGTCAAGTCGCAGGATGGCAATGTCTATATCAACGGCAAAAAGGCCTCGCTGAAGACCAATGCACCCAATGCCTACTCTGCCCAGAGTGGCAAAATCATGATCGGCATCAGCGCTGATTCCACCACCAGCGAGCCGAGCATTGATTACGCCATCAAGCACGATAACCGTGCCAACGGCATCTGCACCGTGCAATCCTGGTCGGCAGGCAAGGCTACCACACAGCCGATGGCCAAGGGGAATTCCCCCTATCAGGGCAAGTGGGTCGCCAAAAACAGCGGGACTGGCCAGACAGTGGCCGTCATCCGGGTGGATGGCAAGGAGCAGGTGTGGGTCAACGACGTCAAGGTCAAGGCCAAGCGTGCCGATGGGGCGCTGCAGATCCGGCAGGGGATGATCCTCTATACCCTGCAGGGTGATCCGCGGGTGCGCGGTGAAAGCGAGTGGCAGGACAGTGATGCAGGCTCGACCGGTCCTATCTCCTTCGAATAAATCCGTTTGCCAATTGCGATAAAAGCGACGCAGGCCATGGCCTGCGTCGCTTTTTTACTGGTCTGCTGAAGGGGGGCGCTATGAGCGGTTACACCCCGGTCAGGGTATTGGCTTCGCCGTACCAGTCCAGTGTGTCAGCCAGGGTCACGACCGAGCCGATGATGATCAGGCTCGGGCTCTCCACCTGAGTGGCCAGCAGCGCCAGCTGCTGCAGCTCGCCGCGCACTACTCGCTGGCTGAGCCGGGTGCCCTGTTCCACCAGCGCCACCGGGGTGTGGCCGGGCAGGCCGTGGGTTTGCAGCTCGTCCTGAATGCGGCCGGCATGGGCCAGCCCCATGTAGAAGACCAGAGTCTGGCGGGGGGCCGCCAGCGCCGACCACTCCTGCGCGATATTGCCCTCCTTGTCGTGGCCGGTGATGAACTGCACCCGCTGGGCGTGATCGCGGTGGGTGAGGGGAATGCCGCTGTAAGCGGCGCAACCCGACGCTGCCGTGATGCCCGGCACCACCGAGAAGGGGATGCCCGCCTCGGCCAGAGTCTCCAGCTCCTCGCCGCCCCGGCCAAAGATAAAAGGATCGCCCCCCTTGAGCCTGACCACCTGTTTGCCCAGCTGCGCTTGTTCCAGCAACAGCTGGTTGATCGCCTGCTGGGGCACGCAGTGGCGACCCGCCTCCTTGCCGACAAAGATCCGCTCGGCATCCCGGCGCACAAGCGCCAGTACCTCCTGCGAGACCAGCCGGTCATAGACCACCACATCCGCCTGCTGCAATTGTTGCAGACCGCTCAGGGTGAGCAGCCCCGCATCGCCGGGGCCGGCGCCCACCAGAGTCACGCTCCCCTTGCTCAGCACCGGCTCATTGAGCAGCTCAGCGACGCTCTGCTCGGCGGCCTGTTGCTGGCCGCGGGCCAGCTGGCATGCCAGTCGCTCATGGCTAAAGAGCCGCTCCCAGAAGCGGCGGCGGGCCAGCTTGTCCGGTATGGCCTTGACCCGCTCGCGCAGCTTGCCCGCCAGCGCCGCGAGCTGGCCGAGATGCTGCGGCAACATGGCTTCCAGTTTTTCCCGCAGCTGGCGGCTCAGCACCGGCGCCGAACCTGCGCTGGAGATGGCCACCATCAGCGGCGAGCGGTCAATGATGGCGGGCATGATGGCGCTGCAGTGGGCCGGAGCGTCTACCACGTTGCAGAAGATTTGGCGCAGGTTCGCTTCGTTGAAGACCTGATGATTGACCTCGGGCTGGTTGGTGGCGGCGATCACCAGCCATTTGCCATCGAGCAGCTCGGGGTGAAAATCGGCGGCGCAGACGGTCAGCAGTCCCTGCTCGGCCCAGCTCATCAGCTGGGGTTCCAGATGGGGTGCATTGATGGTCACCCGGGCTTTGGCATCGAGCAGCAGGCGCGCCTTGCGCACTGCGACTTCGCCACCACCGACGATAAGCACCGGCTTGTGTTGCAGCTGACAGAAGAGAGGGAGAAAGTCCATAACGGGCTCCGGATGCGGGTCCGGCAGCAGCGGGCTGCGCAGGACGAAAAGAGGAGAAGGCGTTGCAACGCAGTGAGAGGAAAAAGGGGGAAGCGTGATCCACGCCCGGGCCAACGACAGATCCCCACCGGTTGTCGGCCACTATGATCAGCTTCCCCAAACGAGGTTTTTCCTATTGCACCGCTTTGACATGCATGTTGGCGACGTACTGATCTTCGGCCCAGAAGATGCGGTCAGCGACCATGGCTTCCGGGTTGAGGGTGACGCCGCGCAGCACCCGCTCCTTGAACTTGTGATAACCGGCCCGGTCGATAAGGTGACCCATGTGCAGATAGATGGGTTTGCCATCCAGCATCTCGGCCTCGAACTCGAACAGGTTCCTGATCACCGCATGCAGCACCTCTTCGGTGACCCAGTTGAGGAACAGCTTGCCGGTACGGGGAGTCTTCTTGCTGGTGCGTCCCCCCAGCTTGACCATGTAGAGCTGCTTGGGATCCCGCTGCCAGGCGAGGGTCGGGCAGGCCAGCACGCACTCGCCACAGCCGATGCACTTGCTCTCCTCCTTGATCGCCTTGCCATGCTTGATGGCGAGGCAATCGACCGCGTGGTGGCTGCACGCCTTGACGCAGGCGCCGCAGCCGATGCAGCGCTCGGCATTGAAATTGATCTTGGCGATGCCGAGGATGCCGAAGTCGGCCATGTTGGCCTTGGCGCAGTCGTTGGGGCAGCCGGCGATCACCATCTTGAGGTGATAGGGGTTGGGGTAGAGGTGCTTCTCCATCCGCTGGGCCAGCCCGGTGCAGTCGATATTGCCCTTCTGGCAGATGGTGTTGCCCTGACAGGCGACGATGTTGCGCCCGCCGATGCTCTGGTAACCGGCGGTGGTGTCCGCCACCTCGATGCCGCAGGTCTCCACCTCAATCTCCCTGATAAAGGGCTCGAGGGCGGCATTGACCTTGTCCATGTCCTGATACTTGATGCCGGGCATCGCCAGCTTCTGGCGGGTGGTGAGGTGGATCAGACCGTTGCCGTACTGTTCGGCGATCTGCTGGGCTACCACCAGCAGGTGGGCGGGCATGATCCCGCCGGGAATGCGCACGCTGATCATCGCTTCGCCGCGCACCTTGGAGAGGCGGTATTCGTTTTTGGCGCGGGCCTTGATGATGTCGATATCGAGACTCATGGTGTTCTCCCTCAGTCGATCAGATGCTGGGCCTGGTCAAAACGAAAGACCGGTCCATCCACGCAGATATAGGTGTCGCCCATCCGGCAGTGGCCGCACTTGCCGACGGCACAGGCCATACGGCGTTCGTAGTCGACCCAGATGCGTTCTTTGGGGATGCCGCGCTCAAGCAGGGCGAGCACCACGAAACGGATCATGATGGGGGGGCCGACCACGATGGCCTGGATATCCTCGCTATCCGAGAGATCCAGCTGGTCGATGTAGTCGGTGACCCGGCCGATGCGAAACTGCTCGCTCTCCTCACCCTCATCCAGCGTGACGATGAGATTCTGGCGCTCGGCCCAGAGCGGCATCTCGTGGCGATAGAGCACCGCCTGCTCGTTCTTGAAGCCGAGGATCATGTCGAGAGACTTCACCTGTTCCGGGTGTTTGCTGAAGCGACGCAGCAGCCCCTTGACCGGTGCGACGCCGGTACCGCCCGCCACCACGATGAGGTGCTGGTTGTGATAGGCCTCCAGCGGGTAGCCGTTGCCATGGACGCCGCGCATCCACACCTTGTCGCCCACATCGAGGGCAAACAGGGCATCGGTCACTTTGCCGACCTTGCGGATCAACAGATCCACATAGCCATCGCCATAGTCGGAGACCGAGATGGGCGCCTCGCCCACGGTGGGCAGGGAGATTTCGACAAACTGGCCGTAGTGGACATCAAAGTCGCGGGATACCCGAAAGTTCCACTCCAGCTCGGTGTGGCGCTCGATAGCCAGAATGGTGTAGGCCTTGGGCAGCAGGCGGTTTTCGACCACCTCCTGCTGCTGTTCTGCTGTTGCGGTTTGCTGGCACTGGCACATATCAGTTCGCCCCCTGCGCGTTGTCGGCCGCGATGGTCTGTTCGACCACATCGGTCATCTTGTTGATGATGTTGCTAAAGGAGATGTAGTGAGGGCAGCGATCGTCGCAGCGGCCGCAGCCGACGCACATGTGCTCCTCCCCCTGACGGGCTTTGTAGTCGTTGACCTTGTGCAGGGCGCGATAACGCAGGCGCTCGCCATGCTTGGCGCGAAAACCGTGGCCACCGGCCATGTCGCTGAAACCATCCACCATGCAGCTGGCCCACTGGCGACGGCGCTCGCCCTGCTTGGGGTTCTCTGCATAGGTGAGGTCGTGCACGCTGTAGCAGCTGCAGGTCGGGCAGGAGGTGGTGCAGCGGCCGCAGCCGATGCAGCGGCTGTCGTACTCGGCCCAGACCGGATGATCGGTGAGGATCTGGCGGATCCGCTGCGGGTCGTCACAGACACTGTCCGGGGTGCGCACCTTGACCGGGTTGCTCTGGACAAACTCCGGGGTGAAGTCATCGGATTCACCGAGCTCGGCAAAGTAACCGAGCAGCTCGGGATCCTTCACCTCGATGCGGGCACCCTCATCGCTCAGACGAATGGCGGCGGCGTAGTCCCGGGTCTCGTTGCTACCCATGGAGACGCAGAAGCAGTTCTCGAAGCTCTCGCGACACTCCAGCAGCACCAGCTTGAGTTTGCTGCGCAGTCGGGCGTAGTAGACGTCGCTGTTCTGGCCGTTCTTGAGATAGACCTGATCCAGCCGGCGCAGGGCGTGGATATCACAGCTGCGTAGGAACAGCAGGGTAGGCTTGGCCTCCACCCTGGATTCGCGCAGCTCCAGATTGTCGAAGTGGAACAGGGTCTGGGTGATGGGGAGTACCACCTCTTTCGGGGAGAAGTGGGACTTCTCCTGCCACACCAGATCGGCCGGATGGCGGATGCTGTGGTAGGTGACGTTGTCGGTGTCGGAGAAGCGACCGCCCCGATATTCGGCCGCAGGGGCCATGATCCGGTAATCGGGTAGCAGCCGCTCGAACAGCTGCACCAGCGCGGGCTGGGTGAGAAGAAACGACATAAATAAACACCTTGTCTTGGGGTGACATGCCTTGGCATTGCCAGGGGCGTGTCTGTCCCGGTATTGACTAGCCGGGAGAGCTAGACAGCTTTCCCGCGGTCCGGTTTATGACTCATCTTGTTCAACTGACCCGATGGTTATTGTGTTGGCGGCGCGAGCGTCGCGGCAGGTCGGGTCATGCCTGTAAAGCTGTTATCAATTGAGCAGGGCGGCCTGATAGCCGGCGCACTTGCCCATCACGTATCCCATCTCCAGCTTGTTGATATCGCGGGTAAAACGGGACACCGGGAAGTAGTCGGCCGGGGCGATCACCTCTATTTGGCAATCAGCAGGCGGATTGGCGATGAAATCGAGCGCCTCGTTGTAGCTGCGATCCCGCTGCTCCAGCGCCTGTGCCAGCGCGGGGTGAGTCTTGAGCAGGGTGCGGATCATCCAGGGGAAGGGCATCGGCTTGAGCCGGTAGCCCAGCGGCTCGGAGAGGATCACCGTCATCTGGCGGGCGCCGCGGCGGTAGGCCTCGATCACCGGGATGGAGTCGGCGACGCCGCCATCGGTCATCGGCACCCCGTGCACCTCGGGATATTCGCGAGAGGCGAGGGGAATGGCGCAGCTGGCGGGCAGCACCTCATCCATGTTCTCCGGCTTGACCCGGATGTACTCCGCCTTGCCGGTCAGGGCATTGGTCACCACCGCATAGAAGGGGATGCCGCTCTCCCGATAGCGATGGATATCGAGGGGGTATTTGCGGCAGCTGGTGTGCCAGAGCCAGTGGATATCCACCAGATTGCCCCCCTTGGCAAAGCGCAGCGGGTCGAGAAACTCCGGGGTGCAGGCCAGCTCGGTCAGGATGTCGTGGCTGCGGCCATGCTGGCTGGCGAGATAGGCCAACAGGTTGGTGGCGCCTGCCGAGACGCCGATGGCGAAGTCGAAGGGGCGGTAGTCACGTTCGATAAACGCATCCAGCACGCCGCTGGCAAATATGCCGCGCATGGCGCCACCTTCAACAACCAGAGCTGTGGGGGATGCGGTTCTGTTCATGACGGGGTCCTCATTGAAATCGGCGTCGCAAGAGCATCGGTCGGCGGCAAGCTTCAGGCTTGCCCGGGCGACCATTCTGGCTGCCAGCCGGGGCTGGCTATCGCAATGAGGTCATTCTAGGAGCGCGGTTTTGTTTAGAATATCTGTTAATAATGAATCAAGCGTTTTGTATTCCTAAACACTGGCGAGCCAACCGTTGTGCCAACAGGGGCGATAAGAGATAGTCAGGGCTCTGTTTTCACGCTTTGATGAGCCCCGGGAGATGTGCCTGATGACAAGACTCTTTGCCCCGCCACTCCAGCGCGGCGACACCATCGCTTTTTTCTCCCCCTCCAGCGCGGCAACCGCCTGGGCCCCCACCCGTTTTGCCCGTGCAAAAGCCTTTCTCGAAGGGCAGGGCTTCCGGCTCAAGGCGGGCAGCCTCACCGGCCAGCAGGATCACTGGCGCTCCGCCCCCATCGCCGCGCGGGCCGAGGAGCTCAACGCCCTTATTCGCGATCCGCAAGTGCGCTGCATCATGTCGGTGATTGGCGGCAGCAACTCCAACTCCCTGCTGCCCTACCTCGATTTTGCTGCGCTCAAGCGCGATCCCAAGATCATCGTCGGCTACTCCGATGTGACGGCGCTGCTGCTCGGCATTCATGCCCAGACTGGTTTGGTCACCTTTTATGGCCCGGCGCTGGTGGCCTCGTTCGGCGAGTTGCCACCGCTGGTGGACGAGACGCTGGCCAGCTTTTTACAGATTGTGCTGGCCGACGAGGTTGGCGTCCCCTGCACGTTGCCCACCCCGGCAAAGTGGAGCGATGAACGACTCGATTGGGAAAATCAGACCCGGACCAAGCAGTGCCAACCCAACCGGCTGATCTCGGTGGGGACAGGGCGGGTAGCGGGGCGGCTGATGGGCGGCAACCTCAATACCATGGCGGGGATCTGGGGCTCCCCCTATATGCCGGCCATCGAGCGCGGCGACATTCTGTTGCTGGAGGACAGCCTGAAATCTGCCGAGACGCTGGAGCGCTCTTTTGCCCATCTCAAGCTGTGCGGGGTGTTTGATCGGATCGGCGCCCTTATCCTCGGCAAGCACGAGCTGTTCAACGATCAGGGCAGTGGCAAGCGCCCGCTCGATATCCTGCTGGAGGTGGTGGGGGCGCCGCACTTTCCCATTCTGGCGGAGTTTGACTGCGCCCATACCCACCCCATGCTGACGTTGCCGCTGGGCGTCGAGGCGGCGCTGGATCTCGACCGCCAGCAGCTCACCTTGCTTGAGCCCTGGTGGCAGAGCGTCTGACGGAGCGCAGGAAACAGACAAGGCCGCTGATGCGGCCTTGTCTGTTGTTGGGGGATGGGATTGTCAGGGCAGGGCATCGGCCCGGAAGCTGGCACGGATCTGCGGCACCAGTGGCGAAACGTCGAAACCCTTCTCCTCGCCCAGCACCGGATGGAGCAGGGGGCCGTCGCTGATGGGGGTGAGATTGCCGGCCAGCAGCTGGCGAGTGGCTTGCCCCATCTGATAGAGCTGGCGCACCGGCGCAAACTGGGTCGCCAGATTGAGGGGGTCATCGGCGCGGGTGAAGGCCATCATGGGGATCTGATAAGTGGCATCGCGCGCCGGTTTGTCGCCGTGAATGCCCTTGCCGGCCGACATCAGGAAGGGCTGGTGATCGCCAAAGGCGATGACCAGATAGCGTTTGCCCGACTGATCGAGACTCTTGAGCAGCCGCTCCAGCGAGGCCATGGCATCCACCACCCCGGTGTAGTAGGTGTTGAGCAGCTGTCTGTCACTCTCGCTCTCGTTCGGGCAGGCGCCGCTGCGCTCCTGTGCCTGATAGCGAGGGCCATCGAAGGGGCCGTGGCCCTGCATGGTGACCGCGTAGGCAAAGAGAGGTTTGTCATCCTGTTCGCTGCGTTTGAGCAGGTGATCGATGAGGGCATCGTCCGAGATATAGAGCCCCTTGTGCTCAAGGGTGGAAAAACGGCTGTCGAACCAGCGCTCCTGATAGCCAAGCGCCGGGATCGCCTTGGCGCGGCCCCAGAACTTCTCCACATAGGGGTGGACGAAGAGGGTCTGGTAGCCACTCTGGCTGGCACTGCGGGCCAGCCCTGGCACCTGATCAGAAAGGTAGTAGTAGGGCACCACACCTTGCTTGAGCAGTCCCACCGGCAGGCCGGTGTTCATCTCGAACTCCGCCAGCACCGTCATGCCGCCGGTGGTGGGGGAGTGAATGGTCTTGTGCCACTGCTGGATGGTGGCGGGCAGGTTCAGGGTGGGCGCGGGGGCGCAGAGCCGCCCCTGCCAGTCGAGCATCAGCGACTCATATTGCAGCACGATCACCAGATCCCAGCGCGGCGCCGCCCCCTGCGGCGGTTGGCTCAGCTGAGGGGTGAATTCGTTGATCTGCAAGGGATAGCGAAACACGCTGCCCTGTTCCAGCATCTCGTCCACCAGATTGAACAGATAGAGGCCGGGGCCGGAACGGATGATGTCCCTGTGGTAGTTGACCGCCCGATCCACGTAGCGCACGTTGGCCCCCAGCAGCTTGTTGCTGGTCTGGGTGGCAAAGACGCAAAGGGCAAAGAAGGCCGCGGTGGCGGCGGCGGTGCGCAGGATCCAGCGGGAGAGGGCAAAGCGCCAGCAGAGGAAGAGCACCATAGCACCGCCAAGCAGCGGCACGACGGGGTGCTGATCCTGCAGGATCCGCAGCAGCGCCATCAGGTTGCCGAGATCATCGCCGCCGAGCGGCACGCCATAGATGGCGATCTTCATGAAGTTGGCCAGCAGCCCTATGCCGGAGAGGGCAGTAAAGACCAGCCCCATATAGAGGTTGAACCCGGCCAGTGCGCAGAGGCTCCAGCCCAGCACCATGCTGCCCCAGGCGAGGTAGTAGTGCTCCGGGCGAAAGCCTGACCAGAGCAGAAACTCCCCCAGTTTGAACACCACGAAGCCGTGCAGCAGCACGAAGGTGAGGTTGCCGAGCAGCAGGCTGCCGATGATGCGCCAGCGCAGATTGCGGCGCAGCCTTGGCAGCACCGCCTTCAGCACGGCGGCGCTCAGCGCCAGCACCAGCGTCAGGCTCACCATCAGGTAGGTGAGGTTGAAGCCCTGCTCCGGCAGGGTCTGCAGGATCTGGCTGAAGTCGCCGCTCTCGGGGCGATCGGCCAGCAGCAGGCCGATCCGCAGCTGGTAACGGCTGGCCAGTGCATCGTCGGGGGCGCGCAACGTGCTGTTGAGATCCAGAGTGCAGCGGCGCTGGCGGCACACCTGACGCTTCTCCACCGGTTGGCTCAGCTCGTCGATCCGCTCCCCCTTGTCATTGAGCAGCTCCACCCGCACCTTGTCCCCCGGCTGGAGCGGCCCTCGCAGTTGCCACTGGCTGCGCACCACCAGATAGAGGCCGCGGCTGTCGCTCTTGTAGAGCAGGGCGTGGCGGGTGAGGGTGGCCAGCGGGTTGTCGGCGGGCCCCAGCACCAGCGGCTGGGCACGGCCAAGCCAGCTGCCGGGATTGATGAGGGGCAGCAGCAGGGTCACGATGAGCAGGCCACCGAGCAGGGTCAGCAGCAGGCGGGAGAGACTCAGGGCACGGCGACGGCCTGAGAAAGGGCGATTCATATCAGCTCATCCTTTGAGCAAGTGAGAGAGGAGCAGATCATCTGCATACTATTTGACCCGATGGTGCGTGGCCGGTTCATGGATGTCAATTTAATGACCGCCTGATGAATTTTTGGTTGCACTCCAGCCCTGCATATTGTGATCCCGATCGAGAGGTTGTCCGGAATATGTGATGAAAGCGTCATCATGAACGTTTGCTGCTGGTCTGCGAGAGAGGTGCTGTTTAGTCTCTCAGTAGCGACAGGAGGTACATGTATGAATCCCAAGGTGATGGCACGGCAAGCCAGATTGCTGCGTATGCTCGAGAGCAAGGAGGAGATCCGGGTCGGGCGCGAACGTGACTGTCCGCTTCCCGTGGCGCAGCTGGTCAAACTCAAGGATTCCCATCCGTCGGTGATCAAGGTCTATCGTCACGGTCTTACCGCTGAGGTGTTTCATCTCAAGATCGATGGCCATCACTGGTGCCTGAAGCGGCGCCGCAACGATTCGCTGGTCGCCAACCTCGATGGCAAGACCGCTTTCCTCACCGAACTGGAGCGGCGGCGCGAAATCGAAGCGCTGCGCGAGTTGCATCCCACCGTGCTCTCCCACGTGGTCTGTACCAGCTTTGGTTCGGCCCGTGCCGGCATTCTGGTCTCGCCCTGGCTGCGGGGTGTGCCGGTGCATCAGCTTAACGAGCGCAATCTGGCGCAGATGCTGGAAGTGCAGGGGGAGCTGGCCCGCTGGGGCTGGTTCGACTGGGATCCGAGCCCGGGCAACCTGCTCGATGACGGCGAACATATCAGCGTGTTCGACTTTGGTTACATGTGGCCCTTTGACCCCCGTTTCGAGTACAACTCCAACGGGCTGGTCGACCCGCAATTTCATGTGCCGGAGCGGCTGGAGACCCGCACCCTGTCAGGGCTCTGGCTCGATGAGGCCGATCCCTTGCCGCAGTTCCGCTACTGGCGCGAGCTCTGTCTGAAATGGGTGAAACGGGAGATCCACCACCTGATACGGGAAGGCGCCAGCGCCCCCGTGCTGGCCCGGTTGCAGAGCCTGCAAGGGGAGTGGAGTGCCGCGCTGGCAAGCGACGAGGCGCTCGCTGCCAACTGGTGGCGGGATATGTATCGCAGCCACCGGCTCGATGTGGCCGACGATCTCAGTGGCCGCAGCTGCAGCCCGCTCACCCTGCGTCGTCTCGACTGGCTGGAGCAGGCGGTGACCGACCACTACGAGCAGCTGGTCGACAATCTCTCCAGCGAAGAGCTGGGACTGGGCCAGAGCGAGCTGCTGGCCAGATTGCAGCGCCAGCGGCGCGAAGTGATGGCGTGCCAGTTGCCGGTGACCACCTGCGCCTGAGCCAACGCCTCAGCGAAACAGAAATGAAAAGGGCACCTCGCGGGTGCCCTTTTACATGGTCGGATTTGCCAGCGGTGAGGGTTAGTCCAGCAGCTCCTGATGGAGGCGGTTGACGATCTGGCCCGCTTCGCCCTCTTTGACCAGAAAGCAGAGGTTGTGGGCGCTGGCGCCGTAGCAGATCATCCGGATGTTGTGATCGCGCAGGGCATCGAATACCCGGCTGCCCACCCCGTTGACCTCGCTCATCCGGTTGCCGATGAGCGCCACCAGTGCCAGCTCGTTCTCCACCTCGACTTTGCAGAGCTGGCTGAGCTCGGCCAGCACCTTGTCACTGAGCACAGGTTCGCCATTGCTCTGGCTGCCGGTGTGATCCAGGGTGAGCGACACGCTCACCTCCGAGGTGGTGATGAGATCGACCGAGATGCGGTGGCGGGCCAGAATGCCGAACACCTCGGCCAGAAAGCCGTAGGCGTGGAACATGTTGAGGCTGTGCAGGGTGACCAGCACCTGCTGGCGACGCAGTGCCACGGCGCGAAACAGCGGGCTGGTGTCCGTGGTGGAGCGGATCCAGGTTCCCCCCGCCTGCGGCTCCCTGCTTGAGCCGACAAAGACCGGAATATTCTGGCGCACCGCCGGTTGCAAGGTGGCCGGGTGGAGCACCTTGGCGCCGAAGGTGGCCATCTCTGCCGCCTCGACAAAGCTGATTTCGGGAATGGGGCGAGCCCGGGTGACGAGGCGCGGATCCGTGGTGTAGATGCCGGGTACATCGGTCCAGATCTCGATACTGGTGGCATCGAGCGCCTCGGCGAGCAGGGCCGCGCTGTAGTCGGAGCCGCCACGGCCAAGCGTGGTGGTGCGGCCATCGCCATCGGCACCGATAAAGCCCTGGGTGATGACGAGGGTGTCGCCGAGCACCGGGCCCAGCGTCTGCTGGCAGAGATCGCGAGTCGCGTTCAGGTCGACGGTGGCCTTGCCAAAGCGGCTGTCGGTGCGCATCAGCTGGCGTACATCCTGCCAGTGGGCATTGACGCCGCGCTGGCGCAGCAACTCGGTAAAGAGGCGGGTCGACATCAGTTCGCCGCAGGCGATGAGGCGATCAGCCAGTTCGGCATCGGTCTGTTGGCTGGCCTGCTGCGCCATGGTGCGGATCTCGCCGAGCTGATCGTGGATCAGGGCCGTCACTTCGGCGGGGTGGCCAAGGTCGGCCAGAATGGCCTGCTGAATGTCGGCCAGCCTGGCCAGCTGGGCTTCGCGGCCCGCGTCGTCCAGCTCGCCCTGAGCCAGTGCTACCAGCAGATTGGTGACGCCAGCGCTGGCGCTCAGCACCACGATGCGGGTGGCGGGATTGGCCAGCACGATATCGGCGCAGTTGTTCATGGCCGCGGCGTTGGCGACACTGGTTCCGCCAAACTTGGCGACATTGATCGGGCTCATTGCTTACTCCTGTCTTAATTTAAAAATCCGGATCCATCGGGCAAAAAAGAGAGGAGGAGGCTGAAAATGGCAGGAATGTGCGAAGCGATCCCGGCCAGAAGCACTCCACCCGCAGAGCCCATCCCGTACCCGCCCCTGACAGGGCGCGGTGGGGGATGACCACTACCGATGACAACCCGGGGGATTCAGCCCCCGCAGCCGACACTGAGGTTTCCAGTCTCCTCAGATGTCTCGGCGCTGCTCCCCCTGACCCAAGTTCACCGGACTCTGGCGTCCTCTCTCGGGCTGCCTGGGCAGCGCTCCTCTTCTGGCTCCACCATGGCGGTGGAGTGCATTTAGAAATACCTTGCGTTGGATTGGACTGTCAATCGAGTTTGTAAAAAAGTTCAAAATGTCAGCTAACTCAACGCAGAATCAATAGGTTATACAATGGTTTTTGACAAAACCTTGGAACGACGCTGCCAGTTGTAGAGGCGCTGGCGCTCAACCGGCAGATCCTCCACTTCCAGCGGTTCGAACCCCCGCTCCCGGAACCAGTGGATGGAGCGGGTGGTGAGCACGAACAGGCGGCGGATGCCGAGCCGTTTGGCCCGCTCGGCCACCTTGGCCACCAGCTGATCCCCCCGGTTGGAGTTGCGATAGTCGGGATGGATGGCGACGCAGGCCATCTCCGCCATCGCCTCTTCCATAAAGCAGTAGAGCGCCGCGCAGCCGATGATCAGGCCATCGCGCTCGATGATGGTGAACTTGTCGATCTCCATCTCCAGCTGCTCGCGGGAGCGGCGCACCAGAATGCCTTCCTCCTCCAGCGGGCGAATGAGGTCGAGAATGCCACCGATGTCCTCGATGGTGGCGGCACGGGCCTGCTCGGCGCTCTCCCGCACAATCTGGGTACCGAGGCCGTCGCGGCTGAACAGCTCCTGCAGCATGGCGCCGTCATCCTGATAACTCACCAGATGGGAGCGGGGCACCCCGCCACGGCAGGAGGCAATCGCCGCGCGCAGATAGCGGGCGGTGCCGGACATCTCTTCTCCCGCCTGCTCCAGCTCCACCAGCAGCTCTTCGGCCTGTTCGGGGAAGAGCTCGGAGATGGCTTCGCCGTGTCTGTCCATAACCCCCTGGGTGCTGCTGAAGCAGATAAGCTTGTCCGCCTTGAGATCGACCGCCACCCGGCGAGCCACCTCTTCCGAGCTCAGGTTAAAGCTCTCGCCGGTGACCGAGCAGCCGATGGGGGAGATGAGCACCAGACTCTTTTGATCGAGCTGGCGGGTGATCCCCTCCACATCGATGCGGCGCACCCGGCCGCTGTGGCAAAAGTCGATGCCATCATCCACCCCCAGCGGCTGGGCGGTGACGAAGTTGCCGCTCACCACGCTGATCCGCGCACCCTGCATCGGAGTGTTGGCGAGCCCCATGGAGAGCTGGGCAGTGATGTCGTACTGCAGGCCACCACACACCTGTTTGATGATGGCGAAGCTCTCGTCATCGGTGACCCGGATCCGCTTGTGGTACTGGGCCTCGATTCCGGCGCGGGCCAACGCTTCATCGTTTTGCGGACGTGAACCAAACACCAGCACCAGCCGTATGCCCAGAGTCTGCAGCAGGGCGATATCGCTGACGATATTGGCAAAGTTGGGGTGGCAGACGGCTTCCCCCCCCATCATCAGCACAAAGGTGGCGCCCCGATGGACATTGACATAGGGAGTAGATTGCCGGAAAGCATTGACCAGACTGGGCTCACGTTCACGCACTTGATATTTCTTCCATAAAAAAACAGCGATTGGCTCAATATATGAAAATAAATTCACAAATCAAGACTAAATATTGATTTGGTTGGGTTTGTTGGCCAACCGGATGCCTTGCCCGGGCGTAACTGGCCGAAGTGGCAGGAGAGGCGCAGGGGAGTGAAGAGGAGGATGGGGGCGGGAGGCGCCGGTTGATCCGGTGCCACAAACTGTTATCTTCGATGCTCCTTTTCGTCATCGTGCATTGGCACCGGTTTTTACAAGGAGTGGCTTGATGGAACAGATTATTTCGCCGGCAGAGGCGTTGCCGGGGCGCAGCGAGGCCATGGTGATTGGCCAGCAGCATGCAGTAAACGGCCATCCGACTCAGGGGCCCTGGCCCGAGAACATGGCGATCGCCTGGTTTGGCATGGGCTGCTTCTGGGGCGTGGAGCGCCTGTTCTGGCAGCAGCCTGGGGTCTACTCCACCGCCGCCGGTTATCAGGGCGGCGTCACCCCCAATCCCACCTACAAGGAGGTGTGCAGCGGCCTGACCGGTCATGCCGAGACGGTGCAGGTGGTGTTTGATCCGGCGGTCATCAGCTATGGCGATCTGCTCAAATTGTTCTGGGAGCAGCACGATCCGGCGCAGGGGATGCGGCAGGGCGGGGACATCGGTACCCAGTACCGCTCGGTCATCTTCTATGGCGACGAGAGTCAGCAGATCATTGCCCAGCAGAGCATGGCTGCCTATCAGCAGGCCATGGCGGCAAGCGGTGACAGCCGGGCCATCACCACCCGCATCCTGCCGCTGGCACCCTTCTACTACGCCGAGGATTATCACCAGCAATATCTGGAGAAGAACCCGGATGGCTACTGCGGATTGGGTGGCATTGGAGTCTGTTTACCGCCTAGCCTGAACCGCTGAACAGGTTTGTAGTCGATTCCGTAAAAAAAGTGAAAATAAATGGTCGGAGGAGGGAACTTATTGCGACCAGTCGGGACTAACTAGGTAGCGTCCAGGGATCGGATGCAAAGTCCAGACACATTTCTTGCCTTGATAACCGCCTGATGAATGAACGCACTGGCGGGTTGAAAATGATAGCAAGCAGGGCTGCCCACCAAGGCGGCCCTTTTCATATCTGCTTGTTTTAGCTCGGGAGGGGCGATCTGTCAGGCGATCGCGCTGTCGAAGAGGTTCTTGATAAGATCGATAAACTCGATGAGGAAGGCTTTCTGCTCCGGGGTCGGCTCGCGCAGCCAGACAGCGGAGAGCACCTCTTCCAGATCGGCGACCACGGCGTCCGCCTCCTGCATGATGGTAAAGCGCACCTTGGGTGCCAGCTGAGGGTTCTGCTCGCAGATGGCCATCAGGTTGCTGGCCACCCGGCTACTGACGAGATCCTCGATGGTCTGCTCGCCACCCGCGTTCTGTTGCTGGGCCTCAAACAGTCCCAAACTCTCCACCAGATACTCGATCAGCGAGATATAGCCTTCACTCTCTACCACCATGGTTGCTGCCTCAATACAGTAACAATACGAAAATTAAGCGTATTTTAGTGGCTTGATCTAGCTTGGCAAGCAGCAGTGCAGGCGGTGGCGGGTAAAACTGACTCCGCCGCGCTCCACGCTTTCCACGCCGGTCAAGGTAAAGCCATGCCGTAAAAATAGCTCATAACTGAAGGCGCTGGCCTCGGTTGTGATGGCGCTGATGCCAAGGGCGCGGGCACCTGCCAGCGCCGTGGTAAGCAGCAGATTGCCCAGCCCCTGCCGCTGGTGGGCCGCACCGACGTAGAGCAGGCTGAGGTGGCCATCGGCGCTCAGGGTGACAAAACCGGCAGGCGCGTCACCCAGCATGGCAACCCAGCCATGATGCTCGCGCAGCTGGCTGACAAAGCCGGGATGTTGTGAACCGAGGGCCCACTGCTTCACCTGCTCCGGGCTGTAGTGCTGGGGGCCGGTGTGGCGGATTGCCTGCTCGAACAGGGTGACCAGCGCTGGAATATGCTGCTCGCCAAGGGGGGCGATCAAGAGGAGAGGCGTCATGCCGAAGCCCCCTGATCTGCTGCATTGCGGGCGGGCGCCATGGGCCGTTTGGCTTTGGGCAGACCCGCGACAACCCGCTCATAGGAGTGGTGCACCCAGCCCTGCCAGAGATCATCGGGCAAGGTGCTGTTCAGGGTCACTGTGTTCCAGTGTTGCTTGTTCATATGCCAGCCAGGCTTCACCTCGGGGTGAAGTTCGCGCAGCAGTAGCGCCAGCTCGGGTTCGCACTTGAGGTTGATGGTGAGCGGGTCAGCTTGCCAATCCACCAGCGCGAACATCTTGCCGGCGATGCGGTAGACCAGGATCTCCGGGCCAAACGGGGTATCTTCCTGACTGCCCGGCAACGAGAGCAGAAAGTGGCGTAAAGGGGTTAACTCCATGGTCTGGTCTCGCTGTGGGTGATCCGATCAGTGCGGTTGCATATCAATCAGGGGAAGGCATCTGTTACTATGCGCTGCCGAGTATACCCCCCATCACCGAGGGAGCCTATTGATGTTGTATCACAAGACTTTCGAACTGGGTCCCGAGCGGGATTGGGTGGTGTTTGTCCACGGCGCCGGTGGCAGCTCCTCCATCTGGTTCAAGCAGCTGCGCGCCTATCGCGAGCACTTCAACGTGTTGCTGCTGGATTTGCGCGGCCATGGCCAGTCCAACAAGCTACAGCAGGTGATCCAGGGCCACTACAGCTTTCGGGCGGTGACCGAGGATATCGTTCGGTTGCTCGATCATCTCGATATCCGCCGCGCCCACTTTGTCGGCATCTCCCTTGGCACCATCCTTATTCGCCATCTGGCCGAGCTCTGCCCGGAGCGGGTCAAGAGCATGGTACTGGGGGGCGCAATCCTGCGGCTCGATATCCGCTCGCGGGTGCTGGTGCAGTTGGGCCGACTCGGCCAGCACTTCCTGCCCTATATGTGGCTCTACCGGCTGTTTGCCTTCATCATTATGCCGCGCCAGCACCATCAGGAGTCGCGCAACCTCTTTGTGCGCGAGGCCCGCAAGCTCTGCCAGAAAGAGTTCAAACGCTGGTTCCGCCTCGCTACCGAGGTTAATCCGCTGATGCGTTATTTTCGCGAACGCTCCCTGCCCATTCCCACTCTCTATGTGATGGGGGAGGAGGATCATATGTTTCTGGCGCCGGTGCGCGAACAGGTGGCCCGCGATGCCAGCTCTTCGCTGGCGGTCATTGAACAGTGCGGCCATGTCTGCAATGTGGAGCAGCCGGAGCAGTTTAATCGCCGTACACTGGCGTTTATTCAATCGCTGGGAGAAAATAATAAGCTGTCGCATTGCCTGAGCAAGAGATATATAGATAAAAATATCTAACAGATTCCTGTCTCAAAATAACTACTGCTAGCTAATAAATGTAGAGGGGTTATCATCTACTTTATGCAGCCATTTTTTTGCTTTTCTTGTGTTTATTATATTCATCCAATGCTGTTTGCAACCAGTTATCATGTTCCGTAATATTTTTTACTACCCATGTAATGAATTTGTTTGAATATCTGGCTCTATCAGTGAAATTGTACATTTCAGAGTTTTTGTTTTTCTTGATTCTATGTTTAAAAACAATCGCTTGAAATGAATGCCTATTTATTTTTTTAATCTTTTGATTAGCATTTATCGCTGAGATCGCATCATTAGTGAAATATGGATGGGTATCATTTAGATCTTTTGCTTGGGTTATTATTATTGCTTTCTGTCCTTGCTCTCCACAGCTTAATGTTAGGTCGGATTTATTTGGGTTTCTAACAAGGGCAAGTTTGTACTCTATATTGATGGAAAACTTATCTGAATTTAGCTCTCTATTTGTACTTTCAAAGGCATAGATGAATCTCTCGACTTCTGTTGCTGTTAATTTCCCATAGTTTTCTTTAATAACACCTATTTCAGGTGTAGGACCATCTATAACCAGACTAAGCATTCCCACACTTTGTCCAGCAAGAGGGGAGTTTCCCATTTGGTTTTTATATCTTTCTTGATAATTAAAAACGTTTGCTTGGAATAATCTTGAAAGTTGTGGTTGCAATTCAGGAATGAGCAAATGTGTTGCTTGGTCTCGTAGTAAGACCAATGTCTCAATGTTTCTTTTTACAGGATCATTGTTTTGGATTCTCAGGGGTAGTGCGTCGGAGATCGATATGCTTTTTCCATTTTTGTAAAAAACCTTATCTTCGCCGCATGCATCTAATATCTCAGCCTTTAAAAAAAGCTCCCATGCATTGACCATTAAAATAGTGAATGCTTCAACTCGGTTGCACAAACTAGGCCTATTGTAAACTTCTAACGCAAGAATGAATGCATCTAGACTCCTTTTTATTAGTTGTTGGTACATTTTTTCCTGTGGTGTTATCTCCTTTGATGAAGTGCTTTGGGACATAAGTCTAATAAAGTCATTGTTTGATATTTTTATCAGACCTTTAGAAATGAAACTGTTACTATCAAATTTGAAAATAAACTGGCCTTTTAATTTTTCATTTATATATTTAATGACACTTTTAGAATTGTAACCTGTTGCGGCTGCGGCTTGTGTAACTGAAAAAGACTCGTGTCTTTCTTCTCTTTCTCTGAAGAAGTCCAACAATAATATTCGTTTATCTTCCCTACCCATTTACATACTCCGATATTAAATGTTTTTTAATTTAACATTGCTATTTAAAGTTGCTCTGTAATCTTTGGATGAGATAATCTTGTAATGCAACACCTTGTAGTTTTTGTTTGCATCCATTAACTCTTATCCAAGTATTACCAGATGAGTTGAAATGTAAGCCAGATAAGTTTGACTTAGGTATTCGTACTTCAAGAACGTAACCACAATCTACGCCTGTAACATCATGAAATACTATATTTATTCTTGTGGGGTCAATAGATGGTTCAATAGTGTTTATTTTAAGATTGATGACTTTATTTATCTCATCTTTTAGTCGGTTATCTAACTTTATACATTTTACGATGCCATCATCTTGAATTCCCCAAAAAATACTACCGCCCGAACTGTTGAGAAATGCCAGTATATATTCATCGACGACATTCTGAATTGACTTTGTTGGATTTTGGCCCTTTACCTCTTTAAATTCATTGTGTAAGTCTTCTTCTAATCCGCAATGTTTACCTTCACTAAATTTATGGATTTTAGTTGAGTTTGAACTTTCGAATTCATCAGGCAGTGATTCAAAAAATGATTTCAGATTTTTGATGGTAATTGAAGACATCCGTACTGATTTTGACATTTTATTGATTGAGCCATATTCAATAATCAAATGCTCAAGCTCACTCAAAGCTCTTTGTTTACCAACTAGTTGCCCCCAAGTTTCTATCAATCTATTTCGTTGAGGGCCGCTTTGTATACCACCCGGATAATATTTTTCATTTACTACTTCGAATGTAGTTTGGAGGCTCCAATTTTTATTAATGAGCAACTTTAAACCTCAATATGTGACTAGACAAGATGTAATAAAAGGTAAATTGTATTTAATTCTTGATAGGAAATTATTTTTACTCGCGATAAAAACTGCCAGTTAATAAATGAATATCACTAATTAGTATATAAATAGCTGTGTCGAATAGTGGAATGCCGGTCTCGCACAGTCAGTAAAAATGTCATTTAGCTTGTGTCATAGTCTAATACTTATCGTTTCAACCTTACTTGCAGATGATAGAAACCTTATGTAGCAAGGCTCGCGTGAGGTGTAGCTTGATTAACATTTGCTGCTTAGACACGTGTAATGGTGATAAACGAGATAGCTACCGCACGGGGTTACAGCTCCCCGAGCGCTGTTTTTAACCAGATTGGATGTTGATCAAACATGGGTTGCCCTCAGCTGCTTTTGGGGCTGAGAGGGCCGGATGAGGATTATATCAAACGGCGACCAATTTAATGAGTAAAAAGTTATTTATCGCTCGGATTTTGAAAGGTTTTTTGACGGTGGTCTGCATTGCAAGGCGCAGGGAAGGGATCCGGACAAGGATCGCGGGAGATTGGCTTGCCAGATCGTGACCAGCGCGAAGCAGGGTGGGGTAACCATTTGATGGTCAATGGCTTTCAGCTGTGTATCTAGTGCGTCAGTTAGTGATCGATGCAGCAAAAGAGATGGGGATCCTTGCTGGATCATGGTTGCCCGAGATGGTTAGAATAGGGGCTTCCATGGGTCACAGGATGAGCAAGGATGTTACACAAGCAAGTCAGTTTTATCATCGATAGCAAGGGGAACAAGCAGGCGGCCGTCGTCCCCATCGAGATCTACAACGAGCTGATGACCCTGCAAAAGGCGCTCTCCGACAATCGTCCCGGGGAGCGTGAGCTCTACCACTTCAACGGCAAAGGGGCCGAAGCTCACGGTTATCCGGTGGGCAAGCGGCAAAATCCGGGCTTTATGGTGCTGGCCGGTTCCACCGCCAATGGCGAGGATGCCGCCTCTTTGCGTGAAGCGGTGATCGAGTTGCGGCTGGAGCTGCTGGAGAAGGGCATTCTGGTACCCCGCAGCGAAGGGGGCTTTCTCTTTACCGCCGATCAGCTGTTCAACAGCCCGAGTCTGGCCGCGAGCCTGGTAGCAGGCAACAACCGAAGCGGTCTGGATGCCTGGCAAAACAGCGCGGGGTATACCCTGAAACAGTCCGGTTTTGGCAAGAAGTGACGCATATCGGAGGGGATTGAGGCGCACCTGTTGTGACATCTCTCCCCAAAAAAGAGCGCCCCCTGTCGCAAGAGAGGGGGCGCTCTTTTTTATATCCAGCAGAGGGATCAGTGTGCCTTGTGGCCGGTGAGCAGCCAGTAGCTGAGGGCTGAACCGACCCCGCAGCAGGCGATGGCAATGGCCATCGGCAGCGGCGAGTGGGGCGGGTTGAGGTTGACCAGAATGCCGACCAGCGCGCCGATGCCAAAGCGCAGGGTGCCCGCCAGTGCCGAGGCGGTGCCCGCAGCTTGCGGGAAGTGGCCCATCAGACCGGTCATGGCGTTGGCGCCCACCAGACTGATATGACCGACAAACAGTACCACCGGAATGACGATGCCCCACAGGCCGCCGGTCTGGCTCCAGGCGTTGTAGACCAGCAGGGCGCCCGCGCAGGGCAGCACCAGCAGGCCGTATTGCAGCATCCGCTCGGCGCCCACCCCTTTCACCAGCCGGCTGTTGACGAAGGTCACCACCATCATCAGCAGAATATTGAGGCCAAACAGCCAGCCGTAATGCTCGGTCGGCACCTTGAAATACTCGATATAGACGTAGGGTGAGCCGCTTAAGAAGGCGAACATGCCGGAGCTTGAGAGGGAGCCGCACAGCACATAGCCCATGGCACCGCGATGGGAGAGCACACCCCAGTAGTTCTTGAGGATCTGGCCGATCTTGAGCGGCTGACGGTGCTCGGGTTTCAGGGTCTCCTCGATTTTCCACTGCATCACCAGACAGATCAGCAGGCTGATCCCCACCAGCAGCCAGAAGATCACCCGCCAGCTGGCATGGGCACTGATGTACCCCCCCACCACGGGTGCCACCAGCGGCGCCAGCGTCATCACCAGAATGACGAACGACATGGCGCGGGAAAAGGCATCCTTCTCGAACAGATCGCGCAGCAGGGCATTGACCACGACCGACCCCGCGGCGCCGCCCGCCGCCTGCAGCATCCGATAGGCCAGCAATTCGGGCAGGGAGTCCGCCATGGCACAACCGACCGAGGCGATGGCAAACATCACCAGCCCCGCCAGGATCACCGGCTTGCGGCCATAGCTGTCAGCGAGCGGGCCGTAAAAGAGCTGGCCGATGGCAAAGCCGCCCAGAAAGGCGCTGATGGTGAGCTGGGCACCGTCGATGCTGGTAGCCAGATCCCGGGCGATGGCCGGAATAGCCGGCAGATACATATCTACCGCGAGCGGGGTCAGGCCTGCCAGCGCACCCAGCAGGATAAAAAGAAAACGGGGGGAGAGGGCGGAGGCCCGGGTCGGAGCGGTTTGGGGCATAGGGTATCCAGTTGTGGGATGGATGGAAAAAGGGCGAAAAGGCAGTCTATCAGTTTTGTGCCAGCGGGGGATCCGGTATGGCGAGCCAGAGGCCCGGTTCGGCGTGAAATCGGGGGGCAAACCAGATCTGTCTGCTGCCAGCCTGCATTTCAGCAGGCTCAATGGCCCGGCGGCTCAAACGGCAGGCTCCTTGAGAGAGCGCCAGCGCCGCATCCCCCTTGTACCAGCCATCGGTCACCGGCAGCGCCGTGGTCTCCCGCAGCAATCTTACCCCCCACTGGGTCACCAGCGCCGGGCACGTTTTTTCTGCCAGTTTTGCCGCCTGCACCATGGCGGGCGGACGGGGCAGGGTGAAGGTCGCCGCTAGGAGCAGCAATCCGGCCACCGCGACCACCGACTCGCCACGGCGTAGCAGCCAGCCTGCCAGCAGCACAATACCGAGCAGGGTAATGGGGGCCAGATGGCGGGGATTGTCGGGATTCTGGCCAAACAGGGTCCACAGCAGCAGGATGAACCAGTAGAGCGTCCAGAGCGGAGAGAGGGCTGCCTTGTGATCTTTTGAGCGTTGCCAAAGCGGCAGCATCAGCAGCGCCACCATCAACAGGGGCCAGAGCGGGGTCAGCTGATCGTTGAAGGTACGCGCCCAGCTCAGCAGTCGATCGCCATGGGTCGCCGCCGTATTGCCCCAGAGGGTAAAATGGCCGTCGGTAAAGCGGCGCCCCTCGCTGAAGTAGGCCCAGCCATCGGCCTGCCAGACAAACAGCAGGCTGATAAGCCCCACCAGCGCGATGGGGAGCACAAACCTGACGCGCGTTTCCTTCTGCACCATACCCAGCCACAAGAGCAGCAGCGCCAGCACAAAATAGGAGGGACGCAGCGCCAGCATAAGGCCTAGCAGCAGACCCGCCAGTGCGAATCTGCGCTGCTGCAAGGCCAGCAGCGTTCCGAGCCAGGCGGCGAGCGCCGGCCCATCCGAAAGGCCGGAGAGCGCCAGTGTCGGAGTGAGCGGTAGGGCCAGCACCAGCAGCCAGACTGGGGCGAGCAGGCTTGGCCGTTGCCACAGCTTCACCGCCAACAAGGCGGCGAGCGGCGCCAGCAAACTGCTCCCGAGCAGACTTGCCCACTGCACCGCGCGGGCCGGATCGTCTACCGCCAGATTGATCAGCCGCGCCAGCCAGATAAAGGCGGGGTAACCCGGAAAGTGGGGGGAGAACTCCAGCACGCTAAAGCGCGTCACCCCGTGGGCGAAATTGAGGGCATCGTCGGAATCGAGGGCCACCGGGAAGGCCAGCAGCCAGCAAAACCAGGCCAGTTGCAGCAGGATCAGCAAGTAGGGTCGATTAGCGAAGCGTAATCGGCCGTGGTGACGCCCCCCTTCTCCCCTTGCGGGAGAAGGGTTGGGGATGAGGGGGGCCGTCGTCATCGATGAGAGGCCATCAAAGCGGCGCCAGCACGGCCATCAGCGCTTTTTCCGCTGTGGCAAAGGCAGCCGCATCGGCAGGCTTGGCGCCCACCCCGAATACCCCCGGGTTGCCGATGGCATCCAGCACCCTGGCCAGCGCCTGTTCGGCTGCCTTGCGATCCCCTTCACTGAGTGATGGGAGGATCAAGTCGAGGAAGCGCTTGCTCTTGACCACCAGCACCTTAGCGGTCTGGTAGTCGCCAAGGTTTTGGCTGGCCCCTTCGAGGCGGCGCTCGATCTCCGCCTTGTAGGCGCGATTGAGCAGGGCGGCGGTTGCTGCGGCGTCTTTGGCCTTGATGGCGGCTGCCAGTGGCGCTTGCAATTCCACCTTGTGGTGCTGTTCCAGATAGGTCAGCTCCTCGGCGATCTCGCTCAAGGTGGCGCTGGCATCCTTGCCGCCAGTGGCGGCGCCCAGCAGCGCTTCGCGTGCATCGATCAGTGGCTCCTTGCCGGCGGCGGCGTAGGAGTAAGCCTGCGCCTGCCCGCTCAGGGTCAGCAGCAGGGTGAGGGCGAGTAAACCCGGGCGGATAGTCATCCTGTTCTCCTTACTTATGCCAATGGCGCGGCCATCAGGCCACGCTCTGGGTTTCGATCACGGTATTTTCGTTGCGATGGTTAAAGATGGCGTGGCGTCGGTCCACCCCGTCGATCACCATGTCGGCAGCCATCATCCCCATCTCCATAGCGGTGTCGGTGAAGATGTAGCGGAATGTCCCCTGACGGCCGGTCATGATGAGGTTGGTGATGGGCATCAGCGCCTTGATGGCTTCGTTACGACGGGCCTGATAGCCGAGATCCATCAGCGGATAGGCGTATTCGCTGCGCGCTTCAAAAGTTTCATCGCCAAGCTTGGCGGTATCGACACCGAGACTCGCGAGATCAGTGGTAACCCGACCGCGCAGATCAGAGAGCGGAGCCTGCCAGGTGGCATCCCCCGGATTGCAGGGGATCTCCAGCATCACGGAGGTCTGGCCCTGGGGCGCCATAAAGGGACTGCGGCGGCGCGGCTCCTGCAGGCGAGTGGCCAGAATGTGGGGGTCGGAGAGGTACTGCCAGGTGTTGTCCGACAGGTTCTCTTGCTTGAGCGGCATATTGACGAAGCGAAGCGACCGGTAGTGGAGATCGCACGGCAAGCCCAGATGCTGGCAGGTGAGCGGCAGCGGCAGGGTGGAGATCACCTGATCAAAGCGCTCGTTCTGCTCAACGTCATCTTGTTTCCAATAAACCCGTTCGATGCGGCCATCGGCCTGCTCAAGGCGGGTGATGGTAGCGCCGGTTTTGAGCTCAACCCCTTCGGCCACCAGCCGCTCGCCCAGGGTGGTGAAGATCTGTCCGAAGCCATATTTGGGGTAGCGGTATTTGCGGGCATAGGTGCGCACCGAGATACTGCCGTTGCGTCTTGGCAGCAGGCGGCGCGCCACGTCTTTGAGATCGATCAGGCTGATGCGCTGGCCGGCCCAGTCGGCGGAGAGCTTGTCCGGATTGATGCCCCACAGCTTGCCGGTGTAACCCTCGAAGAACTGGCGGTAGAGGGTGCGGCCGAAGTGGCTCTGGATCCACTCGGCAAAGCTCGCCTTGGCAAAATCATCCGGCTTCTTGCTAAAGGGCAACAGCAGCAAGTCTTTTACCGCCCCGGCCATCAGGGCGAGCGGCGCCGTCTTGAGCAGGTTGGGCAGGTTCAATGGGTAGTCATAGGTGCGCCCGCCAAAGCGGATGACGCTCTTGCGTTCGGCGTGGAGCAGGTCGTCTCCCATCAGCTCGTCGATAAAGGCGAGCAGCTCGGGGTTCTTGGTGATAAAGCGGTGACCGCCGTAGTCGAAGCGATACTCCCCATCGCGCCCCTTGAAGGTCTGGGTGGCGCACATGCCGCCGACCACCGGCTCCTGCTCGAACAGGGTGACTGCAAAACCGGCGCGGCGCAGGCGCCAGGCGGCCATCAAACCGGCGGGGCCGGCACCCAGTACCGCAATGTGCTTCTTGTTGTTATCGCTCATGACCTATTCCGAAACTGCTTGATAGATAAGGGAACCGCACCAAGGCGCGGCCCCCGAATAGTGTTGTTACCCCGTGGCCTTGCTACCACAGGGCGTGTTGGCTCAGCCCTTGCCAGTCGCGGCACTTACCTGCGGGCGATAGCTGCGCTGCCAGAGGGTAACGAAGATCGCCAGATAGAGGGCCCAGGTCAGCAGCTGCAAGCCAGCGGGTGAGGCATTGTAGCCAAACAGGGCGCGCAGGAAGGTACCAAATACCCCCTGATCGTCGAGAATGTGGCTGATGTCGAACACCGGCGTGGTCCAGAAGGTGATGATATCTGCCGCCTGCAACATGTTGACGGCGGACGACAGCAGACCTGCGGCGATGATGATGATGAGCAGGCCAGTCCAGCGGAAGAAGGGGGCCAGCGCCACCTTGCGGGTGGAGCGCAGCAGTCCCCACACCAGCGCGATGGAGACCAGCAGCCCTGCGAGCGCGCCTATCAGGCCGGATTGCAGATCCACCCCTTGCCCCGAATAGAGCAGGGCGGAGAAGAAGAGCACGGTTTCAAACCCTTCGCGCATCACCGCCAGAAAGGCGAGCAGCACCAGACCAAACAGGTTGCCGCCATCGATGGCCGCATCGATGCGCGCCGTCATGGCCCCCACCTGGGATTTGGCCTGCTTCTGCATCCAGATCGCCATATAGGTGAGCACCAAGGTGGCGAAGATGAGGATCCCCGCCATCAAGAGGTGGTTGTAGCGCTCGCTCTCGAACTGGCTCACCACCACCTGGAACAGGAAGGCGACGATCAGGGAAGCGATAAGGCCGAGCCCCACCCCCAGATAGATGAACTTGTTGTAGCGGCTCGCCCCCAGCTTGGCGAGGTAGGAGAGGCAGATGCCGACCAGCAGGAAGGCTTCCAGCCCCTCGCGCAGGGTAATGAGGAAACTTGCAAACATCAGGATTGAGGCTCCGTAGCAGGCGTGACGGGGAGAGGCTGCAGGGTAAGTTGCAACCGATTTAGCTGCACTATGGGTGGTTCCGGCAAGCTGGGCTCGGCGGCGCGCACCGCATCATTGACCCACTTGGGGTAGGTGCGGAAATTGAGTTTGATATCGGCCTTGAAGGGCCCTTGGGCTTCTGCGGGTAGCTGCCAGACTTCATCGCGCCAGCCATCGGCCGGAATGCGGGTATCTTCCAGCAATTTGGCGTAGCGCCAGAACTTGAGCCCCACCGGCTTGCCCTCGGCATCACCGAACACTTTTCTGAACAGCCGCGCATCTTCTGGGACAGCGCCATCCACCGGCTGGCCGCTGGCAAGCACTACCTTGCCACTGGCGTCGGTGACGGTCAGCTCCAGCCAGAGTTCACGAAAATCGGCCACTCCGGTGGGCAGGGCATGGCCCGCGCCGGTATTGGCGACCTGCACCACCAGCTGCTGACTATCGGCAGCCTGTTCGATACGGGCGGAGAGGGTAGCGCTGGAGCGCAAGAGCGCCAGACTCTCCTGTTCAAGGTCGGGGTTGCGCAGCCCCACCAGCTGGTGCTGGGCACCGGTAAAGTTGTGGCGATAGAGCCGCACTTTCATGGTGCCGTTTTCGGTGGACTGGCCAGCCACCGGCGCGCCGCCGTTGCCCGGCTCCGGGTTCATATGGCAGTCGATGCAGGTGCGCCGTTTGGCAAGATCCTCGGCCTTGGCGAAGCTGGATTTTTCCCACTCGTCCCAGGTGTTGACGATATTGGCGCCGGTGCCCGGGGCAAACTCGTTGTGGCACGACTTGCACAGGGCCGCGTCGCGGTAGAAATCCTTTTGATAGGAGGCTTTGTGGGCCGCCGGACGGGCGTTGATCTGCCGCTCGGCCAGCCAGTGCTGGAGGCTGCCGCCCGAGGCATCCTCGAACACATAGCTCTCGCGGTCTTTCAAATTCACGGTAAAGGCGCTGTTGCCGCCCGCATCTTCTACCTTGGTGATGCGATGACAAAGCACGCAGCCGGTCCCTTCCTCAACCACAGGTTCGCCCGCCTTGTGGGCGGCAATCAGCGAGGCGCCACCCTGCTCGAACATGTGGGAACCCTTGGGCAGATCCAGCTGGCCTGTCATCACCTGCTGGGGCATGTGGCAGCCCTGACACCACTGGCCAAACGCTTCGCCCTCGGTTTCACGAGCCAGCGCCTGCACCACCTTGTAGTAGGGATGGGAGTTGCCCATCAACCGGTGGTTGCTCTCGCTCCAATCCTGGAACGCCTGTTGGTGGCAGTTCTGGCAGGAGGCGGAGTTGAGCCACTCTTTCGGGTGAGTGGTCGGTGCCTTGGCGGGATCCGTGCGCGGAGCATCGAGTCGCAGCCAGTTGGCGAGATAGGGGAGGTTGTCATCGGCGGTGACGAAGGCGTGCAAGTCCTCCATCATCGCTTTCACTTCCGGTTGGGGCCTCGCGGGGTCAACCGCCTCGGCCCCATCGCGGATGTCATGGCCCATGCCGCCTTGGGTCTGCTGGGTCATGCGCAGGTATTCGCCGATAAAGTCCCCCGCCACCATATTGGCAAGGTTGGCGTGGCCGTTGATGGCGTTGTCGCCGCTCTGCTGGCGATGGGCCGCCATCAGATAGCGGTTGGTGAAGTTGAACCCGTCCAGATGGCAGGAGTTGCAGCTCATCCAGTTGTCCCCCGCCATCGGGAAGCGTGAGTTGGACGCAGTGTTACCAAGGTTGAACAGCCGCTCGCCGCGCTGAAGCGGCTCGGGGCGCGGATCTGTCTCTACCAGTTCGGCGAAGTGGGGCACATCGACGGTGACTCGGGCAAACGGGCCGCTGCCACCGCTATTGAGGCGGGTGAGATCCTGCCCCATGGCGTTGTGCACCAGAATGTGGTTGCCGTCGATCAGCAGATCCCGCGGATTCTGCCCCGGCAGGTGACGCAAGAGCTGGGTCGCCTTGGCGCCCCCCTGAAACTTTTTGCGGCGGTGGCGGTTGCTGTTGGATTTGCCGCTGCGGGAGAGGTCGAACACCAGCAGATCTTCCGAGCCCGCCAGGGTCAGATAGACCCGCTTGCCATCGGCGGCGAAGCGCGCAGCGAACGGGTTGGAGACAATCTGGCTGCGGTTGCCGACGCTTGGCAGGTTGATTTGCAAAAAAAGCTGTTTTCTTTCATCGACCCGCTCTTTCTCCTCATCGAGATCGATGATGGAGACGGCCGGAAAGACGGTGCTCTGAAACTGGAAGGGGTGATCGAAGCTCCACAGCACATGGGGCAGCCAGGCCTCGCTGCCATCGGGGGAGAGGGCGATGCCGTCCAGCAGGCGCGGCAAGCCCTGCGAGTCGCTTGGCGTGTCGCTGTGGGTCTCGGCCAGGGTGATTAGCTTGGGCTTGGGAAGCGAAGCTCCCTTGGCGTCCTTCTCAAGCTTGGCAAGATCATAGATGGCGAGCTGGCCTGTCATGGCGTGGGTCAGCAGCAGGCGATCATTGTCGGTCAAGGCCAGTCCGCGCGGGGTCTCGGCAGTGGCCACATCCAGCTGCAAGTTGCCCGCCGTGTCATAGGCCTGCAGGCGAGCTGATTCGAACAGCGTGATCCAAAACCACTGCCGCTTGGGATCGAAGATGACCCCGTAGGGTCTATGGCCGGTGGGGATCGCCTTGTCCAGGGTGAGATCATCATCCAGCAGCAGCAGGCGATCGCCGCGATAATCGCTTACCAGCAGGGTGCCGTTGTCTGCGCGGGCCAGCTGGCGCAGATCGCCACCTAGTTGTGTCTCTTTGAGTCGCTTGCCGCTATCGCGCTCAAGCAGGGTGACCGAGCCGGCGTTCTGGTTGGCGGTGACAAGGCGCGGGCTTTTCCCCTCCTCATAGGCGATCATCCCAGCGCCCATCTGCTGGGCCAACGCAAAGGGGCTGGTCAGCAGCAGCAGGAGGGCCAGCAGGGGTGACAAATATGCAGAGAACGATGACTTCAACATGGGATCAGGAGCGCCATTTCAAGATGGTCCAGCGCCAGGCGTGGCGCAGCACCAGAGGAGTTAACGCCAATGCGCTCAACCAGTGGGCCCAGCTGGCGAGGTTGCCCATGGCATCGCCCGGGGTGCCGTGCAGCACCAGCAGCAGGCCGCTGGCCAGACAGATCAGCTGCAGGGCTTCGATAATCCGCCCCGTGGTGCGTAAAAAGGGTTTGTTGCTGCGGTTCAACAAGCTGCGATGGGAGAGCCAGAAGGCGCCAAATAGCAGCGGGAACAGGGTGAGCGAGAGCATCACATGGAAAAACAAATTCCAGCGCGCCAGCGACCAGAGCGGGGTCAGCGGCTCCCACAACAGCAGGCCGGAGAAGAACATCAGGTAGAGGGAGCACTCGGCAGCCTGATGGTGATAGGCCAGCCACTGCCAGAATTGTCGGGGGACGAGGGAAAGGGTTGTCATAACTGCTCCAACACCCGGGCAATCGGCCCGGGGGGAGCAAGTCTATAACGCAGTAAGGGTAATGAAAAGAGTTATCAATTGTATTGCTGATGAATATAAGCTGAATCGCGCCAGTGAAGCTCCACCGCTATTTATGTTCGGCCATGCGCTCGGTGATCGCATAAATCAGTGCCGCCATCGAGAAGGCGAGAAACACCACTACAGACCACTTCATCTCCACTTCGTTGGTGATGCCATCTTCGAGGAAGGCTTTGAGCACTTCCACCCCGGCAATGGTGACCAGCGAGTTGATGACGATGAGCTTGAGAGAGGCAAAGTTGATCTTGCTGAGCCAGTTGTTGCCAAGCGCCTCGCGCTGCTCCTGGGTCTGGATGAACTGCACGTAGCCGCACACCGCCACCAGGATCAGCATCTGGGCCACCAGCACAAAGTCCACCAGTGTCAGCACGCCGGTGATGAGATCCATGTAGGGGATCTCAATGATATTGACGCAGAGCGCATAGAGCTGCATGAAGAACTTGACCATCAGCAGGGCGACGCAGAGCAGGATGCAGACGTAGAAGGGGTACATCATCATCTTGCTGCCATTGAGCATGAGATTGAACTGGCGCATAAAAACTCCAAGATAAGGAAACAGGGTGATTATGACGTGAACTGTATCCGAAGACAGCGCTCTGTGTTGATGACGGCAGCCTTTATCTGCTTGATTCGATAATGACAGGGCGGTGTAGAGGGCAGAGCAGCTGTCATGCTCTCTATAAAAGAGGCAGAAAGGATTTCCGGGAGCCGTGCATATAGTTCGGAAAAAAAGCAGCTTTGCTGACAATGCCAAAGCCTGCAAGAGAGATACGAAAAAGCCCAGCCATAAGGCTGGGCTTTAAAATGTGGCTCCCTCGACAGGACTTGAACCTGTGACATACGGATTAACAGTCCGCCGTTCTACCGACTGAACTACGAGGGAATTGGCTCCTCCTACTGGACTTGAACCAGTGACATACGGATTAACAGTCCGCCGTTCTACCGACTGAACTAAGGAGGAATTGCCTGTCTCGTTGAGACGGGGCGAATATTAATGACCAGAAAGACGGGTGTCAACCCGCGAACCGGACGAAAAACAGATTTTCAGACCGTTTGCCCAAAAGTTGCGCTTTGCGGTTTATTTTCAGCACAATCAGTCCCTTGCCCATAACCACTGCTGCCATTCATCGACATGCAACCTTGGGCTCTGTGGCAATCGTGTGGCAAACATGTCGGCAACGTGCAAGGGGGCTAAAAGCCATTGTGGTAGCAAACGTGGCGCCAAAAAGGGTGGTCGAATCGATAAAGTTCGGGGATTTGGCTGGAAATGAGTCAAATGATGCCGGATTGTAGTATTCATTGATCCTGCCCATCGAAATAGTGGCGCTGCTGGAGTAAGGTTACGCAGGATACCATCGCCGCGTCGACAGCTCTGCCGGCCCTTGATGATGATCGGGCGCCGGATCCCTCCGGCCTTTATCTCCCTCTTCTTGGTATTACGTATACATGCACAAGCAAGCCTCTTTAAATAGCGTGAAGCTCGCCATAGCCTTGCGCCAATCCTGTATTGATGAGCCCTATAGCATGGCCCGTTTTGGCCGTGACCTGATCGCCGGTGTGACGGTGGGCATCATCGCCATTCCACTGGCCATGGCGCTCGCCATTGCCAGTGGTGTTCCTCCGCAGCATGGCCTCTATACCGCCATCATCGCCGGTATCGTTATTGCAGTGACCGGCGGTTCCCGCTACTCCATCTCGGGCCCGACCGCTGCCTTCGTGGTGATCCTCTACCCGGTTGCCCAGCAGTTCGGGGTAGGTGGCCTGTTGATGGCGACCCTTATCTCCGGCCTCTTTCTGGTGGCGATGGGTCTGGCCCGCCTCGGTCGCCTTATTGAATACATCCCCCCCTCAGTAACGCTGGGTTTTACCGGTGGTATTGCTATTGTGATCGCCACCTTGCAGATCAAGGATTTCTTCGGTCTGAGCGTTCCTCATATGCCGGAAACCTATCTGGGCAAGGTCGAAGCACTGGCCAGCGCCATGCCCAGCTGGCAGTGGGGAGATACCCTGGTGGGGGTTGCAACGCTGGCCGTGCTGCTGCTGTGGCCGCGGCTCCGGCTGCCGGTTCCGGGCCATCTGCCTGCCGTGCTGGTGGGGGTTGGTTTGGGATTTGGTCTCCATTACTTTGGGGTGGATGTGGCCACCATCGGCAGCAAGTTCAGCTACACACTGGCTGATGGCACGCAAGGGATGGGGATCCCGCCCATCGCGCCGACCTTGGTGATGCCATGGGCACTGCCCGGGCCGGATGGTGCCCCGGTGACTTGGGATCTGGCAGCCATCGAACGTCTGCTGCCCGCCGCTTTCTCCATGGCGATGCTGGGAGCCATCGAGTCGCTGCTCTGCGCTGTGGTGCTGGACGGCATGACCGGTCGCAAGCACAGCTCCAATGCCGAACTGCTGGGGCAGGGGCTTGGCAACATTTTTGCTCCCTTCTTTGGCGGCATCACCGCGACTGCAGCCATCGCCCGCTCGGCGGCCAACGTGCGGGCCGGCGCGACCTCACCCCTCTCTGGCGTGATCCATGCGCTGGTGGTACTCGCTGCCATTCTGGTGCTGGCACCCTGGCTCTCCTGGCTGCCACTGTCGGCCATGGCTGCGCTGCTGCTCATCGTCGCCTGGAACATGAGCGAGGCGCACAAGGTGGTTGAACTGATCCGTCGGGCTCCCAAGGCGGATGTACTGGTGCTGCTGGTCTGCTTGTCGCTGACCGTCATCTTCGACATGGTCATTGCCATCACCTTCGGTGTGATCCTCGCCTCCCTGCTCTTTATGCGCGAGATCGCCAAGATGACCAAGCTGCACAATCTGGCCGAGCACAAACGCTATGCCCACGAAGTGCCGACCGATGCGTTGGTTTACAAGATCAATGGGCCGCTCTTCTTTGCAGCTGCGGAGCGGGTGTTTGCCGAACTGGCCGCCGAGGTGAAAGGGCACCGCATGCTGGTGTTGCAGATGGAGGCAGTCTCGATTCTGGATGCCGGTGGCCTCTCCGCTTTCTTGCAGTTTGGCAAGCAGATGGCCGCGGCCGGTATCGAACTGCGCGTCGCCGAGTTGCAGTTCCAGCCGCTCAAGACGCTGGCGCGCGCCAAGGTTCGCCCGCAACCCGGCAAGCTGGAGTTTTATGGCTCGCTGGAAGAGGCGCTCAAAGGAGAACATTTGCACGAAGCGGCGGTAAATTGAATAAAAGGGATACGAAATGGCATGTTTTTGGTCAGTTGGTTCGGATATTGAGCAAACGAACGCAAAAAGTAAAAAATTGCATTGACCACATGCCCTCGTATCCCGTACATTACGCCCCGTTCCAGCGCAACGGCGCAGCGAACAAGGTGTTGGCTGAACACGTTAAACAACAGACCAAAATTTGGTGAGGTGTCCGAGTGGCTGAAGGAGCACGCCTGGAAAGTGTGTATACGGCAACGTATCGAGGGTTCGAATCCCTCCCTCACCGCCAAATTGCAAAGCCCTGACGGAAACGTCAGGGCTTTTTGCTTTTCACGGCGCCTGTAATTGGTTTTTCCAGCTCTGCTTTGCTTCTTTCTCATGCCTATTCAGTCGTGTGCCGTGTTGGTCATTTCTATCCGCTCAGACCATATGGACTGACATGAGACGCTCCCGTCATTTTTTTCTGCATTTCCCTGTTTATTGTTCTTCCCGCCGACAAAATCTCATATATCTAAATCCTGATAGGGGCGGGCAGTACAATGGCTCGCTGCGAGTCGCCAGCTTGAGACCGTAGCTGAAATAGCCATAAGGCCCAGACTGATGAACATCACATCAAGGGATGGCGGATATTTGCTATATCTGGCGCTGATTGGTAGATATAAGTTCTGCTGTGGGCAAAATGTTGCCTTGCATGCAGTTTTAAATCTCTTTAATGCAAGTTTGTGTGGTGTGATCTGTTGCCTGAGCAACTAGTTGCGTTGGTGGGGAGGCGTGTGACGATAAGGTGTTTGTAACGCATTGTTTTTTATGTAAAAAATAAATGGCATGGTCGCTGCTAATAGTCGGGTCGAGTGCTATCTCATTTAACCAATCTATTTAGGAGCATACACATGCCAACTCCATGTTATATCAGCATCGAAGGTAAAACCCAGGGCAACATCACCGCCGGTGCCTTCACCTCCGATTCCGTCGGCAACATCTTCGTACAAGGTCACGAAGACGAGATGCTGGTACAAGAGTTCCAGCACGTTGTGACTGTCCCGACTGACCCGCAATCCGGTCAGC